>NZ_JAXMOX010000163.1:0-11082 GCF_034669605.1 Leisingera sp.
CCGGTAAGCTTCTTCTTCGAAGGTCTGCAGGAAGAAGGCAAAACGCCCGCGGAGAAAGCCTCCGTTCCGGAAGACCTGATGGGCGACAAAGAAGCCCTTGATCTGGTGCGCTCCTACTATGCGATCACGGAAAACCAGCGCCGCCGCCTGTTTGAATTGGCGCGTGTTCTGAGCGACGTCGCCTGAAATCCGGACGGCCGATACAGACAGATTGCCGGCGTAAAACCTGCAGATGGCAGGGATTGCGCTTGCAATAATTTTGGCTGGGTGGCACCCGTATCGCTATGACACAGGCCGCATTCTCAGATCTTGACGTTGCACACAGGATGGCAGACGCAGCCCGCGCTGCCATCCTGCCGCATTTCCGCACATCTGCGCTGACCGCCGAGAACAAACTCGAAGGCGGGTTTGATCCGGTCACTGTTGCGGACCGCGCCGCCGAGCAGGCAATGCGGGCAGTTCTGGCAGACTTGCGCCCCGGCGACGGCATTCTGGGCGAGGAGTTCGGCACCAAGCCGGGCACCTCCGGCCGCACCTGGGTGCTGGACCCGATTGATGGCACCCGGGGGTTCATCAGCGGCACGCCGACCTGGGGCGTGCTGATTGCGCTGTCAGATGAAAACGGCCCGTTCCTGGGCGTCATCGACCAGCCCTATACCGGTGAGCGGTTCTGCGGCGGACCGGACGTTGCCGCCATGACCGGCCCGCTTGGCGCAAGGCCATTGCAGACCCGTGCCACTGCGGCGCTGGAAGACGCGATCCTGTTCACCACGTTCCCGGAGGTCGGCACACCGCAGGACCGCGCCGCATTCGAACGGGTCTCGGCCCGGGCCAAACTGACCCGCTACGGCACCGATTGCTATGCCTATGCGCTGGTGGCGGCAGGGCAAGTGGATCTGGTGATCGAGGCCGGTCTCAATGCTTATGACATTCAGGCGCCGATTGCGCTGATCCAGGCAGCGGGCGGCATGGTCACCGACTGGCAGGGAAACCCGGCCCACAACGGCGGCCGTGCCCTGGCCGCAGCCAATGCGGATATCCACGCGTCTGCGCTGAAACTGCTGCGGCAGGCGTAAACCGGTTGAACCCGGCCGTGCCTGCCTGTAGTTTTCCCACAGGCCGGTTCTTCGCCCGTTTTCCATCGGCCAATCGCACATTCCTCTGAAGCGGGCTGTCTTTTGGAGTGTGTGAAAATGACAGAGATCCTCATTCAAAATGCCGATACCATCCTGACGATGGATGATACGCGGCGGGTGCTGCATGGCGCCGATGTCCTGATCCGCGGCGGTGAGATTGCCGCCGTGGGGCAGGGGCTGCAAACCAGCGGAAACGTCGTTTCCGGCCGCGGCAGCGTGGTGACGCCGGGGCTGGTGAACACCCACCACCACCTCTACCAGAACCTGACCCGCGCGGTGCCGGGGGCGCAGGATGCGCTGCTGTTCGGCTGGCTGCAACGGCTCTATCCCATCTGGGCGCAGTTCACCCCGGACGAAATGTTCGTCTCTGCCCAGCTGGGCCTGGCGGAACTGGCGCTCTCGGGCTGCACGCTCAGCTCGGATCACCTGTATCTCTATCCCAACGGCTCCCGTCTCGAGGACACTATTCACGCCGCCCGCGATGTGGGCCTGCGGTTCCACCCGACCCGCGGTGCGATGAGCATCGGCGAAAGCGACGGCGGATTGCCGCCCGACAGCCTGGTTGAGGAAGAGCGCGCCATCCTCGATGACATGATCCGCGTGGTGGATGCCTTCCACGATCCTGCCGAGGGCTCTATGTGCCGGGTCGGCCTGGCGCCATGCTCGCCTTTCTCGGTCAGCCGCGAGCTGATGCGCGACGCCGCACTGCTGGCCCGCGACAAGGGCGTGATGCTGCACACCCACCTGGCCGAGAATGACGAGGACATTGCCTATTCCGAGGCCAAATTCGGCTGCCGCCCCGGCCAGTATGCCGAAGAGCTGGGCTGGACCGGCGAGGATGTCTGGCACGCCCATTGCGTGAAGCTGGATGTGCAAGAGATTGATCTCTTTGCCAGAACCCGCACCGGTGTTGCCCATTGCCCCTGTTCCAACTGCCGTCTGGGCAGCGGCATTGCTCCTGTGCGGGCAATGCGGGACGCCGGGGTTCCTGTGGGGCTGGGGGTGGACGGATCTGCCAGCAACGACATGGCCAGCCTGACCTCGGAGGCGCGTCAGGCGATGCTGCTGCAGCGGGTTGCCAACGGCGCCGACGCGATGAGCGCCTATGAGGCGCTGGAGATCGCCACCCGCGGCGGCGCCGATGTGCTGGGCCGCCCCGATTGCGGGCGGCTGGCGCCGGGCAAGCGGGCCGATATCGCCGTCTGGGACACCGCCGGCATCGCCTCCAGCGGCAGCTGGGATGCCGTCGCGTTGCTGCTGGCCGGTCCAACCCAGGTGAAACACCTGTTTGTCGAAGGCAAGCAGATCATCCGCAGCGGCGAGATCACCACGCTCGACCTGCCGCAGCTGATCGAACGCCACGGAAAACTGGCGCGGGCGCTGGCTTCATCTTTCTGAAAATACTCAAGGCCGAGGCGCGTCAGCGCCTCTGCTCAACCGGCCGCCCGCTGATCCAGACCTCTGACACGGCCCGGTCATCCCCCATCATGATGGTGGGGAACACCGCCTCCCACAGATCCTCGGCGCGGGCTGACCGCTGGGCGATGGCGGGGGTGGAGGATAGGTCAAGAACCACCAGATCGGCCTCCATGCCGGGGGCGATATTGCCGATCCTCCGCTCCATTCGCAGCGCCGTCGCCGAGCCAAGCGTCGCCAGCCACAACAGCTGCGCCGCATGCAGGGGCGTGCCGCGCAGCTGGCCGATTTCATAGGCCGCCGCCATCGTGCGCAGCATCGAAAAACTCGACCCGCCGCCGGTGTCGGTGGCCAGTCCGATCCGTTGCCCCTCGGCCATCAGCCCGGCCATATCGAACAGCCCGGAGCCGATGAATGTGTTCGACGTCGGGCAATGGATCAGCGCCGCGCCATAGTCCCGCAGCCGGTGCCGTTCACGCTCCTCCAGATGGATCGCATGGCCATAAATCCCGCGCGCCCCCAGCAGGCCGAATTCCTCGTAGGTGTCCAGGTAATCCCGCGCCTGCGGGAACAGGGATCTGACCCAATCGATCTCATCCGTCTGCTCGCTCAGATGCGTTTGCATCAGGCATTCAGGGTGCTTGCCCCATAAGGCCCCCATCGCCTCCAGCTGCTCCGGGGTGGAGGTGGGGGAGAACCGCGGGGTAATTGCATATTCCAGCCGGCCGACGCCGTGCCAGCGCCCGATCAGCACCTCCGAATCGTCATATGCCGACTGCGCCGTGTCCTGCAGGCCGCCGGGTGCGTTGCGGTCCATGCAGGTTTTGCCCGCAACCACCCGCTGCCCGCGCGCGTGCGCCGCCGCGAAGAACGCATCCACGCTTTCCGGGTGAATGGTGCAATAGCTGCACACCGTGGTGGTGCCATGCGCCGCTGTCAGGTCCAGATAGCGGCCGGCGATTTCATCGGCATAGGCCCGGTCCGCAAACCGCATCTCCTCGGGGAAGGTATAGCTGTTCAGCCAGTCGATCAGGCGCTTGCCCCAACTGGCGATAATCGCGGTCTGCGGGTAATGCACATGGGCGTCCACAAACCCGGCCATGATCAGCTTGCCGCTGTGATCGACGGCTTCCGCCTGCGGCAGCAGTGCCTGCATCTGTGCCAGCGGCCCCGCACCTGCGACCCGGCCGTCCTGCACCGCCACCGCGTCCAGCAGCCGGACCGCATCTTCGGGCTGCTCCGCCGCAAAGGGAGAGCCGGTAAAAGACAGCACGTGCCCTTTCAGGATGTAATCGGTGCCCATTCTTCCAACCCTTTCCTTGCAAAATGGCTCCGGGCAGGATACCCGCCGCAACAGCTCCGGTAAATTATGCCGATGTCATTGTTTTCCGGTAGCCGCTTCTTCTATTTTGCAGGCAAACACTCACAAAATGCCCGGGGGCACCACATGAGCAGCGGCGACAACATCACCGGCGACCTGTCTCAGGACGACTCCTACGACCTGGACCGGAAATTGGTTGTCCAGATTCTGGATGCGGTGGAGCAGGGCGATCAGCAAGCGCTGACGGAGCTGCTGGAAAACCTGCATGCGGCAGATATCGCCGACCTTCTGGAACAGATCGGTTCCAGCGACCGGGCGCGGCTGATCCGCCTTTACGACCGTGAGTTTGACGGCGAGATTCTGTCCGAACTGGACGAGTCGATCCGTGAAGAAGTCATCGAGACGCTGAACCCGCTGGTTCTGGCCGAAGCGGTCCGGGAGATGGAAAGCGACGATGTCGTCGACCTTCTCGAAGACCTTGAGGTGCCGCAGCAGGAAGCCATCCTGGAGGCGCTTGAAGATGCCGACCGGGTCGCGGTCGAACAGTCGCTGAGCTATCCGGAAAACTCGGCCGGCCGTTTGATGCAGCGCGAAGTGGTGATGGCGCCCGAACACTGGAATGTCGGGCAGGCCATTGATTACATGCGCAACTCCGAGGATCTGCCGGACCAGTTCTATCATGTGGTCCTGGTCGATCCGCGCCTGCACCCGATTGGCAATGTCACCCTTGGCCGGATCATGGCCACCAAGCGCGAAGTGCTGCTGACCGAACTGGTCGAAGACACCTTCCAGGTGATTCCCGCCGATCAGGACGAGGAGGATGTGGCCTATGCCTTCAACCAGTACCACCTGATCTCGGCGCCAGTGACCGATGGCGAAGGGCGCCTGGTCGGTGTGATCACCATCGACGACGCGATGATCGTGCAGGACGAGGAGCACGAGGAAGACATCCTGCGTCTGGCTGGCGTGGGCGAGGAAAGCTCGCTGGCTGACCGGGTGATAGAAACCACCAAACGCCGCTTCCCCTGGCTGGCGGTGAACCTGGTGACGGCGGTGCTGGCTTCATTGGTGATTGCCCAGTTCGAGGAAATTATCGCGCAGTTTGTGGCCCTTGCGGTGCTGATGCCGATTGTTGCCTCCATGGGCGGCAATGCCGGCACCCAGTCGCTCACGGTTGCGGTGCGTGCGATTGCCACCCGCGACCTGACCGGCTCCAACGTCTGGCGGGTGATCCGCCGGGAAGTGCTGGTGGGGCTGGTCAACGGGGTGATCTTTGCCATTGTGATGGGGCTGGTGGGCCTCGCTTGGTTCGGCTCGCCGATGCTGGGGGTGGTGATTGCAGTCGCTATGGTGATCAATCTGGTCGTGGCAGGGCTGGCGGGCACGGTGATCCCGGTTCTATTGGAGAAAGCCGGAATTGACCCGGCGCTGGCCTCTGGGGCCTTTGTGACCACGGTGACCGATGTGGTCGGCTTTTTTGCCTTCCTCGGGCTTGCCGCAACCGTTTTGCTGTAGGAGACCGCGATGACGGATCTGACTGAAATCAAGGCCGCTGCCCGCAAGGCCGCCTTTGCCCGCCGCAAGGAAGCGCATGCCCGCAATATCCCAGGCGCCGCCGGCCATCTGTCCGAGGTGCTGGCCGGTTACCGCGGTGTGCCGCTGTCGGGCTTTCTGCCGATCCGGACTGAAATCGACCCGGTGCCGGCAATGGCCGAAGCGGCTGCGCATGGGCCTGTTGGCGTGCCGGTGATCATGGGGGCAGGCCAGCCGCTGAAATTCAGCCGCTGGCAGCCCGAAGGTCCGCTGCGCGACGGCCCCTTTGGCGCCATGGTTCCTGAAACGGACGATTTTTTCGAGCCTGAGATCCTGATCGTGCCGCTGGTTGCCTTTGATGCCAAGGGCGGGCGGCTGGGCTATGGCGGCGGCTTCTATGACCGCACGCTGGAGCTGTTGCGCGGCAAGCGGGCGACGCTGGCGATCGGTTTTGCCTATGACGCGCAAGAGGCCGAAGACCTGCCGCTGGAACCCACCGACCAGCCGCTCGACATGGTGGTTACCGAAAGCCGGGTCCTGCAATTCAGCCGCTGACATTGGCCAGACCGCCAGGGTTTTGGTGAAAAACCCTGGCAAAATTTTTCAGAAAAGTTTTGCGCGCGGCTCGCAGGCCTTGTTCTGCCGGCCGCAACGGCGTACCACGCCGGAATGCGAATTCTGTTTTTAGGCGATGTGATGGGCCGCGCGGGGCGCAGTGCCATTACCGAAAATCTGCGGCGGCTGCGCCAGGACTGGCGGCTCGATTTTGTTGTGGTGAACGGCGAAAACGCCTCCAACGGCATGGGGCTGAGCGGCGAGCACGCCAAGCTGCTGCTGGAGGCCGGGGCCGATTGCCTGACCCTCGGCGACCATGCTTTTGATCAGAAGGACATGCTGCAGTTCATCGAACAGGAACAGCGCATTATCCGGCCGCTGAACTTTGCCAAAGGCGCACCGGGCCGCGGCTACCGGCTGTTCCAGGCCCCGGGCGGGCGCAAGGTGCTGGTGGTGCAGGTGCTGGGCCAGGTATTCATGAAACGCGCCTTCGACGATCCCTTCGGCGCGGTTGAGGCGGTGCTGAAATCGCACCCCCGCGGCGGGCTGGCCCAGGCCATCATCGTGGATGTGCATTGCGAAGCCACCTCCGAGAAAATGGCGATGGGCCATTTTTGCAACGGGCGTGCCTCGCTGGTGGTGGGGACCCACACCCATGTGCCGACAGCGGACGCGCAGATCCTGTCCGATGGCACCGGCTACCTCACCGATGCCGGCATGTGCGGCGACTACAATTCAGTCATCGGCATGGATAAGGCCGAGCCGATGCGCCGCTTCCTGACCGGAATGCCCAAGGCGCGCTTTACCCCCGCCAATGGCGAGGCCAGCCTGTCCGGTGTGTTTGTCGAGACCGACGACCGCACTGGCGCGGCCAAGCAGATTCGCATGGTGCGCAACGGCGGCCTGCTGCAGGAGGCGGCCCCTTAACCCCTTGCCCCTTGCGCCATGCGGCGCAGCTGGGGCGGGATGTTTTGCCGGTGCAGACGCGATTTTCCGCACAAATTCCCGAATGCAGGCCTCAGCTGCTGAGCAGATGCGGAAATTCTTGCTCAGTCCCGGGGATTCAGGGAAACTGCGCGATGGCGGAGCGTGCAGCGGCGCGCTAAACCCGCCTGAAACAATATGGGCATAATCACGGCATATGCAGTTCTTCCAATTTGGTGATACCGGCAGCGCGGCCCTGGCTATAGCCATTGTCCTGGCCATGTTTGTGGCCTTCCTGCGCGAAACCTACCCCACCGAGGTTGTGGCGCTGACCGGCGTGGCAGCAATGCTGGCCACCGGCGTTCTGCCATACGATCAGGCGCTGCCGGTTCTGTCCAACCCGGCGCCTTGGACAATTGCCGCGATGTTCATCATCATGGGCGCCCTGGTGCGGACCGGCGCCCTTGATGCCTTTACCCAAATCGCCAAGACACAGGCCGAGGTGAACCCGAGGCTTGCGGTCGCCCTGCTGATGGCTTTTGTGGTTGCCGCCTCTGCCGTTGTGTCAAACACGCCGGTGGTGGTGGTGATGATCCCGGTATTCATCCAGATATCCCGCACCCTCAATGTTTCGGCGTCCAAGATGCTGATCCCGCTCAGCTATGCGGCGATCCTGGGCGGCACGCTGACGCTGATCGGAACCTCGACCAATCTGCTGGTGGACGGCGTGGCGCGGGCGCAGGGCCTGAAACCCTTCACGATTTTTGAGGTCACCCCGCTGGGCGTGATCCTGGTCGTCTATGGCATGATCTACCTGCGCTTTATCGCACCGCGGCTGCTGCCGGACCGCGACAGCATGGCCATGCTGCTCAGTGACAAGTCCAAGATGAAGTTCTTCACCGAAGCGGTGATCCCGCCGGAAAGCAACCTGATCGGCCGCGAAGCATCCGGCGTGCAGCTGTTCAAGCGCCCCGGTGTGCGGCTGATCGACGTGATCCGCGGCGATGAATCGCTGCGCCGCAACCTCGAGGGCGTTGAACTGCAGGTCGGCGACCGGGTGGTTTTGCGGACCAGAATGACCGAGCTGCTGAGTCTGCAAAGCAATAAGGAGCTGAAACGGGTCGACCAGGTTTCGGCAGTGGAAACTGAAACCGTCGAAGTGCTGATCACTCCGGGCTGCCGCATGGTCGGCCGCAGCCTGGGCGCGATGCGCCTGCGCCGCCGCTATGGCGTCTATCCCCTGGCGGTGCATCGCCGGAACCAGAATATCGGCGTGCAGCTGGATGACCTTGTGGTGCGGATCGGCGATACCCTGCTGCTGGAGGGGGCCCCCGCCGATATCCAGCGTCTGGCGACCGATATGGATCTGGCAGACGTCTCGCAACCGACCCAGCGCGCCTACCGCCGCAGCCACGCGCCGATTGCCGTTGTTGCGCTGCTCGGCATCGTTCTGCTGGCCGCCCTGGGCGTTGCGCCGATCCTGATGCTGTCGCTGCTGATGGTGTCACTGGTGTTCGTGACCCGCTGCATCGACGCGGATGAGGCGTTCTCTTTTGTGGACGGGCGGCTGCTGGCGTTGATTTTTTCGATGCTTGCCATCGGGGCCGCGCTGGAAAGCTCCGGTGCCGTCAGCCTGATCGTCAACGCCATCGCACCCGCCTTGTCGATGCTGCCTCCGGTCCTGCTGGTCTGGGCGGTTTATCTGCTGACTTCTGTCCTGACCGAGCTGGTATCGAACAATGCGGTGGCGGTTGTGGTGACCCCGATTGCCATTGGCCTGGCCCAGGCGATGGGGGTGGATCCGCGTCCCTTGGTGGTGGCCGTGATGGTGGCCGCCTCGGCTTCGTTTGCCACCCCGATCGGCTACCAGACCAATACGCTGGTTTACGGTCCGGGCGGTTATAAGTTCACCGATTTTCTGCGTGTCGGCATCCCGCTGAACCTGACTGTCGGCATGCTGGCGTCGCTGATCATTCCGTTTTTCTGGCCGCTCTGAAAGCAGGGAATGCCTTTGGTGATGGCAGTGTTCCGCCGCATCACCCTCTGTTTACATGAAATTGTTACGGCCGTGCCTATATGAAACAGGGACTGTTTCACAGGGTGGCACATGGACTTCAGAAAACTGTTCCTGATCGCGGTTCTGGGCGGATCAACAGCCATTGTGCTGATGACGCAGGCCTGGGCGGACTGGCAAACGCAGCCTGCCGAGGTATCCGCGCAGGCGGCAAAATCCTTGTGAAAGGATTTGGGCAAAACGTTTCCGCAAAAGTTTGCCCCCGCTACAAAGGCCAGAATACCAGGATTGCCGGAATGGAAACGGCAATGACCAAGACCTCCAGCGGCAGCCCCATCCGCCAGTAATCGCCAAAATGATAGCCGCCGGGACCCAGTACAAGCGTGTTGTTCTTATGCCCGATCGGCGTCAGGAACGCCGCCGAGGCAGCGACCGCCACCGCCATCAGAAACGGATCAGGAGAAACCCCGAGGGACTCTGCCATCTGAATGCCCACGGGTGCTGCGACAATCGCCGTGGCGGTATTGTTCAGCACATCCGACAGCGTCATGGTGACCACCATCAGCACTGTCAGCACCGCCCAGGCGGGCAGGCCTTCGGTCAGGCTTGTCAGCGCATTGGCAATCAGTGCGGTGCCGCCTGAGCTGTCCAGTGCCGCCCCCAGCGGGATCATCGACCCCAGCAGCACCACAACCGGCCATTCCACGTGATCATAGATCTCCGCCACCGGCAGGATCTTGAACAGAACATAACCGATGGCCACCAGCCCCAGGGCCACCGGCAGGTAGATCAGGCCGACAGAGGCCGCCAGAACTGCGGCGGCAAACAGGCCGATGGCGGCCCAAGTCTTATCATTTGCCGTCACCGCCAGCCCGCGCTGCGCCAGCGGCAGGCAGCCCAGCCATTCCGCCACATCCGAAACCCGGCCGCGCGGGCACAGCAGCAGCAGGATGTCACCGGCCTCGATATCGGTCTGCCGGATGTGCCGGGTGATCCGGCGGCCCTGCCGGGCAACCCCCAGCAGAACCGCGCTTTGCCGCCAGGACAGGCCGATCGACTGTGCGCTGCGGCCGCGGATGCGGGCGGATTCCGGCACCACCAGTTCCACCAGTTCCAGCCCCTCGCCGGCGGCGGTCAGCTTGTCCTGCCGGGCGGCATCGGCAAAGTCCAGCTTCAGCGCGCTGCGGAACTCGTCCAGCGCCTCCGGCTCCGCCTCGATCACCAGCGTGTCGCCTTCCCGCAGCACCGCCGCCACCGAGCGCCCGTAGCGCCGCTTGCCATCGCGGATCAGCCCCAGAATGGCCACGTCCGCCTTCTCGGCCTCTTCCTCCAGCTCGCCCAGCCGCTTGCCGGCAACCTCCGAGTCTTCACCGACCGTCAGCTCCGCGATATAGGGGGCAAGCTGCGCCTCGGACGCGCCCGCTGCATTCTCCCGCGCCGGGATCAGCCGCCAGCCGGCCAAGGCCACAAAGGCAAGTCCCGCCAGCGCCGCCACGCCGCCCACAGGGGCAAAATCGAACATCCGGAACGGCTCTCCCAGCCGCTCCTCCCGGATCGCCGCGATGATGATGTTGGGCGGTGTGCCGATCAGGGTCGCCATGCCGCCCAGAATGGTGGCAAAGGACAGGGGCATCAGGCTCAGCCCCGGCGCCCGGCCGGCTTTGCGCGCGGTCTGGATATCCACTGGCATCAGCAGCGCCAGCGCCGCCACATTGTTCATGAAGGCCGACAACACCGCGCCGACCCCGCCCATCAACGCAATATGGCCGCCCAGCCCCCGCGCGGAATCCACCAAGGTGCGGGTAATCAGAAACACCGCGCCTGACCGCACCAGACCGGCTGAAACGATCAGTACCAGCGCCACCACCAGCGTTGCCGGATGGCCGAACCCGGCAAAGGCCCCGCTTGCCGGCACCACCCCCAGCACCACCCCCGCCATCAGCGCGGCAAAGGCCACCAGATCATACCGGTAGCGCCCCCACAACAGCAGGGCAAAAACGGCAGCAAATAGCGAAAACAAAACGGCTTGGTCATATGTCATCGCGCCAGCTTAACCGCGAAACCCCGCGGAGCAAGGGCCAAGCCGCGGGCAGGGTGCTTGAATCCCGGCACTGACAAAGGCTATATGGGCGCCAATTCAGATATTCAGCAGCAAGGACGTACCATGGCAGGCCATTCAAAAT
>NZ_JAXMOX010000164.1:0-10751 GCF_034669605.1 Leisingera sp.
TCACCGCCATTTCAGCCGCCATCCTCGCGTTGGGGGCGGCGGCCACTTCCTCCAGTGCCTTCAGCAGCATCTGCCACATGCGGGTGAGGACGCGCATTGGCAGCCGTTCGGCCATTGCCTGACCGCGGGCGCGCTCGTCGGGGCTGACAGTGGGGTCTTCGGCCGCGTCGGGGGTGATTTTCACAACCGAGACCCAATGGGTGATCTCGGCCAGATCGCGCAGCACCGCCAGCGGGTCGGCGCCCTCGGCGTACTGGCCGCTGAGTTCGGTCAGCGCCGCCGCCGCATCGCCGCGCAGGATCATGTCCATCAGGTCCAGCACCCGGCCGCGGTCGGCAAGGCCCAGCATGGCGCGGACCTGATCGGCGGTGGTCTCGCCGGCGCCATGGGAAATCGCCTGGTCCAGCAGCGAGGTGGCGTCGCGGGCCGAGCCCTCAGCCGCGCGGGTGATCAGCGCAAGTGCATCCTCGGCGATCTGAGCGTTTTCAGCCCCGGCGATCTTGCGCAGCAGGGCAATCATCACCTCCGGCTCGATCCGGCGCAAATCGAACCGCTGGCAGCGCGACAGCACCGTCACCGGCACCTTGCGGATCTCGGTTGTGGCGAAGATGAATTTCACATGTGCGGGCGGTTCCTCCAGCGTCTTCAACAGCGCGTTGAAGGCGCTGGTCGACAGCATGTGGACTTCGTCGATGATGTAGATCTTGTAGCGGGCCGAGGCGGCGCGGTACTGCACCGAGTCGATGATCTCGCGAATATCATTCACACCGGTGCGGCTGGCGGCGTCCATCTCCATCACGTCGACATGGCGGCCTTCCATGATCGCGGTGCAATGTTCGCACTGGCCGCAAGGGTCGGTGGTCGGGCCGCCCTGGCCATCGGTGCCGACACAGTTCATGCCCTTGGCGATAATCCGCGCGGTGGTGGTCTTACCGGTGCCGCGGATGCCGGTCATGATGAAGGCCTGGGCGATGCGGTCGGCGGCAAAGGCGTTTTTCAGCGTCCGCACCATGGCGTCCTGGCCCACCAGATCGGCAAAGGTCTCGGGCCGGTATTTGCGGGCCAGAACCTGGTATTTGGAGTGGCCGGATGCGCCGGGGGTGCCGCTGGGGGTATCGTTCATGATGTCTCGTGCCGGATTCGGGATGCGGGGCGTCCGCGTTCCGCGCAGGGTATTGAAGCGCAGCCCGTTCGTCCACCGCCGATGGGGCTGTCCCGGGACAGCAAAAGGGCTTTGGGATTGCCCGCTAAGCCGCTAGGCTGCGGCGGCAGGGGACTGCGGGGGGAATGCAGGAACGCAACGGCTAAGGAGGCGGTATGCGATCTGGAGACATCCCGGGACCTGCGGCGCAGGACGGCGCGGCGCCGGCAGGCCTGACCATCCACGCGCTGTCAGCAGGCGGCGGTATTCTGGCGTTATGCCCGCTGCCCGGCGGCGGCGGCGATTACCGCAATGACCTGATCCAGATCTATCAGTGGAAACCGGGGCTGGTCATCTCGATGACCACCGAGGCCGAACACGCAGCCGCAGGCGTGCCGCGGCTGGGGATTGATGTTCAAAGCATGGCTTGCCGCTGGCTGCATTTGCCGGTGCCGGATTTTCAAGCGCCGCCGCCGGGCGTGGCCGCGAAATGGCCAGCCGCCAGCGCGTCCGCACGGCAGGCTTTGGCGGGCGGCGGCCGGGTGCTGGTGCATTGCTGGGGCGGCTGCGGGCGGTCCGGTATGGCGGTGCTGCGGCTGATGATCGAATGCGGCGAGGATCCGGCGCAGGCGCTGACCCGGCTGCGGGCGGTGCGGCCCTGCGCGGTGGAGACGGATGAGCAGCTGGATTGGGCCTGCGCGGGGCAGGCGGCAGGCTAGACCGCATAGGCTTCCGCTCGCCCGGGGTCCGGCGCTGCCCTCAAAGCTTAGGTTTCACAGCGCCAGCATCTGTTCCGCCTGCCGCGCCGCGGCGGTTTTCGGCAGCGCCTCCATCAGCGCGCAGGGGCGGGTGTCCAGCTTGGAGGCGGCAAAGCCGGTGCCGTTACGGCTGAGGATGGCATCGGCGAAGCGGTCCAGCCCCTCGCGCGGCGCCTCTTCCCCGACGCCGCAATACAGCCGGATCCGGTCATGGCTGGCGGCAAATTGCGCCGGGCAGCTGCGCGGGCAGCCGTCCAGCGTGGTGGTGCCGGTAATTTCGAAATCCTCCTGGGTCAGCGGCTTGGCCCTGGACATCGCCTCGGCCAGCTTGGCGATCATCCGCTCCGCTGCGGGGCAGGGGCGCCCCAAATACTTGCAATCTGTTGCCGCATAGAAATGCGTCTGGTCGGTCCACATCATATCTGCGCCCTCCGCGCGTGGCACGGGGGGTTTGGGGACAAGAGACCGGATGAAAGACGGCTCACAGCCGCCGCAGCCATCAGACCCTGTCCGGACACCCCGCCCGGGTTCGAGTTACACGTCTGATGGCAGGTCTCCTGACTTGCGGGTCGTCGCTTTCCCGATCCTTCCCGGCCTCTTGTCGGGCCAGTGGCTCTATCGGGGTCGCTCGCCGCTTACAGTTGCGGGGGCAGCCGCGGAATTGGCCTGTTTCTGCGCAGGCCGCACCGTGTTCCCTTTTCATCCCGGACACAAGATTCTGTGGCACGGGAACCATCGCCACAAGCGGTAGCGGTTTCTTCCGCGAGTCGTCAATCGTTTTTCTGCAGCTGCAAATACAGCCCCCGGATCACATCCGACTCCCGCCGCACCCGGGCCAGCTGCCAGCCGCCCTGCAGCAGGATATAGAAGTTTTCCGCCGCCGCGCGGGCCTCAGCCGCGGGCAGGCCGAGGCGGCGGGCGTGGCGGGCGGTCTCGGCTATCCAGCCCTCGAACAGATGCGCGGCATGCTGGTGGAACGCCTCGTTCTCCGGCCCTTCGAACAGGGTGGCAGAGACCGGGCAGCCGCTCCATTTGCCTTGCTGGTCAAACAGCTTGGCCAGTTTGTAACAGACCGTCTTGGCCCCCTCCCTAAAGGTTGGCGCCGGCGTGAATGACGCCTCGATCAGCAGCAGCATCTGCGCTGACGCCCAATCCGCTGCGGCCAGGGCAAGGTCGGATTTGCCATTGGGAAAATGGTGGTAGAGCGAGCCTTTGGGCGCCCCGGCCTCTGCCAGCAGTTCCGCCAGCCCGGTGCCGCTGTAGCCCTTGTTGCGGAACAGGGCTGCCGCGGCGCGGATCAGCCGCTCGCGGGTGGGGGGCGGGCTGTCCGGGTTGGCAGGGGGTGTCGTCACGTCAGTCATGACAACAGCTTGACAGCATTGGACCGATTGGTCCAGAGGTGGAGTGGACCGATTGGTCTAGGAGGTCGCCGTGCTGGACAGAAACGCAGATCATGCCGCGGGCATCCGGGAAGAAGAGCTGCGGTTTCCCGCGGCCGGCGCAGAGCTGGCCGGGCGGCTGTACCATCCGGCGGGGCAGGCGCGGGCCGCAGTGGTGCTGAATGGCGCAACCGGGGTGCCGCAACGCTATTACCGGCATTTCGCGCGCTGGCTGGCAGCCAGGCAGCAAGTGGCCTGCCTGACCTATGACTACCGGGATTTCGGAGACTCGGCGCGGGGCCATCCGCGCCATTCCGGTGCGACAATGGCCCAATGGGCGCTGGAAGATCAGCCAGCTGCCCGGGCCGAACTGCAACGGCACTATGCGGGCGTGCCGTTGTGGGTGATCGGCCATTCGCTCGGGGCGATGCTGATGCCCCTGCAGGATGGCTTGAAGGACGTCGCCCGCATGATCGTGGTTGCGGGCGGCTTGGTGCATCACCACGATCATCCCTGGCCCTACCGCGCGCTGGCGCTGGCTTTCTGGTTCGGCCATGTGCCGCCATTGGTCCGTGCTTTGGGCTATCTGCCCGGGCGCGCGGTGGGGTTCGGGGCCGATTTGCCCGCCGGGGTTTACTGGCAGTGGCGGCGCTGGTGCACCACGCCGGGCAGCTACCTGCCGGAAACCGGCGCGGCCTTGCCGCTGCCCGAATGGGCAAACAGCGGCGTGCCGGTGGATCTGTTTGCAATGGCGGATGATGATGTCGTGCCGCCGGCGGCGGTTTGGCGCCTGGGGGAGGTCTTTGGCAATGTGCCGCAGCGCCGGACGGTGCTGGTGCCGCGGGAGGCTGGCGTGAAGAAGATCGGCCATCTGGGCGCCTTTGCCCGCGACAATGCCGCCCTGTGGCCGCGGCTGCTGCCGCCGCAATAGCGCGCGCTCCGCATAACAGCGGGGGCAAGCAATAGGCTCAGGCGATAGGCTCAGGCGGTGCGGTTCAGCCGTTCCTCGGTGATCCTCGCATAATCGGCCAGCCGCAGCTTGAACCGGCGGGTGAGATTGCTGCGGGCCAGTTTCAGCGATTGCACCAGCAGCCGGCCGGTCAGGGTGGTGGGGGCAAGTTTCAGCTGCGCCGACATCCGGGTCCGCCGCGGCGACAGCGCCAGCAGCTCGACCTCCAGGCGGCCGTCCAGGCCGCTGCCGCTGCCGGTCAGCGCCAGCCCGGCAGCCGGCGCATAAGACGCCAGCGTCAGCCGGATGTCGCGCTGCTTGCCGCGGAACCGGAAGCCGATATCCCAGGCCAGGCCGTTCTCCGGACGGGCGGTATCGCCGGTCCGCTGCACGTCGATGCCGCGCCGCAGGGCCGAGCGTTCCAGCAGGTCAAAATCGGAGATCGCGCCAAAGACTTCGGCAATCGGGGCTTCGATATCTTCTTTGCTCTGAAATTCCATGCTTGCCTGCCTCAGCTGCGCCGCTGTGCTGCCGCGCTGTTTGCCGCAATATGCGCTCTAGTCCAGCGTGTCCGCAAGCCAGTTCTTAAGCAGAAAATGCGCAATTGCTCCTTCCCGCGAGGGTTTCAGCACCGGGTGATCGCCTGCAAAGACCGTCATCATGTCCTGGCGGCTGACCCACAGCGCGTCTTCGATTTCACCGGGGTCGATGGTGATCTTCGTGCTCAGCGCCTCGCCCGCGCAGCCGAACATCAGCGACATCGGAAAGGCCCAGGGCTGGCTGGACAGATAGCTGACCGGCCCGACCTGCACGCCGGTTTCCTCAAAGGTCTCGCGGCGCACCGCTGCCTCCAGCGTCTCGCCCGGTTCGACAAATCCCGCCAGCAGCGAATACATCCCCTCAGGCCAGCCGGGAGAGCGGCCCATCAGCACCGCATCACCATGGGTGATCAGCATGATCACCACCGGGTCAGTGCGCGGGAAATGCGGTGTCTTGCAAGCGGGGCAGATCCGCTGCCAGCCCGCCTGCGCCATGCTGCTGGGGGCGCCGCAGGCTGCGCAGAACCGGTGGCTGCGGTGCCAGGCCAGCAGCGCCTTGGCGGTGGCCGCCAGTTCCGCCTCCAGCGGCGTTAGCCGGGTCATGACCCGGCGCAGTTCGGCAAAGACGTGGGACGCGGCCAGATCGGGGTGCTGCTGCTCGCTGGCATCGGCAAAACCGCTCAGGGCCCCGCTGTCCAGGTCCTGGGGCTGCCAGTCACTGATATCGCAGGCAAAACACGGCGCGCCGCCGGGGGCCAGACCAAGGAAAATCGCCGCGTCCTGGCGGCTGGCGGCCAGCGGGTGCGCCGGAGCGGTCCAGCCCAGCCCGCAGGGCAGGCCGTCCTCGGCGATGCGGAGGGTCAGCGGCTTGCCGCGCCACATCAGCAGCACCTGGGCCTCCGGGCTGTTCCAGGCGGTTTCCAGGGCAGCGCTGTCGGTGCGCAAATGCGCCGCCCGCTCCAGCCCGCCGCGGCCGAAGGTCACTTGTTCTGCGTGTTTCATTGCGTCTCTCCTTTGGCTGGCGGCGGCTGCCCTGCGGTCAAGGGCTGAGATACCGCCATCCATGACAGCGTGCCGCAGGCGTTGCCAGCAATTGCCAGTGATCCGCGCTTGCCTGTCGCTGCGCCGCCACACCTGCCGGGCAGGAATTGCGGCTTTTCCGCCACAGGTCGGGGGCGCCCGCGCTGTTGACGCACCGGCGGCGGGAAAAAATCACAGGCAGCCGAAAGGGTTCCTTGCAAATCGTTAATACGCTGATTCAAATAGCCGCAAAACAAGAACGGCGCCGAATGGTGCGGGCAGGAGCGGCGGCAGGCAGTGGCAACGGAATTTCGCACATGACAAGCGGGGCGCGGGCCTCGCAAACCCGGACGGTCACCGGGCAGCTGCACGTGCTTGCCACGACGGACCTGCACTGCAATCTGCTGAGCCATGATTATTATGCCGACCGTCCCGGCGGGGCCATCAGCCTGTCCCGCGCGGCCACCTTGATCCGCCGCGCCCGCGCAGAGGCCGCCCGCCTGGGCGCGGCCTGCCTTCTGGTCGATAACGGCGATGGCTTTCAGGGGGCGCCGCTGGGGGACATCATGCCGGGCGCCAAGGGCCCGCATCCAATGGCGCGCGCCTTCCGGTTTTTGAAATATGATGCAGTCGGTCTTGGCAATCATGACTTCGATTCCGGCCTGGCGGCGCTGGCACGCGTTCTGAAAGACGTGACATGCCCGGTGCTCTGCGCCAGCCTGACGGCACGGCAGCCGGACCTGCGGCTGCCGTTTGCGCCCTCGGCGGTGCTGGAACGCAAGATCCCGGGGCAGCCCGGGCTGCCGCCGGTCCGGATCGGGCTGTTTTCGGTGCTGCCGCCGCAGACTTTGATCTGGTGCGGCGAGGCCCTGCAGGCACAATTGGCTGCAGGCGGCATCGTGGAAACCGCCGCGGCCCAGGCCGGCCGGCTGAAGGCGCAGGGCTGCGACCTGGTGCTGGCGCTGGCCCATACCGGCCTTGGCAGCAAGACCGGTGCGGGCTGCGGCGAAAATGAACTGGAGCGGCTTGCGGCCTTGCCGGAAATTGACGCCGTTGTGGGCGGCCACACCCATCTGACGCTGCCGGATCCGGCGCATCCCTTTGCCAAACCCGTCGTGATGCCGGGGGCGCATGGCTCGCATCTGGGGGTTCTGCGGCTGGAGCTGGAGCATCGCTGCGGGGTCTGGCGGCCCGGCGGCGGCACCGCCAGCCTGCAGCCGGTGGGCCGCCACCGGCAGACCGGCGCAGCCCAGCCGCTGGTGCCGGAGGACCCTGATTTTGCGGGCGCGCTGGCAGAAGACCACGCACGCACCTTGCAGCGGATGCGCCAGCCGGCGGGCTTCAGCCCGGTGGCGATGCATTCCTATTTCACCTTTTTCGCGCCGGACCGCGGCCTGGCGCTGGTCGGCAGCGCCCAGGCCGCCGCGGTGCGGTCGATGCTTGACAGCGCCGGTGCAGAAAGCCTGCCGTTGCTGTCGGCTGTCGCACCCAGCAAGTTCGGCGGCCGGTCCGGGCCGCATTTTTATACCGACATTGCGGCCGGGGATCTCTGTGTCCGCAATATTGCGGATCTGCAGGTCTTCCACAACGAATTGCGGGTGGTCGCGGTGACCGGCGCACAGCTGCTGGACTGGCTGGAAATGTCGGCAGGGCTGTTCAGCCAGATCGCGCCGGGCAGTTCCGGGCAGATGCTGGCCGACCCGCAGCGGGCAGGGCATAATTTCGATGTGATCTTCGGGCTGAGCTATCAGATCGACCCGGCGCAGCCGCCCCGGTTCTCGGCCTCGGGGGTGAGGATCAACCCCGATGCCCGGCGGATCCGGAAGCTGTGCTGGAACGGCCGGCCGGTGGAACCCGGCCAGCGTTTTGCGGTTGCGGTCAACAGCTACCGGGTCTGCGGCGGCGGCAGTTTCGGAATGCTGCGGAAAGCCGAAGAACTGCCGCTGCCGCCGATCCGGATCCACGAGGCAATCCGCGATTACATCGCCGGGCGGCTGCCCGCTGATCCGCTGGCAGAGGCGCCTTATCCCTGGCAGCTGGCGCCGATGCCGGGCACCAGCGCGGTTGCGGTGACCGGACCGGGGGCCGCCGGATACCTCGAGGAACTGCCTGCCGGGCTGGCGACGCCATGCGGCCACAGCAGCGGCGGCTTTCTGGAACTGGAACTGCGGCTTTAAAACGCCGGAGACCGGACAGCCCGGGCACTTGCCATTCCCGGCGGCGGCGCTTATATCGGGATTCGAGAGGTTGGCGCGGGCAGGCGCCTCGCCAACCTGGTCAGGTCCGGAAGGAAGCAGCCACAACGAGCCCCGCTTGGGTCGATGTCCAGCCTCTCACTTCACTCCCCGCGCAGATTGATCAAGGGTGCCGTTTTCAGGCAATGAAAACGGCCCGGAAAAAAACGGTTTCTCCGGGCCGGAAGCCGGCGCCTCAATAGCGGCCGTTGTCGGCCGGGTAGACGCCGAGGATTTCCACATTGGTGGTGAAATAGCTCAGCTCATCCATTGCCAGCTGCACATTGGGATCTTCCGGGTGGCCTTCGATATCCGCATAAAACTGCGTGGCGGTAAAGGATCCGTCCACCATATAGCTTTCCAGTTTGGTCATGTTGATGCCATTGGTGGCAAATCCGCCCATCGCCTTGTACAGCGCCGCCGGGATGTTGCGGACCTGAAAGACAAAGCTGGTGATCATGCTGTGGGCGCCGCGGCGGCGGTAGTCCGGCTCCGGCGACATGATCACAAAGCGGGTGGTGTTGTCGCCATTGTCCTCGATGTGGCGGGCCAGCACGTCCAGCCCGTAGATCTCGCCCGCCAGCTCGCTGGCCAGCGCCGCCACGTGTTTGTCGCCGGCCTCCGCCACATCCCGCGCCGCCCGCGCGTTGTCGGGGCTGACCCGGCCGGTGATGCCGTGTTCGCGCAGAAATGTCCCGCATTGCGGCAGCAGCACCAGATGCGATTTCGCCTCGCGGATGTCTTCCAGACTGGCGCCCGGAACTCCCAGCACATTGATATGCACCCGCACAAAGGCCTCGTCGATGATGTGCAGCCCGCTGTGCGGCAACAGCCGGTGGATGTCTGCCACCCGGCCATAGGTTGAGTTCTCCACCGGCAGCATCGCCTGATCGGCAGCGCCGCTTTTGACCGCTTCAATGGCGTCCTCGAAGGTGCGGCACGGCAGCACCTCCAGTTCGCGCCGGGCGCTGCGGCAGGCTTCGTGGCTGTAGGAGCCAAGCTCCCCCTGAATGGCGATTTTGCGGCTCATGGGTGTGTTCCCCGTGCAAAACTTCAAGAATTGGGCGTTTCGTCGCGCTGTCTATACCTTGCCACTTTGAAGGGGAAGCCTTAGACACCCCCGCAGACAGCTAAATGGACTCGCGATCATGTTTGACACGATGACCCTCACCAAAGCGACCGCAGGCGTCTGCGGCGCGTTCCTGGTTCTCCTTCTGGGCAAATGGGGCGCAGAAGCACTGTATCACATGGACAGCCACGGTGAGGCGTCCTATGTGATCGAAGTCGCCTCGGCCGATGCCGCAGCCAGCGACGAGCCGGAAGTCAGCTTTGAAGAGCTGATGGCCTCCGCCGATGTTGCCAAAGGTGCCAAAGTCTTCAAGAAGTGCTCCGCTTGCCACAAGCTGGAAGACGGCGCCAACTCGACCGGCCCGTATCTTTATGGCGTTGTCGGCCGCGACATCGCGACCGCACCGGGCTTTGGTTATTCCGGCGCCCTGACCGGCCTGGACGGCAGCTGGACCGCGGAGGCGCTGGACGCCTTCCTGACCAAGCCGTCGGCCTATGCGTCGGGCACCACCATGTCGTTCTCCGGCTTGAAAAAGCAAAAAGACCGGGTGAACCTCATCGCCTATCTGGACAGCCTGGACGGCTGATCCGGAACGCTGTCAAAGCTATCCGATTGAAGAAGCCGCTGCAGATCTGCAGCGGCTTTTTTGATGCGGGCAGACGCCGGTCCGGCTCAGGCCGGGTTGTTCTCCCGGTAATAGGCCAGCGCATCGCGTTCCCGGCCGTCCGGCAGGATGCAGACGCCGATGGTGCCGGCCTTGCCGCTGCGCAGCACGTAGCTGCCGCCGGTCTGCACGCAATAGGCCTCTTCCGGGCTGCTGTAGACCACTTCCTCTTCCTGCTGGGCGCAGGCGCTGAGCGCGGCGGCCCCGGCAACCGCAAGGGCGGCAAATTTCATTGACTTCAGCATCGGAAACTCCCTCGTTACATAACGCAATCGTGATGCGAGGCTGGCAGGCAATTTTATTGCGGGCAAGCGCGGCCTTGCAAATGCACGCCTTTCGGCTGCTTTGCGCCCAGACAGCAGGGGATAACACTTAATCTCAACTTGAATGTTACCGCCCCCGGCCATTAGCTTGGCAGCGGAAATCCGGGCCGAAGTTCCGGGCAAAGGAGGTCATGGCAGATGAACACCGCTCGAGCTGCGGCGCGCGTGCGCGCAAGAGAATGGATGACCCCGCTGCAGGCGGCTGCGGCGCTGGCCCAGGCGCTGTTTCTGGGGCTAATCCTGACGGTGGCCGCAGCGACGCTGGCGCGGGCGGAGGATGCGCTTATCAAGGCGCATGGCTTTGCCGAATTCGGGGCGCTGAAGTACCCGGAAGGCTTTGCCCATTTCGATTACGTCAATCCGCAGGCGCCGAAAGGCGGCGAATTGTCGATTTCTGCCGTCGGCACCTTTGACAGCATGAACCCCTATACCCGCAACGGGCGCGCCGGGGCGTTGTCTTCGGATCAGTTCGAAAGCTTGCTGGTGGCATCCTACGACGAGCCCGGTTCCTACTACGGGCTGATCGCCGAAAGCCTGGAATATCCTGAAAGCCAGGACTGGGTGATTTTCAACCTGCGCCCCGAGGCGCGGTTTTCCGACGGCACCCCGGTCACCGCCGATGATGTGGTGTTCTCCCACAACATCCTGCTGGACCAGGGGCTGAAATCCTATGCC
>NZ_JAXMOX010000165.1:0-10736 GCF_034669605.1 Leisingera sp.
GCCTCCTGCTTCGGTCCCATCATCGCCAAACCTCCCGCTCAATAACGGAATTGAATCAGCGATGCCCCCTGCAATCAAGGAAGAGTTTTTCAACAGAATCGGCCCAAAATGTCGAATGCTGCGGGTCGTCCAAACGACCTCAGTTGCAGTAAACTTCCCTTTCTCCCCTTATGATCACAAACGCGTTGTCGACTTTTACACCCGCTCCCAAATCCGGGTACAGGCGACCCGTTCGGCGGGCCGCACAAGCCCATCCCGCTCCATCCGGCGCAGCAGGTGCAGTATCCCGCTGTTGCTCATGCCCAACGCATCGCGCAGTTCCGCCTGCGTTCGCGGACGTTCAAGTGCGTCGAGGACATATCGCCGTCGTGCTTCGGCCGGACCGTTCCGGCGGCGCTGTGGTCGACGTTTGTCCCTGACGGTACCGGACATCAGGCGGCCTCCTGATCACCGTCGGCGCCATTCCGCACCCGTATCAGCGCTTCGTCCACCGAGGCGGAATAATGAACCAGTGGACGCTTCAACCCGTGGGTCACGAACACACGCAGGATGTCGCGGCTGGCACCGGTGAGCCAGAGCGCGACCCCCTGCTTCTGCGCCTTGCGCGCCAGGCCCTCGATCATGTTGGCGCCGGTTGAGTCGAGAAACGGCACGGCCGAAAAATCCACGATCAGCGCCTTGTGGGGGTCCTGAATACGGTCAAGCACCGATCCGATCGAGGCCGTCGCGCCAAAGAACAGCGCACCGGTGATCCGGTAGATGGCTACGTCCGGGTTCGCAGCCTGCTCCTCGTGGTACTCGCCGCGCGGATGGGTGATGTCGGCTTCATCCCCGACGACAAATGCACCGTCCGTCGCAACCTCGGTCGTGCGGCTCATGCGGTGAATGAAGAGAACCGAGCCGAGCGCGAAGCCGACGACGATGGCCTCGGTCAGGTCGCGGAAGATGGTGAGGAAGAACGTGGCGCCCAGCACGGTGGCTTCTCCCCAGCCTGAGCGAACCAGGATCGCGATGGCCGGTTTCTCGATCATGTTCCAGGCCACGACGGCCAGTACTCCGGCGAGCGCCGCCAGAGGGATGTAGGAGGCGAGCGGCGCGGCAACGAGTATGAACAGCAGGATGAACAGGGCGTGCAGCATCCCCGCCACCGGGCCATGCGCCCCGGCCCGGACGTTGGTCGCGGTCCGCGCGATGGTGCCGGTCACGCAGAAGCCGCCGAAGAGAGACGATCCGATATTGGCCGCGCCCTGTGCCGCCAGCTCGCAATTCGAGCGGTGGCGGCGTCCGGTCATGCCGTCAGCGACGACGGCCGACAGGAGCGACTCGATGGCACCCAGCAGGGTGAAGGAGATGGCAGCCGGGAGGACCGCGAGGATCGCTTCCATCGAGAGGGACGGAAGCCGCGGCGCCGGAAGCGACGAGGGGATACCGCCGAACTTCGTGCCGATGGTCTGCACCGGCAGCGCCAGTAACCCGGTCGCGGCCGCGGCAAGTCCGACGGCGATCAGCATTCCGGGCCAGTGCGGTCGCCAGCGCCGCAGCCCGAGGATGACCGCAACAGTTGCCAGGGATACACCAAGTGCGGCTGGCGTCAGGCTCGCCCCTGCCTGCCAAAGCGCCGGAATCTTCTCCAGCAGTTCGCCCGGCTCATTTGACAGCGTCAGACCGAACAGCTCCTTGATCTGGCTGGCGAAGATGATGACCGCGATCCCGGCCGTGAACCCAATCGTGACCGGAAACGGGATGAACTTGATGAAGGTGCCGAGGCGCAGGAAACCCACGACCGCAAGCATCAGCCCCGAGAGGAATGTGGCAAGGATCAGCCCCTCCATCCCATGCTGGGCCACGGTGGCGGCGACCAACACGATGAAGGCCCCGGCCGGGCCGCCGATCTGGAACCGCGATCCGCCAAGGAGCGACACAAGGAAGCCCCCGACGATGGCCGTGTAGAGCCCCTGCGCCGGTGTCGCGCCGGACGCGATGGCAATCGCCATCGAGAGCGGCAATGCCACGATGGCGACGGTCAACCCGGCGATGGCGTCCGTGCGCAGCTGTGTCAGCCCATAGCCTTCCCGCAGGACGGTGACGAGTTTCGGGGTGAAGAGATCGGCGAAGTTCGGAGCGTCGCTCTGTCTGGTAGTCTGGTCTTTCATCTGTGGCCGCACCTTTGGGACGGGAGCGGCGGGATCGTCGGCTTGGTGTCGGCGGTCGCCGTCGCGGGTTGAGAATCAGTGTTTCGGCGGAGGCGCCTTCAGCCGCGCGCCCCGTCCGCCTGCCGTGCTGGCGGTGCCTTCTCCGATGAGTTCGACTCCGGCGAGTTCGAGCGCTGCCACGACCTTGGTCAGGCTGTCGACGACGCCGCGCACATTGCCGTGGCTGGCCTCCATGCGCTGGATCGTCGGCACGGAAAGTCCCGCCAGCTCGGCCAGGGTTTTCTGGTCGATGCCGAGAAGGGCACGCGCCGCGCGCATCTGAGGTCCGGTGATCATGCGGCAAATCCTGAATAGTATAAGAGGCATCTAGTTTATGGATAGTGATATGTCAAATATCAAGTTGAATAGCGCGATGTATGGAATATGAGCGCGTACATTTTGGCGCAGGCCCGCAAAAAGTTTCGGAGTTGACCTTCGTTTTCCGATGCCAAAAGACAGCAATGTCCCGCGCCCTGATGGAGTGGATGCCCCTCCCGACGGCATCGTGATGTGCCATGCTGGTGCTGTCTTGACAGACCAGAAACAGAGGAGGCGGCAATGGAAATGGTTGCAATCATCGGAGTAGACTTGGCAAAGCGCAGTTTTCAGGCGCATGGGGCGACAGCTGGTGGGGATGTCTTGTTCCGCAAGAAACTGACCCGGGCGCAAGTTGTACCATTTTTTGCACAACAACCAAACTGCACCGTTGCTATGGAGGCCTGCGCGACCGCGCATGACTGGGGGCGTCAGATTGGAGCACTCGGCCATGAAGTGAAATTGATACCGCCCATCTATGTGAAACCTTTCGTCAAACGGCATAAAAACGATGCTGCTGATGCAGAAGCGATTGCCGAGGCGGCATCACGTCCGACGATGCGGACAGTCGCCGTAAAAACACATGAGCAGCAAAGTAGGGCAGTTTTGTTCCGGACACGTGACCTGCTTTTGAGGCAACGCACGCAGCTGATCAACGCCTTGCGGGCTCATCTCGCCGAGTTTGGCCGGGTGGCCCCAAAGACGACCGCAAATATCAAACGTCTGTGGGAATTCTTGGAAGATCCCGAGAACGGTCTGCCAAAAGTGGTGACAGATGTTGGATCAATCTACCTTGGCCAGATCGCACGCTAACAGAACAGATAGGCAGGCTTGAAAAGCAGAAGCTTTCTCGAGGATTTCATTTTCCAGCTTCAAACGTTTGTTTTCCTTGCGCAGACGGTCCAGCTCCGCCGCATCCGCCTGCTGCCTGCGCAGTGCCGCCATTGATCCTGCCGTCCGCCTCGAGTGTCCCATTCCATGTTCCTTTCTTGGACAGGGGTACTTTACCCCGGTGTCCGGGAACAGGAGCGAAGTTCATGCCAGTGCTTGAATGAAGGTTTGCCCTTGATGGAATGATTGGAAAGACTCTCACCTGCATAATCTAACCGGCACGGCCCGCACCTTTCCTGCCGGCCGCAGAAGGCTCTCGGCGACCCCCGCAGTCTGCTTCAGCGGCATCCCGGACCGCACTTTTAAGGTCAGGCAGGCCTAGATCACCGCATCGCGACGATGCAGCCGCCCACCGTTTCAGCTGCTGGGTGACGATGTCCAGATCATCACCGGGCCAAACCCGACCGACAGCGGCCCGCGCCGCCTCAAGCTGTCATTGGAAGCCGGCCCGTTCCTGGCCGTGTACTTTGTAGCCGGCCAACCATAGGTACACCCCAGCTAAAGCGCTTGCTTCACGCCATGACGTTCGACCCAAATACTGCAAAAATCCGCTGCCGGCCACCAGCCTAGAACCGTTGGCCGACGTAGATGTAGAGCTGGGTTTCCCGCTCGTTGCTGCGGCTGATATCGATCGAAAAATCCACCGGGAATTTTTTCGATACCCGATACCGCACACCAGCCCCGGCGGCGCTTCGGCTGCCGTCCTGCGCCAGATCGGCAAACCTGTTTCCGGTCCTGCCTGTCCCTGCGAAGACGACACCGCCCCAGCGCTGTGAAAATCGCTGACGGTATTCAGCCTGCAGGGAAACCATGCGCAGGCCAAGGTGCTTCGTGCTATTGAACCCCCGCATGTTATCAGTTGCTCCAATCGAACACTGATCGAAGAAGGGCGTGCCGCTGGACGCCGCGCAAACAGTTCCACGCACTGCCAGGCTGCTGCGCGCACCAAACGGCCGGTAGCCGTCGAACGTTGCGATTCCCCTTTCATAGCTGCGGCCGAGGCTGCCGAGGGTGCGGGACCGGGTGGCAACAGCGGCCATCCGCGTGCCCTCCGTTGGATAATCGCTGTCATCGCGGCGGTCCCAATCGAAGCTGAAACCTGCAGTTCCAATTTCAAGCCGGGTGCCGGGCTGCAGGGAGGGTGGCTGCAACCCGCCCTCCGGGCTCAGGACGGTTTCAAGGTAACGCAGGACAATCCCCGCCGAAAGTTCGCTGGTAAAGCCAAAGGCGGCATTGATCCGCGCCAGGCGGCTCTCCTGGCGCACCGGCACCGCACCAAGGCCGGTGTAAAGCTCATAAATCACGTCCGCTTTGCCGGCAAAGGCCTTGATCTGCCAGCGGTTGTCCGGAGAGGCCAGGCGGACAATCGCCGCCGCCGCCCGGCTGCCGTTGTCCGACCGCAGACCGCCCAGTCCGATAACCGATGTGTTTGCCTCGGGCCCCGTTTTGAACAAAAAACCGGCGCCGAGTCCCAGCCCTGAGCCGATCATGGGGCTGGCAAACGGAACAGGAGCCACAACAACTGCCCCGCTGCGGAATCCATAACCTTCCGATCTTTGCGCAGTTTCGATATGGCCCAGCTGCCGTTCGGTCTGCTCCGGCCCTGCCGCATGCACCGCCGCGAACGGTGTCGTGCACACTGCCAGGGCAGCCGCAGCCGGCAGGGAGAGCCAGAATTTACGGTTACGAATCCGCAGTACCGGCCGCCTTCCTTCCGGAACCATCTACGAAACCTTCTTGGGGGCTTGCGTTGCGTCTTCTGCCGCCTCCTGCTGCACCGCGCTGCCCGCAGCAGCGGTGATCGCTGCTCTCTCGGTCTCGCTCAGCTGCTCGGCTTCGCCCAGTCCGGGGATCGCCACCCGCACCTCACGGCGGGCAAATTCGATGCCATTTTCCGCGAAGGCAGCTTTCACCCGGTTGTAGATCTCCTTGCGAATGGTGAACTGGGTGCCCGGCTTGGCCATGAACTTGCCGCGCATGATCATGCCGACATCATCAAAGTCGAACACTCCCTGGCTCTTGAAGGGCTGCAGGAAGTCTTCCTTGTAGAGTTCGTCTGCCAACATCTCGGCACCAATCTTCTTGAAGATCTTTTTCACCATGTTCGGGTCGGTGTCGAACGGCACGGCGAACCTCAGCTTCATGATCACCCAGTCACGGCTGTAGTTGGTCAGCTTGGGGATCTCGCCATAGGGAATAGTATTGATCGGGCCTCTGTGATGGCGCAGCTGCATCGAGCGGATTGAAATCTTCTCGACGGTGCCGCGGGTGCCTTCGACCTCTACATACTCCCCAACGCGGAACGCGTCATCGATCAGAAAGAAGATACCCGACACCACGTCGGACACCAGCTTCTGGGCACCGAAACCGATCGCCAGGCCAAGGATCCCGGCCCCGGCCAACAGCGGCGCAATGTCTATACCCAGCGCACCGACCGCCAGCAGGCCAAAGACCACCGCGATCGCCACCTGGGCGGTAATCAGCAGCAGAGGCAGCACTGTTGCCAGCCGCGAACCACCCGCGCCGCCGCCTTCACCGCCAGCCTCATGGCCTGCGCCCTCAGCCGACGTCTGCTCCCTAGCGAGTCGCCGGTTGATCCAGAGTGAAACACCCTCGTAAACCACGTAGCCGACAGCTAGGGTCATCAGAAAACCGATCAGGTTGCCGGCAACCCCCTCCGCGCCAGTGATAAGCCCCATCAGGTCAAAGTCCCAGGCATTCGAAATTATCAGAAGAACCGCACTGGCCATCAGCACGCGGCCAATGCGGATATAACTGCGCTTGGTCGATTTGTAGGCCGCTTCCGCCACCTGCCCATCGCCGGACATCGGGGGCACCAGATGCTTGACCAGTCCGCGGATGGCGGTATCCAGCGCCGGAGCCGAAAGCAGCCAGAACATGGTCACGTAATGCGCGCCGTGGACCAGCTGTGCAGTCTTGCCGAGGCCGGCCAGCGTGCCGACACATACCCATGTCAGCGCGGCCACGGCCATCGCGAAATACGGGTAAAGGCGGGCGGCAGCTTCATCGTATTCGGTGCGGTGCGGATCGGTTCCGCGCATCATGTCCGACAAGCCAACGCGCGCCGTCCAGGCGATCCAGATTATGTAGACATAAACCAGGCTGTCGAGCCAGTAGCCCAGGCGAACGGATTCCGGCGCCACCCCGTTGGCCGCATTGAAACCCACCGCAAACATCGTGAACCCTGCCAGGAAAAACAGCCCGATGATATGCAGGTAAAGAAAATCCGCCCAGCGGTCGCTGGCATTGACCAGACGCCTGTCGGGCCGGTTCGGTGCGAGCAGAAATCGCGACACCGCGGCTCCGACCCGCGGCAGCCAAATCAGATAGGTGACCATGGGTGCGGCAAAGCGCAGCTGCTGCTCGTCCAGAAGCGCCCGCCCCGCCACGCGGGCCACGACATAGAAGACAATCAGGCCGATTATCTCGCGCAGAAGACGCCGTGCCAGGAAGCTCAGGGTACTGGCCAGACTGTTTTCATTGCTGCTGGCCGGGTCAATGTTCCGCCAGCGCGACAGCAGGCTCCGGACGGTGAGTTCTGCTGCCAAGCCGACCGCCAGCACCAGGGCGATCAGCCCAAACAGTGATGCCACACCTGCCGCATCGCCATAGCTGCGGATGAAATTGGCGATCGCCCGCGCTTCACCTTCGGCAAGCTGCGGCACCTTGCGCACTGCATCGGTGACGGGGATGGTGAACGCTGACCAAAGGAGCTGCACATGCCCGGAAAAGGTTTCAGGTTCGCTGGCGGCCTCTTTCTGTTCAGCAGCCACGGCATCCAGCCGTTCCAGCAGCAAGGCGCGCACTTGGTCGTCCGGCATCCGGGCCACCATCTCGCGAACCGCCTCCGCCGTCAGCGGTTCAGGCAGTGCCGGAGCTGCAGTGTCTTGTGCAGCGGCAGGGGCCGCCGGCGCGAAGCATAAGATAATCGCTGCCAGGGCTGCGCAAAGAAATTGCTTTAGACGCCTAAACAAACACTTCATTACAACCTCTTTCACTCGGAAAGCCGGGTCGCCACACCGGTAGCACTGGCTGTAGCTGCACTGGCCTTAGTTGCGCTGACAGCACCCAATTCACGCTTTTGTATATGCTTGCGCATCATACAGCTCTTGGCAAGGTTTCCTTGCAGCGGCTGCCTTTAACCTGTTTCTTCCCTGAAACCTAAATTGGCACCTGCGAAGGCCCGCGCGGCGAAAGGCATGCTTTCAAGCGTGAACCGCTTTCGTTCCTACAGCGGATCAGAACCGGTATGCGACGCCGAAAATTGCACCGGACTGGGTGAACTTGAAACTGTTGCCATTCACCACGTTTTCCATGGAGATGTAGCGGTACCCGCCGCGCAGCAGCCAGCTGTTGCGAAGAGTGTAGTCGGCGGTCAGAAGGATCTGCCAGGTTTCGTTTCCGCGGCTGAAACCGCCATAGTCGAAAAAAGCAGTTCCCTGCCAGCGGTCGGAAAACACCTTGCGGGTCCGGACCCCGATCACAGGATCGATCCAGCTGGCAACTATGGCGGTGCTTCGCTGCGGTGCGGTGCCAGGCAGCAGCGTCATGACCGTATCCGTGCCGAACCAGCGGAATCCGCCCGCGAGATCGATCTCCGCTGTTCCGCTGTCATACAATCGGTATCCGACATATCCGTTCAGGATCCGGGTGGTCACCGTGGTGTTCAGTCCTGAATGAACAGGACCGGGCGTGTCGTTGCCATAAGACAGGTCGTGATACATGACGTCAGCGAGTATGCTCCACTGGCCTTTCTCCGCAGCAAATGCCCCCATGAAAGCGAAATCGAGGTTCTCGATCGCGTCGCCGAAACTGAGCGTGCCCTCAACCAGCCTGGCAGGCGTAGTGACCGCAGTTTTGGTTTCCGGGGCAAAGAGGTAGATCGTCGCCTCATAGTTCCAGGCCGCACTCTGAGCGAAAGCAGGATCTGCAGCCGGAATAGCCGCTGCGCCGAGCGCGGTTGCAGCCAGGATGTTTTTCATTTTCCGTTCCTTTCGTGCAGACGTGTTCCAGCCTCAGCCGGGGACATGCCCGGTCCGCCAACAGACCGATAACCAAGCGCCTCTCCAAACCGCAGATCACAGTGCCGGACCGGACGAAGGTGCAGCGCGCATTTGGCCGGGTGGCGTCACCAGGAAGCCGCTCCGCGATTATGCTTGCTGGGCAGCCCAAGGCATGGCAGCCAGAACAACGCCCAGCAAGTGCGGCTCCACCGAACTTGCCAGCCAATGGACGACCGGCAGACGGCGATGGCGTTCGCAGCTTTAGTTTGCCTGCTCGACTGGCGGCACCGTCCAACTGCCATTCAGCGCCGATTCTTTTGGCCAATAGAGCCGCATCGGCACCCAAAACGGGCCTTTGGGAGCGGGAAGCCAGTTGGACACTTTTCCGGCGGAAGGCTTGTCGTGCTGAATATAGATTGTCAGCGAACCGTCGGGATTCCTCGTCATATCCGGCACCATCGGAGAATTGATCAGATACCGGTTAATTGGATTTTCCACGAGCAGGCTTTGCGGCAAATCATACATGGTCATTGACCAGAAAGCATTTACTGGCGGAGTTTCACCTTCAGAAAATGTTACCTCGTACCGGTTCGCACCATCGAACGGCTCGCCATTGGAATCGACCGTAATCAGGGGATAAAATGCCTCCTCCACCGAGTTTCCGTAAATCCCGATCACAGTTCCTGCCATGCGGTAGATCCACCGGCCGTTGATATGCTCGCGCGACCCGAGGATGTCAGCGCTGGTGACCTCGCTGGCGTCAATTTTCGTTGCCTTGAATTCATCGTACGCCTGCCAAGCATCGGCCATACCCTTCCGGATGGCGGCTTTCACTTCGGCCGGCAGCGCCTCCGGATCGAAGCCCTCACCAATTCCGATCTTGGCGAAGCGGGCCCTGAGGTCCTTCTCCTCAGGGGGAACAGGGGCAAAGTTCAGCACCAGGTCGAGTATCCCGAAGAATTCTAGTGAGGTCCTTTCCTCGCCCTGCGTCAGCGGCTTGATGGCCTTTGGCGGCAGGGGCTCGTGCCCGACACTGTCAGGCTTGCTGGCAGGAGCCGTCAGTTCGGCAATCCCTTCACCGGAAGGGGCAGGAACTCCGGAATATTCCGATAGCGTTTGAACCTTGTAGCCCGACTGGATTTTCTTAACGTTGTCCAGATCGGCTTCATTGAACAGCTGTGTTCGATAGATGATAAAAGCAAAATCTGTTTCCGAGTGAACGACCTCGTCTATACCTTCTGGATATTCGCCCTGCCAGCGTGGCCCCGCCAGCAGATAGGTGCCTCCGTCATTGCCCGTGGTTCGGCTGCCGGTGTAATGGAAATTGAAGGTGTAGGCGTCGATGAACTGCAGCGAATAATACCGGTCTTCTTCCATCCCGGGAACTGTCAGCACGATCGGCTCAGCCCGCAAATCCGCACCCACGAATGAGTAAGGGGTGTCTGAATTGGGCGTTTGCACTGCCGTGTCCTGTGGCGTGTAGAGCCGGGCCACATTCACCACGGTATTCCACGGGCCTTTGTACTGCGACCCGCCCTCATCCGCGAAATATGCGTGTTGAATGCGATAGTTCTCGACCAGAGGATAGCCATAAATATAGGCATCCTTGGCGATGGCACGTGCTTCCTCGGCTGTGACGTCCTCAGCCTTCGCACCCGAAGATGCGAGCATAATCGCCGCCCCACCGCATGCAAAAATCGTTCTTTGCAAACTCTTTAACATCGACTGTTCCTTACCATTTACGAAAAATACGCTCTACCACTGCGGGAATATTGGCGATAATAGCATTTGCATGCAAGCTTCACCTGCAAGCCAGGTTCCCTCCCACATTGGGGGTCTTCATTTGACCCTCGATCCTCCATGCGCTGTCATCTGCATTTTCTGTCTGCTTCAGTTCACAGGAGCTCTTCAGAAGTGCGCGCAGTCCGGACAGGGCACGCAGCGCTCAGGCTTCATTATCACGCTCATCGCCCGGCCTGAAGAATGTCAGCTTTTTTGGTGGCGCAAAATATGGCCGCTCACACCACCGGCCAAGACCTCCATTGCGCCCCAGCGGCGTATGGCTCCGCCGAAGCTTGCAGTTACCCAGCGGCTTCGTCGTTGCCCAGCACTGCGTGAGTTTGCCTGGTCCGAAATTATGTAGTCGCAGCGAACGGCGGTTTCTTCAGGTCGCGTAGCCGAATGCCGAAGTGCAGCTTTCGCATTGCCGCCGTTCATGCGTCGCGCAGCATTTCCGAAGCTCGATTAGTTGTGGAGTTCGTCCCGATATCCGGACAGTTTGATTATTGACCCTATGCTGCGCTTTTCCAAGTCA
>NZ_JAXMOX010000166.1:0-10733 GCF_034669605.1 Leisingera sp.
CCGTATCGGCAGAATCCTTGGCCACCGCCACCCCCGCCCGGGTCGACCCGGTAAAGGACATCATGTCCACGTCCCTGTGCCGCGACAGCCCCGCGCCGACAGTAGGCCCATCGCCATGGATCAGGTTGAACACCCCCGCCGGATAGCCGGCGTCATGGATCATCTGCGCATAGACCGCCGCTGACATTGGCGTATGCTCCGACGGCTTCAGCACGCAGGTGCAGCCGGTTGCCAGCGCCGGCAGCACTTTCAGTGCAATCTGGTTCACCGGCCAGTTCCAGGGCGTGATCAGGCCGCAGACCCCGATCGGCTCGCGCACCAGAATATCGCCGTTGGCCAGGGTCTCGCGCAGCTGCTGGGATTTCAGCGCCTCCAGAATTCCTTTCAAGTGGCCAATGCCCGCATCCGCCTGGTCGTTCCGCGCCATCGAAACCGGCGCGCCCATTTCCGCGCTCAAGGCCTGCGCCATCTCCTCGCGGCGCGCGTTGCTGATCTCCAGCAGCCGCTCCAGCAGCGCAATCCGCTCGTCGCGCGAGGTGCGGGAAAAGCTGTCAAACGCCGCCTTGGCCGCCGCCACCGCAGTGTTCACATCCGTCTCATCGCCCAGGATAATGCTGCCGATCTGTTCTTCCGTCGCCGGGTTCAGCACCGGAAATTCGCGGCTGGAATGCGGTGCCACCCAGGCGCCGCCGATATAGAATTTTTTCAGGTCCATCAGATCAGTCTCACTATTGCCTGGTGATTGCAGTTCAGGCGCCCGGAAAGGCCAGGCTGGCCACTGCAGCCGAGCCGGGACCGGCCCTGCGGTCTCAAAGACAGTGGAGGGCTGGCCTGCCGCCGTCAAGCACGGGCGGACCCCTGCCAAACACTCTTCCACCCCTCCCGCACTGCCTGTGCTGGCAGCAAAGAATGACCGCCCTGCCGCCGCCCCGGCACATCAAAAACGACAGAATGGATGGGCTTTGCGAAACACGCCGGCTGCGGGCTGGGCGCATCAGTCTCCGGCAAAGACGCCCGCCGCGGCCTGGCACCGGCCTGGGCCGGATTGAAGATTTCACCGGGCAAAGGCTGGGCGCCGCTACTTCAGCAGCGTCTGGACAAGGTCAGGCGTTCAGTTCCGCTGCGGGACAGGCCCCAAAGCGGTCTCAGGCCTGTTCCTGCTGCATCTGTTCGACCATCTGCCGGGCGCGCTTGCACTGCAGCTTGTCGCGCAGCGGGCTGTCGGGGTCGATGTCCTTTGCGCAGACCACGCATTTGTCGGCGCCGGAAATCGCATTGAGACCGCCGCAGCTGCCCTTGATCTTCTTGCCCATCAGGATCACCCCCAGCGACATGCCCAAGGTGACAATCAGCAGCAGGATAAAGGCCAGAAGAAAGGTGCTCATGGGGGTCCCTCGCAGGATAGCTTGGCAGCGGCTTCAGTTTCCGGTCAGCGCCTCGAACGCGCTGCTGGCAGCGGTCATATAGGCATCCGCACCGGCTTGCACGTCCCGATCGATGAAAAACACGGCAAGTTTATGCGCTTCGGCAAGCTCCAGGCCGTTTTCGCGGCCCAGAACCAGCATCGCGGTGGCCCAGGCATCCGCCAGCATGGCGTTCTCCGCAATCACCGTGACCGAGGCGGTGCGGTGCGTCACCGGCCGCCCTGCCACCGGGTCGAGGATATGGGAATAGCGCTCGCCCTCATACTCGAAATAGTTGCGGTAGTCGCCCGAGGTCGCCAGCCCCAGATTGCTGACCGGCACGATCAGCTGCACTCTCTGTGCCGCGGCATCGGGTTTCTCGATGCCGATGCGCCAATCCTCACCCTTGGCATTTTCGCCCTTGGCCACCAGATCGCCGCCGATCTCCACCATGTAGCGGTCTACCCCGGCCCCCTCCAGCGCCGCCGCCACTGCATCAACGCCATAGCCCTTGGCGATGGCTGACAGGTTGATGCCGGTCTCCGGCGCGGACTTCTTCAGCGTGCCCGCCGCGGCATCCAGGGTCAGGAGCCGGGCCTGCCCGACCCCATCCAGCGCCTTTTCAATGGCGTCATCGGACGGCACCGGGTCCTCGGGTTTGCGCGGGCCGAACCCCCACAGCTCTATCAGCGGGCCCAATGTCACGTCAAACTTGCCGCCGGTCTTTTGATGCACGTCGTTGGCTGCGGCCAGCACATGGGCAAACTCCGGCGACACCCGCACCGGCGCAGTGCTGCGGGCGGCGGAAAAGGTAGAAACTTCCGAGGCCGGATCCCAGTTCGACATCTTGGCGTTGACCGACGCCAGCGTTCCCTCCACTGCCTCGCTTAATGCGGCCTGGTCCAGCTCATTGCCAATCGCAATGACACTGTAGGTGGTGCCCATTGTCTGCCCGGACAGGCGGACCTCTTCCGGCGCACTGCCGAACCAGCAGCCCTGTAGCAGCAGGACAGCGGGCAGGATCAGGACAAGCAGAAAGCTTTTGGGCATTGGGGCATCTCCGGCGGCAATTCTGGCGCTGCTATGCCCCTGCCCCGGCCCAAAGTCAAACATGGCGCCTGACAGGGCGTTTCACAGGGCGTCAGAACTTCAGCGGCACAAAAGCCAGCGCCAGCAGGCCCAAGGCCGCAGGCACCCCGAACAGCCAGGCCCGCAGCCGCGCATTGGGCGCTTCAGTCTTCCAGGTCTGGCGGTACATGTGGCCGCAGACCACCACCAGAAAAACGGTCAGCGCGCCGGTGACGGGGGTCAGGTAGAGGGTCTCGAACATGTTGTTTTTCCGCCGTTGTTAGCGCTCGCGTCATTTCCCCCCTTCCCGGATCATATTCCGCCGCTAAGATGGGGGCATGACCTGATGCAGGATACAGGAGGAAACCCCGCGCATGGCACCGTTCTCATACCAGCCTCCAACCCGGGGCGACAAGGCCGGACAGAAAAGCCACAGCCAATCGCCAGAGTCGAATTTATCGCACGGCCAGTCCACCGTTGCCAAACTGCTGGAGGCCAAGGGCGACGCGATCTTCTCGATCCGCCCGAAAGACACCCTCGGCCACGCGGTCGAGGCGCTGAAGGAAAAACACATCGGCGCACTGGTGGTCACCGACCAGAATGGCGCACTGCAGGGCATCCTGTCGGAACGCGACATCGTGCGCCGCCTGGCAGAAACCCCCGGCCACACCCTGCCGCAGCTGGTCGAGGACATCATGACCCGCGAGGTGCAGACCTGCGGCCCGGACGAGCTGCTGATCGATGTCGCCAAGGTGATGAACGAAGGCCGCTTCCGCCACCTGCCCGTGCTGAAGGACGGTAAGCTCTGCGGCATGATCACCGTCGGCGACGTGGTGAACTTCCGCCTGCAAGAGCTGGAGTATGAAGCCCTGCGGATGAAGCAGATGATCGTCGGTTAAGCAGCACCAGCGAATGTTTCCGGCAACTGCACCGGTCCGGGCCTTGTGTCCTGCGCCGGTGCATAAAGACACGAATGTCAGCCTGCTCAGCAACAATGCTGCCGTTTGCAGCACGATGCGCCAGAGGCCGCTTGGCGGACGAGGACGGCTTTTGCAGGCGCTGCTGGTTTTCAAGCAGCATTTCCCCGCACCTTCGGCAGGCCAGCGCGATGCCGGCCCCGTGCCGTACGGCAAAGGCCCCGGCAAAAAACCGCCGGGGCCTTCTTATCTTCCACAACCCGGTATGCGTCATGTTTCCAACCGGGGTTTTTGATGGTCCGCTCTGCGCTCCGGCTCAGCCGCCAAAGTCGTCCAGCATGATATCCTCGCGGTCCACGCCCAGATCCAGCAGCATGTTGATCACCGACTGGTTCATGATCGGCGGGCCGCACATGTAGAACTCGCAGTCTTCCGGCGCCGGGTGGTTCTTGAGGTATTCCTCGAACAGAACGTTGTGGATAAAGCCGGTGTAGCCTTTCCAGTCGTCCTCGGGCTGGGCGTCAGAGAGGGCGACGTGCCATTCAAAGTTGTCGAACTCCTCGGCCAGCTGGTCGAAGTCCTCGACAAAGAACATCTCTTTTTTCGAGCGCGCACCGTACCAGAAGCTGATCTTGCGGTCGCGGTTCTGCAGCCGCTTCAGCTGGTCGAAGATATGGCTGCGCATCGGCGCCATGCCGGCGCCACCGCCGATAAAGACCATTTCCTTCTGGGTGTCGCGGGCAAAGAACTCGCCGAACGGACCGGAAATGGTAACCTCATCGCCCGGCTTCAGATTGAAGATGTAGGACGACATCTGACCGGCGGGAATACCCTCGGATCCCGGCGGCGGCGAGGCAACACGGACGTTGAGCATGATAATGCCCTTCTCGTCCGGGTAGTTCGCCATCGAATAGGCGCGCTCGACCGGCTCAGCCACCTGGGATTTGTACTGCCACAGATTGAAGCGGTCCCAATCCTCGCGGTACTCTTCCTGAATGTCGAAGTCGGTATAGGCCAGCTGGTGCGCAGGTGCCTCGATCTGGATATAACCGCCGGCGCGGAAGTTCACATCCTCGCCTTCGGGCAGTTCCAGCACCAGCGCCTTGATGAAGGTCGCCACGTTGTCGTTCGAGCGCACCTTGCAACGCCACTTCTTGACGCCGAAGACTTCCTCGGGCACCTCGACTTCCATGTCCTGCTTGACCGCAACCTGACAGGACAGGCGGTCGCCGCAGCCCGCTTCGCGCTTGGTGATATGGCTTTCCTCGGTCGGCAGGATCGAGCCGCCGCCGGAATGCACCCGCACCCGGCACTGGGCACAGGTGCCGCCGCCGCCGCAGGCGGAGGGGACGAACAGTTTTTCCGCCGCCAGCGTTTGCAGCAGTTTGCCGCCCGCAGGCACCGAGATGGTTTTTTCACCGTTGATGGTGATGTTGACGTTGCCAGTTGAGACCAGCCGGGAGCGGGCAGCCAGAATGAGGGCCACCAGTCCCAGCACGATCACTGTGAACAGAACAACGCCGAGCGTGAAAGTTTCCATGTTTCCGCGCTCTCCTTACAGTTTGACGCCGCTGAAGGACATGAAGGCCAGCGCCATCAGTCCCGCGGTGATAAAGGTGATGCCCAGGCCCTGCAGACCGTCCGGCACGTCGGAATATTTCAGCTTCTCGCGCACGCCCGCCATCGCAGTGATCGCCAGCGCCCAGCCAAAGCCGGAGGAGAGGCCGTAGGTCGCTGCCTCGGCAAAGTTGTAGTCGCGTTCCACCATGAACAGCGATCCGCCCAGGATCGCGCAGTTCACCGTGATCAGCGGCAGGAAGATCCCCAAGGCGTTGTAAAGCGGCGGGAAATACTTATCCAAGATCATCTCCAGGATCTGCACCATCGCCGCAATCACGCCGATATAGGAAATCAGGCCAAGGAAAGTCAGGTCCACATCCGGAAAGCCTGCCCAGGCCAGCGCACCTGGTTTAAGCAGATAGGTCAGCAGCAGGTTGTTGGCCGGAACCGTGATGGCCTGCACCAGCATGACGGAAATCCCCAGCCCCAGCGCGGTCGAGATCTTTTTCGACACCGCGATGAAGGTGCACATGCCCAGAAAGAAGGACAGCGCCAGGTTTTCAACAAAGATGGCCTTGACGGCGAGTGAAATCAGCCCTTCCATCAGTGCGCCTCCACGGATTGGATTTTGAATTCACGCTCTTCCACCTGGTTCGGTTTCCAGGTGCGGAAGCCCCAGATCAGCAGGCCGATGATAAAGAACGCCGAGGGCGGCAGCAGCAGCATGCCGTTGGGCACATACCAGCCGCCGTTGTTCACGGTTTCCAGAATGGTGATGCCAAACAGCGATCCGGCGCCGAACAGCTCGCGGATGAAACCGACCAGCATCAGAATCAGGCCATAGCCCAGCCCGTTGCCGATGCCGTCAATGAAGGACGCGACCGGCGGGTTCTTCATGGCGAACGCCTCGGCGCGGCCCATCACGATGCAGTTGGTGATGATCAGGCCGACAAAAACCGACAGGGTTTTTGAAATCTCAAAGGCATAGGCCTTCAGCACCTGATCCACCAGGATCACCAGCGAGGCGATGATGACCATTTGCACGATGATCCGGATCGAACCCGGGATCTGGTTGCGCAGGATCGAGATGAACATGGATGAAAACGCGGTCACAAATGTCACCGCCAGGGTCATCACAAACGCCACCTGCAGAGAGGATGTCACCGCCAGCGCCGAGCAGATGCCCAGAACCTGCAGGGTGATCGGGTTGTTGTCGACCAGCGGGTCGACCAGCATGTCTTTCTTGGTCTGCGCCATCTCAGAGCTCTCCCGCTTGCAGGGCGTCCAGGAAGGGGGCGTAGCCCTCTTCGCCCATCCAGAATTTCACCAGGTTGTCCACACCGACAGAGGTCAGCGTCGCACCGGCCAGCGCATCAACGTGATGCTCCGGTCCGGCTGGACCTTGCGCCTTGGCAACAGAAATCTGCAACGCACCGCTGTCGTCATGCAGTTTCTTGCCCGGCCACAGCGCCTTCCAGCGCGGGTTGTCCACCTCGGCGCCCAGACCCGGTGTTTCGCCGTGCTGATAGAATTGCAGACCAAAGATGTCGTTGCCGTTTTCCTCAACCGCGATGAATCCATACAGCGTCGACCACAGGCCATAGCCGTGGATCGGCAGGATCACCTTGTCGAGATCGCCGTTTTCCTCGCGCAGCAGGTAGACGGTCTTGTAGCGCGACTGGCGGCCGATGCCGGCCGGATCAACGTCCAGTTCGCGGCTCAGCTCCGGATCCTGCGCGGCGGCCAGATCGTCAAAGCTGGCAGCGTCGAACTGGTCGGTGAATGCACCGGTCTGCAGATCCAGCACCTGCGGTTCAAACGCGGCAAAGGCTTCGGCCACATCTGTGCCAGGCTCATACAGGCCTGCCACTTGCAGCACGTTCAGCTGCTTGTCGCGTTTGCGGTTGGTCTCCTGCACCGGGCGCAGGCTGACGGCGGCGGAGGACACGATCATCGAGGCCACCAGACAGACGGCAACAGCGATGAACACGGTCTTGCCAACCGAATCCGGCGATGCGGCGAGGAAGCGGCCGATCAGGCCTTTGCTTTGGGTATCAGCCATGGCGGCGCGCCCTCCGTTTGATGTTTGCCTGCACGACGAAGTAATCGATCAGCGGTGCAAAGACGTTGCCGAACAGGATCGCCAGCATCATGCCTTCGGGGAAGGCCGGGTTCAGCACCCGGATCAGCACCACCATCACCCCGATCAGCGCGCCATAGATATAACGGCCCATGTTGGTGTGGCTGGCCGAAACAGGTTCGGTGACCATGAACACCAGGCCAAAGGCATAACCGCCCAGCACCAGGTGCCAGTACCAGGGCATCGCAAACATCGGGTTGGTGTCGGAACCGATCACGTTCAGCAGCAGCGAAAACGCGATCATGCCACCCAGACAGCCCGCAATCAGGCGCCAGTTGGCAATCTTGGTGAACAACAGAAACGCCAGACCGATGGCACAGGCCAGGGTCGAGGTCTCACCAAAGCTGCCCTGGATGGTGCCGATGAAAGCATCCGACCATTCGATGCCCTTGGCCGCCAGCGCCTGCACGCCATCCGCGGCGGAGACACCCAGCGCGGTGGCGCCGGAAAACCCGTCAACCGGGGTCCAGACAGAGTCGCCCGACATATTGGCCGGATAGGCAAAATACAGGAACGCGCGGCCCGTGAGTGCGGGGTTCAGAAAGTTCTTGCCGGTGCCGCCAAAGACTTCCTTGCCGATGACAACGCCAAAGATGATGCCAAGCGCCACCTGCCACAGCGGCGCCGAGGCCGGCATGATCAGCGTGTACAGCATCGAGGTCACAAGAAAGCCCTCGTTCACCTCATGCCCGCGCACGGTGGCAAAGATCACTTCAAAGATGCCGCCTGCAACCAGCGTCACGATGTAGATCGGCAGGAAATACAGGAACCCGTGCGCGATATTCGCCATCGGGTTCGCCGCATCCAGCGAAATCCCCAGCGTGTTCAGGATGGCAATCCGCCAGCCGCTGGCCGCATCGGCCCCAAGCGCGGCAATCGCCGAATTCGCCTGATAGCCGGTGTTCCACATGCCCCACAGGATGCAGGGGATGGTGGCGATCACCACATAGGTCATGATCCGCTTCATATCGACATATGAACGCGCGTGCGGCGCAGCGGTGGTCACGGTCTTGGGGGTGTAAAGAAAGCTCTCCACCATCTCGTAGACGGGGAAAAGTTTCTCGTATTTGCCGCCCTTTTCAAAGTGCGGCTCGATTCTGTCAAAGAAGCTGCGCAATCCCATCCGGCTCAGCCCTCCTTTTCAATCTTGGCGAGGCAGTCGCGCAGCGCTTGCCCGTATTCATACTTGGCCGGGCAGGCAAAGCCGACGAGGCCCAGGTCCTCCTCGTCCAGCTCCAGCGCACCCAGCGCCTGTGCGGTATCGGTGTCCATCACCAGCAGCGCCCGCAGCAATTGCGTCGGCAGGTAATCCTGCGGCATCAGCTGCTCAAAGGTGCCGGTAGGCACCATCGCGCGGCGGCCGCCATTGAGGTTGCTGGTGAGGCTGAACAGCTTGCGGGTCAGGGCGGAACCCAGCACCGGCTGCACCGCGTATTTGCTGCCCATCGGGCGGATCCAGCCCAGCGGGATCTGCTTGCGGTCTTCCCCGATGATCGCAACCTGGCGGGCAAAGCGGCCAAGGAATGCCAGCGGACCGGCGGCAGCCCGGCCCGACAGGATAGAGCCTGAGATCACCCGCACCGGACCGTCCGAAGCGATCTCGCCGCGGGTCAGCTCATCGGTGGAGGCGCCCATGACGGTACGGACCAGACGCGGCGTGCGCGCTGCGGGACCAGCCAGCGCCACCACGATGGAGGGGTCCACATAGCCGGTCTGCAGCAGTCGGCCGATCGCGATCACATCCTGATAGGAAACCGTCCAGACCTCCTCGTCGCCCTTCACCGGATGCAGGAAGTGGATGTGGGTGCCGGCCAGACCGCTGGGATGCGGGCCGGAGAAGGCCGCCGCCTCAACCCCGGCAATGTCCGTGCCCGGAATGCTGTCGCCTGCCTTCTGACACAGATAGGTGGCGCCCTCGGTCAGCAGGGTCAGCGCTTTCAGACCTGCTGCAAAAGCCTCGCCCGCGTCATTGATAATCAGCGCGGCATCCGCGGCCAGCGGCTCGCTGTCCATCGCGGTCACAAAGATCGCGCCCGGCTTGGTGCCCGGCACCGGCATCTTGGAATAGGGACGGCTCCGGAACGCGGTCCACAGGCCGGCCGCGCACAGCTTTTCGGTCAGCCCCTCGGCGGTATCGCTGTTTCCGGTGGCGGAAAAATCAACGCCCTTGTCCTCGGCATCCGCAACCGCGATCACCACGCTTTCCAGCACCCGGCGCGCACCGCGGTTGATCGCCACCACCTTGCCGGTCATGGGGGCGACCATCACCGCGTCTTCGGCATCTTTGTGGCAGAACAGCGGAGTTCCGCGCTGGACCTCCTCGCCTTCCTGCACCAGCATCCGGGGTTTCAAGCCCAGGTAGTCGGGACCCAGAACCGCCACCGACGTGATGGCCGGGCCGGGGTGAATGACCTGCTCCGGTGCGCCTGTCACCGGCAGATCCAGCCCCTTCCTCAAGTTAAATGTCTTCATATTTGCGCTACGTCCTTGTGAGGCCGATTCCCGTGGCGGTTCTTATCTGTTTCCGGCGGCGGAGACAAAGAGAACGCAGGCTTGCGGTCGCTTTTGGCTCTTTACCAGCCGGGTCCGGCCCTGTTTGATCCGGCGCACTCGAATCAAATTTGCCGCCGAATGGCAAGGGCACCGCCCCGCCTCCCGGGCAGATTCCTCCGTGATGGCAGCTTCTAAGCCAGAATACCGCTTCCGGAGGCCGCCAATGCGTCAGAAGCGGGCGCTGGAAACGGCAATCCAAGCCCCTGCCTGTGGACAAACCGCCCCGGCAGCGCAGTCTCTGCCGGGGCGGTTCGCCGTGATGGCGCTAACGCTTGCGGCGCCCGGCGCATGATTCGCGACAGGCGTCTCTTTTTTGCGGATGCATTACGCCTCCCAGACGGCCTGCGGCGCGCCCATCAGGCCGCGGTCGACAGTGATCCCCAGACCCGGCGCCTCCGGCACCAGCACCCCGCCGTCCCGCACAGGCGCGTCGAACGCGGCCGTTTTCAGCGTCACCATATCGCGGCAGTCCAGAATGCAGCGCAAGGACCGTTCCGGCACCGTCGCGCCCAGATGGGCAATCGCGGAAAACGCGATGGCAGAGCCGACCGTATCCTGCACGCTGACTGTCGCGCCTGCGGCCAGGCACATGTCCCGCTGCCGCCGCCCGTGGGTCAGCCCCCCGGCCTTGGAGATCTTGAGGCCGATACCGTCAGCCGCATCCTCGGCCAGCATCAGCGCTATGTCCTCATCCTGCTGCACCAGCTCATCCAGAATGATCGGCACCGTGCAGCGCTTGCGCAGCGACATCGTCTCGCGCCAGGTCTTGCAGGGCGCCTCCAGCACAAAGTCCAGTCCATCCGGCAGCATCCGCAGCATCCGCAGCGCGGACTCCACCGTCAGCCCGCCATTGGCATCGGCCAGAAAGAACTCGCCCGGCTGCCGGTCCGCCAAGCACTCCCGGATGCGCGCGGCGTCCAGCGCCGGCCCGCCGTCGGCATCCAGTGCGCCGATTTTCACCGAATGGCCCAGATAACCCATCTCGCGGTGCTGCGCGACGCGGGCGCGCATGTCTTCTGGGGGGCCTGCATAGATCGAGGAGATCACCGGCAGGCGCTTGCCGGTCGATCCGCCCAGCAGCTCGCAGACCGG
>NZ_JAXMOX010000167.1:0-10586 GCF_034669605.1 Leisingera sp.
CCTGCAGCTGGCGCAGATAGCGCCGCCCGTTGGCTGGTCTCTGGAGCGTCTGTACGACCTGTTCCCGCGTCTCGGTGAACGGCGCAAGCAGGAAGGCGTGACCTTGTCAGGCGGCGAACAGCAGATCCTGGCGATCGCCCGCGCGCTGGCCCGCGACATCAAGGTGCTGCTCTTGGACGAACCCTACGAGGGCCTTGCCCCGGTGATCGTCGACGAAATCGAAAAGACCCTTATCCACATCAAGGAACAGGGCATGACCACCATTATTGTCGAGCAGAATGCGGTCCGCGCGCTGGAACTGGCTGACCGCGCGGTAATCCTGGATACCGGCGGCATCGTCTTTGACGGCACCGCAGCCGAAGTTCTGGAAAACGAGGAACTGCGCGCCGAATATCTGGCGATCTGAAAAATCATCCCGTCATGCAGGCCTTTCGCTGGCCTGCGCCGGCGGGCTGAGGCCGGCTCTGATCAGGACCGGCCGGTTTTGCCCTCCGGAACGCTTATTGATCCTCCGCCAGACGTTTTCTGAGTTCGGTTTTCAACACCTTGCCATAATTGTTCTTAGGCAGTGCCCCGATGCGGATATAGGCCTTGGGGCGTTTGAAACGAGCTATCCGGCTGTTGCAAAGGTCATCCAGACTGGCATCCGACGCCTCCCCCACGACAAAGGCCACTACCTCTTCGCCCCAGTCCGCATGGGGGCGGCCCACCACCGAAACCTCGCGTACCTCAGGATGCAGCAGCAAGACTTCCTCGACTTCACGCGGATAGACGTTGGAACCGCCGGTGATGATCATGTCCTTGGAGCGGTCCTGCAGGGTGAGGTAGCCGTCGGCGTCCAAAACACCCATGTCGCCGGTCATCAGCCAGCCATCGACCAGTGTCCTGTTAGTGGCCTCCGGGTTATTCCAATAGCCCGGCATCACAACATCGCCGCGCACCATGATCTTACCGTGGCTGCCAGCGGGCAGGAAGTCCCCCTCCGGCGTGCCGATCCGCACCTCAACCACGCTTTGCGCCCTGCCGACACTGGCCAGCCGCTCGCGCCAGCGCGGGTGGCTGCGGTCCTGCACATCGTGGCGCGGCAGCGCGGTGATCGCCATCGGGCATTCACCCTGGCCGTAGACCTGCACGAACTTCGGGCCGAAATGCTCCACCGCCTCCACGATGTCGGCCACATACATCGGCCCGCCTGCGTAAACCACGGTACGCAGCCCCTCGCCCTTGCGGTCCAGCCGCTTGGCTTCCGAGGTCATCCTTGTGACCATCGTGGGCGCTGCAAACATGTGAACTCGCCCGAAATGCGCTGCCAGATCCAGGATCTCCGCCTCGTCAAACCCTCCCGAGACCGGGCAGACATGCGCAGCCCCCGCCAGAACATGCTGAACTGCATAAATCCCCGCCCCATGGCTCATCGGCGCGCTATAAAGCGCCTGATCTGCCGCGCTTACCTGATCCACGTCAGCGAAATAGGCAATTGCCATGGTCATCAGCATCCGGTGGGTGATCATCACCCCCTTGGGCCGCCCGGTGGTGCCGGAGGTATAGAACAGCCAGGCCAGATCTTCGGGCGCGCGGAAAACAGGCCCTGAAACCGGGTCAGCCTGCGCGGCTTCCGCATATTCCGTTCCGGCAGTATCCACACAGCGCAGCTCCGCGCCGGTCCCATCCACCGCCTCAGTCAGGCCGGGCGAAGTGAACACTAGCCTGGCACCGGAGTTCTCCAGAATGAACTCTGCTTCCTTGCCATGCAACTTGGCATTGATCGGCACCGCCGCCGCACCCGCATACCAAATGCCAAAAAGGGCGATCAGATAATCCGGGCAATTCTTCATGAAAATACCGACCCGGTCCCCCGGTTGCACCCCCTGCGCCTGCAGCCAGCCGGCCACCGACGCCGCGCGGGCGTGAAAACCTGAATAGTCTGCAACCTGTTCCTGCCCCAGAAACAACGCAGGCCGCGCCGCGTCCGCCGCCGCCATGCGCTGCAACCACACTGCAATGTTCATCCGCCTATCCCTTCCGGCTTGCCCCTGCGGCGTGTGCCGCGGCTCGCAATCAGCCCCTTCTATTCCGCAGAAAGACCGGGGTAGAAACACCATATGAGCGATCTTGCCTTTGACCATGCCCCTGTGGGCCTTGCCGTGCTGGAACGCCGCGTCATCACGCGGTGCAACCTGCAGTTTGCTGCGACCTTTGGCGGAACCCCCGCAGACTACACCGGTTTGCCGATTGCCGACCTCTACCCCAGCCAGGAGGATTTCAACCGCATCGGCGTCCTGCTCCAGCAGCCCGAGGCCAAAAGCGGCAACTACAGCGACGAGCGTATCATGCGCCGCCGCGCTGGCGCATTGTTCTGGTGCCGGGTGCGCGGCCGCTCGGTCACGCCCGAGGCGCCGTTTCAGACCGGCATCTGGTCGTTCGCCGATATCTCCGAGGACCGCCCCGTAGTCTCGCTCACCCCGCGCGAGCGCGAGGTGGCAATCCTCACCTGCAAGGGGCTGTCGGCCAAGGAAATCGGCCAGCAGCTCGCACTGTCCTACCGCACAGTGGAAAGCCACCGCGCGCATCTGCTGCAGAAATTCGGCGCCCGCAAGCTGCCGGAACTGGTGGCCAAACTGACCGGCATGCCGCTGTGAGATAAAAAACAGTCCGGCAATTGCAAATCCATCAATCTGCCTTCATGTTACAGCCCGGGTCGACGGTGCTTTCCTTGCGGTAATCCTTGCCCTATAAGCGCCCTAATTTCCGGCCCGCCTGCACTGGCGGGCCTGTCGAAATTGGCTGAGGAAAATATGACAAACAAATCTCACGAAGCGGACGTGGCATTCATCAAGGCGCTGGCGGAACTGCTGCGCGAAAACGACCTGACCGAGCTGCAGGTCAAACGGGACTATGGCGACGACGACAGCCTGAATGTGCGTGTCTCCCGCCAGACCGCCATGGCCGCGCCGATGCAGGTTGCCATGCCTGCCGCTGCTGCTGCTGCTCCGATTGAAGCCGCTGCCGCTGCAGCCCCCGCAGCCGCCAGCGAAGACCCGGCCAACCATCCCGGCGCCGTGGCCTCGCCGATGGTCGGCACGGTCTATCTGCAGCCCGAACCCGGCTCGCCCGCCTTCATCTCCGTGGGCCAGAAGGTGAGCGAAGGCGACACCCTGCTGATCGTCGAGGCAATGAAGACCATGAACCATATTCCGGCGCCGAAAGCGGGCACCGTGAAACGCATTCTGGTTGAAGACGGCGCCGCCGTTGAATTCGGAACTCCCCTGGCCATCATCGAGTAAGGATCTGCAATGTTTGACAAGATCCTGATTGCCAACCGCGGCGAGATCGCCCTGCGCGTGATCCGTGCCTGCCGGGAAATGGGCATCAAATCGGTCGCCGTGCACTCCACTGCGGATTCCGACGCTATGCACGTCCGCATGGCTGATGAATCGGTCTGCATCGGCCCGCCGTCCGGCAGCCAAAGCTACCTGTCGATCCCGGCCATCATCTCGGCCGCCGAGATCACCGGCGCCCAGGCAATTCACCCTGGCTATGGCTTTCTGTCGGAAAACGCCAATTTTGTGCAGATCATCGAAGACCACGGGCTGACTTTCATCGGCCCGTCGGCAGCGCACATCCGCATCATGGGCGACAAGATCACCGCCAAGGAAACCGCCTTGAAACTTGGCATTCCGGTTGTTCCGGGATCCGACGGCGGCGTGCCCGATATCGCCGCGGCCAGGAAAGCTGCCGCAGACATGGGCTACCCGGTAATCATCAAGGCCACCGCCGGCGGCGGCGGCCGCGGCATGAAAGTGGCCCTGAACGAAAAAGAGCTGGCCTCCGCATTCTCCACCGCACGTTCGGAAGCCAAGGCTGCCTTTGGCAATGACGAAGTCTACATGGAGAAATACCTCCAGAAGCCGCGTCACATCGAAGTGCAGGTCTTTGGCGACGGCAAGGAGACCGGTGTTCATCTGGCCGAGCGCGACTGCTCGCTGCAGCGCCGCCACCAGAAGGTGTTCGAGGAGGCCCCCGGTCCCAGCATCACCCCGGAAGAACGCGCCCGCATCGGCAAGATATGCGCCGACGCAATTGGCAAAATGGGGTATTCCGGCGCCGGCACCGTGGAATTTCTCTATGAAGACGGAGAGTTCTACTTCATCGAGATGAACACCCGTCTGCAGGTGGAGCACCCGGTGACCGAGGCGATCTTCGGCGTCGACCTGGTGCGCGAGCAAATCAGAGTTGCCGAAGGTCTGCCGCTGTCCTTTACCCAGGACGAACTGGAAATCAACGGCCACGCTATCGAGGTCCGGATCACCGCCGAGAAGCTGCCGAATTTTTCCCCCTGCCCGGGCAAGATCACCCAGTACCACGCCCCCGGCGGATTGGGTGTGCGGATGGATTCGGCGATTTATGACGGCTATTCGATTCCGCCCTACTACGACTCGCTGATCGGCAAGCTGATTGTGCATGGCCGCGACCGGACCGAGGCTCTGGCGCGCCTGAACCGCGCCTTGGGCGAGCTGATCATCGACGGGATCGACACCACCGTGCCCCTGTTCCACGCGCTGCTGCAGGAACAGGATATCCACACCGGCGACTACGGCATCCACTGGCTGGAACGCTGGCTGGAAGAAAACCAGCCCGGCTGACCGGGACACTTCAACGGGGCGCGCCGCCAGGCTGCGCCCCGTTCTACTTTTACCTGATGTTTTCCTTTATACTGCCCAGCACCATGAGCTTGACTGCGGACCTCCTGCTGCACGCCTATTCCGCCGGTGTTTTCCCGATGGCCGAACACCGCGACGACCCCGAAGTGTTCTGGGTCGATCCCAAGCTGCGTGGTATCCTGCCTCTGAACGGGTTCCGCATTTCCCGTTCGCTGGCCAAACGCATCCGCAACGGCGGCTTTGAGGTCACTGTGAACCGGGATTTCGGTGCTGTCGTGGACGGCTGCGCCGACCGGGCCGAGACCTGGATCAACGGGGAAATCCGCGACCGCTATCTGGATCTGCACCTGATGGGCAACGCGCATTCGCTGGAGGTCTGGCAGGATGGCGTTCTGGCCGGCGGCACCTATGGTGTCTCGCTGGGCGGCGCCTTTTTCGGCGAAAGCATGTTCTCGCGCCGCCGCGATGCCTCCAAAGTGGCACTGGCCTATCTGACGGACAGGCTGGTGCAGGCGGGCTACAGGCTGTGCGACACGCAATTCCTGACCGCGCACCTTGCATCGCTTGGCGGGATCGAGATTACCCGTGCGCGATACCAGGCCCTATTACGCGAAGCCCTGAAAACGGATGCCGATTTCACCCGGCCGGCTGTGCCCGGACCTCAGCTGCTGCTGCAGCGCATGACCCAGACATCATAGCGGTTGTGATCCAGCGCGTTCAGCGCCGGGCTGGACGCCACCATCCAGCCCTGGAAATGCGTGGCCCCATCGCCGGAGTCCCGCACGGTCAGATAGGCAAAGGCATCCCCCGTCGGGTTCTCCTTGGGAAAACGGCAGTCCGATACGGTCACCAGCAGGCCGAACATTTCCGAACTGGCTCCGATGGCCACTTCCGCATCCATGGTATGGCCGTTGACCTTGTCCAGCGCTCTCAGCACCGCAGCGCTGCCCTGCGCCGCCGGCCGCTCCTGGCCCCAGGCCGGCATGGCCAGCGCGCAGGCCACTGCCGCCACGACAAAGCGCATCAAGAATCGCCCTCGCCGCCGCCGGCAACAAACTTGACCAGCAGGGAAATCAGGCTGACCGCACCCTGCGTATCTTCGATCTCATCGCCAGCTTCAAAGGCAAAAGGCGAGCCGCCGGGCATAATCTCGACAAAGTTTCCGCCCAGCAACCCTTCGGAGGAGATCACCACCGCACTGTCATCGGGGATCTCAATGCCTTCGTTGACCGAGAACATGGTATCCGCGCGGAAGGTTTCCGGGTTCAGGCCGACGCCGGTCACGGTTCCGATCTTGACCCCGGCCAGCCGCACATCGGTGCCGACACTGACCCCTTCCAGCGACCGGAAAGAGGCCTTCAAGTCATAGGTCGAGCCGCCGCGCGACAGACCGGCCGCCTGGCCGGCATAGACGGCAAAGGCAACAGCAGCCGCCAGCACGACGCCGCCGGCAAAAACTTCGGTAGGATTATGGGACATGAAATCAGCCTTCTGGCAGATGTTTTACTCGGGCACCCAGGCCTCATAGTCGCGGCGCTCCTTGGGTTCCCCGCCTGCGCGGATCGACCCCGCCGGCGCATAGGCCATCATGGTGCCGGTCAGATTTTCCTGATGCGGTTTTTCCCAGGACTTGCGCTTCAAAGGCTTCTCGCTCGGCAGATCGTCAAAGGTGCGGTGCAGCCAGCCGTGCCAGTCCGGACTCACCCGCGAGGCTTCGACTTCACCGTTGAACATCACCCAGCGCTTGCTGTCATCGGCGTTGCGGTAGAACACATTGCCCTGATCATCCTCGCCCACCTTGATGCCTTTACGGGCGGTGAATATCCGGGTGTTCAGGGTGGATCCGTTCCACCAGGTCACAGCGCTCAGAAGAGTGTTCAGGATTCCCATCGGTGCCTCCGGATTTTTCTGTCTCTGATATGGCCCAATTTCCCGCCAAGGTCCAGTGGCTTGCGCCCTCTCAGGGGGACCCCCGGCGGGAATCGGCAGGTTTGCCTCAGCCCCGCTTGCGGGGCTTTTACCGGCTCAGCCTTCCGCCGGTGCCAGCGCCGTCACCTCGATTTCGATCCGGAACTTCGGATCGATCAGGTTGCACTCGATCATTGTTGCCGCGGGCGGATTGGCACCAAAAATCTCGGCCAGGACCGGCCAGCAAGATTCGAACTCCGCTGCATCCGGCAGGTAGTAGTTCACCCGCACCACATCCGCGAAGCTTGCGCCAGCCTTCTCCAAGGCTGCGCCAATGGTGTCCAGCGCCGACCGGCACTGTGCCGCCGCATCATCGCCCTGGCCGACAGTGCCCGCCACATGCACAAACCCGCCTGCCACAACAGCGCGGCAATAGCCGATTTTGGCCTCGAATTCTCCGCCAGACGAAATCCGTTTGATCACTGCCCTACTCCTTCTTGTTAGCTGAAATATCCTGGGGGTTCTGCGGCCCGCCGCTGCATGGGCAGCGCCCTTGTCCATCCCGGCGGAAAAAGCAAACGGCGCGGATAGGACCGCGCCGTTTGCCTCTATTCCTGTGACTTCACCCTGCCGAGGCCGGCTCTTTCTCGGCATCGGCGTGGATCATCAGCGGCTGCGCGTCCGAGGTCACCGCCTCTTCGTTCACAACCACCTTGGTCACGCTGTCCATGCCCGGCAGATCGAACATGGTATCCAGCAGGATATCTTCCATGATCGACCGCAGCCCGCGGGCGCCGGTCTTGCGTTCGATCGCCTTGCGGGCAATCGCGCTCAGCGCCTCTTCGGTAAAGTCCAGCTCGGTGTCTTCCAACTCAAACAGACGCTGATACTGCTTGACCAGGGCGTTCTTGGGCTGGGTCAGGATGATGACCAGCGCGTCCTCGTCCAGGTCTTCCAGAGTTGCCAGCACCGGCAGACGGCCGACAAATTCCGGGATCAGGCCGAATTTCAGCAGATCTTCGGGTTCCAGCTCCTGGAACACCTCGCCGACGCCGCGCTCGTCGTTGTCGCGCACATCCGCGCCAAAGCCCATCGCCGAGCCCTTGCCGCGGGCCGAGATGATCTTGTCCAGACCGGCAAAGGCGCCGCCGCAGATGAACAGGATATTGGTGGTGTCCACCTGCAGGAATTCCTGCTGCGGATGCTTGCGCCCGCCCTGCGGCGGCACGCTGGCCACAGTGCCTTCCATCAGTTTCAGCAGCGCCTGCTGCACGCCCTCGCCCGACACGTCGCGGGTGATCGAGGGGTTTTCCGACTTGCGGGTGATCTTATCGACCTCGTCAATATAAACGATGCCGCGCTGCGCCCGCTCGACATTGTATTCCGACGATTGCAGCAGCTTCAGGATGATGTTCTCGACATCCTCGCCCACATATCCGGCTTCGGTCAGCGTGGTGGCATCCGCCATGGTGAACGGCACATCCAGGATCCGCGCCAGCGTCTGCGCCAGCAAGGTCTTGCCGCAGCCGGTGGGGCCGATCAGCAGGATGTTCGATTTCGCCAATTCGATGTCCGACCCGGCCTTTTGAGCGTGATTCAGACGTTTGTAATGATTGTGCACCGCAACCGACAGCACCCGCTTGGCAGTGGCCTGGCCGATCACATAGTCATCCAGAACCTGGCAGATGTCCTTGGGTGTCGGCACACCATCGGTGGCCTTCAGCCCGGAAGCCTTGGTTTCTTCACGGATGATATCCATGCACAGTTCGACGCATTCATCGCAAATGAACACGGTGGGGCCTGCGATCAGCTTGCGCACTTCATGCTGGCTCTTGCCGCAGAAGCTGCAATAGAGGGTGTTTTTGCTGTCGCCGCCTGAATTCGTCGCCATGGTCTACCTTTCAGTCCGCCCGGTCCGCTGCTCCCGCACCGCGGGGCTTCTCAACTTTCTGCCAGCTTAAGCGAGTGCTTAGGCCGCCACAATGTGAAAGTGCGCCCCAAATCAAACACGGGGCACACGGCTGTTCACATCCGCAGGCCTTAGGCCTGCTCTTCGTCGCCTTTAGCACGGTTTTCCACGATCTCATCGATCAGGCCGAACTCCTTGGCTTCTTCCGGAGACATGAAATTGTCCCGCTCCAGCGCCTCGACGATCTTATCGTATTCCTGGCCGGTGTGCTTGACGTAGATCTCGTTCAACCGCTTCTTCAGCTTCAGGGTTTCCTCGGCGTGGATCATGATATCGGTCGCCTGGCCCTGGAACCCGCCCGAGGGCTGGTGCACCATCACGCGGGAATTCGGCAGCGAGAAACGCATGCCTTTTTCGCCAGCAGTCAGCAGCAGCGACCCCATCGAAGCCGCCTGGCCGATCACCAGAGTCGAAACCTTGGGCTTGATGTACTGCATGGTGTCATAGATCGACAGGCCCGAGGTCACAACGCCGCCGGGCGAATTGATGTACATCGAGATTTCCTTGGACGGATTTTCCGCCTCAAGATGCAGCAGCTGCGCCACGATCAGCGAGCTCATCCCGTCGTGCACCGGACCGTTCAGGAAGATGATCCGCTCCTTCAGCAGGCGGGAAAAAATGTCATAGGCCCGCTCGCCCCGGCTGGTCTGCTCCACCACCATCGGGACCAGGGTATTCATGTACGTTTCTCTGGGATCAATCATTTCGACCTGCCTGCGTTGTTTATGTCCGGCACCATACCCGACCTTGTGTTACCTGAGTCTTAGTATCGCCACTTTTGACCTGCAAGGGGCGGCAGCCATTTTACGTTGCCGCAAAGCTGCATACTGTGTCGCAATCCGTTGGAACGCTGTCGCTATTCTTGGGCTGCGGCGCGCGGCAGCGCCTTAGGAAACAAACTCAAGTCCGAATTCCACCCGCGGAGGCCAAATCCCGGGTGCCGCGCTGGGGGTCCGCAATGGCCGATGACAGTTTTGTTCAGAAAGGCGCCGCCGCCAATCTCGCCGTTCCCTTCGAAGGCGAGCCGCAGGACTTTTATTTCCTGCTGCTGCCGAAGGCGACGATGCTGCCCGTGGCCGCCGCCATCGAACCTTTACGCATTGCCAATCAGGTGACCGGCACCCGGCTCTACCGCTGGTACATCATGACCGAAGACGGCCAGCCGCTGCATTGCTCCAACGGGATGGTGATCACACCGGACACGCCGCTGCAGCCCCTGCCCTCGGATTCGCTGGGCTTTGTCTGCGCCGGCGTGGAGCCGCATAACGCAGCCAGCGAGATCACCCTGAACTGGCTGCGCCGCGAAAGCCGCTTTGGCCGCTCCATCGGCGGCATCTGCACCGGCGCCTTTGCGCTGGCTCAGGCCGGGCTGATCAAGAACCACAAATTCACCCTGCACTGGGAGAACCAGCCGGGGTTTCTGGAGAGCTACCCGAACCTGGAACCGTCGCCCAATATTTTTGAAATCTCCGGCCCGCTGATGACCTGCGGCGGCGGCAATGCCGCGACCGACATGATGCTGCACTTGATCGAGGAGCGCCACGGCAAACAGCTCGCGATCATCGTCGCCGACATGTGCCTGCATGTGCGCTCGGGCGGTCAGGCCGCACCGCAGAAATCCAACTATGCTGTGGCCATCGGCAGCCGCAACCAGCGGCTGCTGAACGCGCTGCAGCTGATGCAGGAATCAATCGAGGAACCGCTGTCGATCGGCGAACTCTGCGACCGGCTCGACATTTCCCGCCGCCAGCTGGAACGGCTGTTCTCGCGCTACCTCAACCAAAGCCCGATGCATGTCTACTTCGACATGCGGCTCAGCCACGCCTTTGCGCTGATGAACGAAACCTCGATGAGCGTCACCGAAATCGCGCTCGCTTCGGGTTTCAACTCAGCCACGCATTTCTCCCGCCAGTTCAAGCGCAAGTTCGGCGCCTCGCCGCATTTCTTCCGCAAAGGCTGGAGCTGACGGGCGGATCGGCCGCCCCGGCTGCCGGCCCCGCAGGAAAAAGGGCACCAGCGGCGCCCCCTGCCAGTGTCCAAGACGTCAG
>NZ_JAXMOX010000168.1:0-10434 GCF_034669605.1 Leisingera sp.
CGGCTATCATGCCCGAAGTCGGATCGAGGCAAAGATGCGATGCCTGAAATCCTTCGGCGAACGCATCGCCTCACGAGACCCCGACCGCCAGACCGCCGAAATCCACATCCGTATCGCTCTCATGAACCGCTTCAACGAACTCGGCATGGCCGAGATCGAACGCGTGGCCTGAACTCAATGGGAAAGGGAAAACCCGCTCAGTTACTGGGTTCTGCAACAATGCCTATTCAATCAACCCTGGGGTGCGGCTATTATAGTTTCGTTTCCTTTTTGCGGAAAAATTTCGCAAAACCTCGCAGGATGTAAGGGAAGGTGATGTGCTAACACTGCGTATTTCCAGAAAATACCTTCGCAGACGCAGTGTATTTGCTCTGGCGGTTCTGCTTCTCTCGGCGCTTATCGCTATATGGGTTGCGCTTTCTGGCCACCGCGGCGTTCAGCTGCATGCCAAGAACATATCCGCGCTTGATGAGGCTTTTGTTTCACTTGCCGAGATGTCTTTGGCATTTGAGAGGATTCAAAGGAACCCCACCAGCCAAAAAGCAATAGTTGAACGCAGCCGCATCCGGCTAAGCGCCAGGTCTGCAGCCGGGGCTCTGACTGAACTTAAACTTGCCAATTCACGGTCTGCATTCTCTGCCCGGGGACAGAAAATCCTGGCACAGCCCTCCTTGAACCCGCTGACCGAATTCGACGACATACTGTTTATGAGCAAGGTCCTGGCGGATCCGCAGCGCCAAAATTCTGGACCAGAGGCTGTGAAAACCGCAGCACTTGCTTCGGACCTTACAAGACGCCTGATTCCGGTTCTTATGCAGGTGAAGGAGGCTGAAGTCAGGGCTTCTCAAGTCGCCTCGAAGAGGCAGGTGGTCTACGCAATAATTGCTGCTTTAACCGGTGTTTGTGGCGTTCTGGTGGCGGTCAAGTATGTGTACTTTCCAATGGAACGGTTCATTATCAAAGCGCAATCTAAAATCGAAGAGAGCCGCCGCAGGGCTGAGGCCGCCTCCGAGGCTAAGTCCGTATTCCTTGCAACAATGAGCCACGAAATCCGCACCCCGTTAAACGGTGTCCTGGGACTTGCCGAACTGCTGATGGACACCGAGTTGGATGACCAGCAGAGGCACATGATCCGCATCATGACAGCGAGCGGAAATTCCCTCTTACGCATCATCAATGATGTGCTGGACCTGTCCAAGGCCGAAGCCGGTAAGCTGGAACTTGAAGCCGAGGTGTTTGATGCCCATTCGCTCTGCCAGGAGGTTATTGAACTGTTCTTGCCGCAGGCGCGGAGCAAGAACATCAGCCTGCGCCTTGCCGCGGATCCCGGTAATGGCAGATGGCGTGTATCGGGCTACAGCACGGCCGTCCGTCAGATTGTTGTGAACCTGGTCAGCAATGCCGTGAAATTTACCGAACGCGGATCTGTCGTGATCGATCTAAAGGAAGAGGCTGCGGAAACAACTGGCATGCGCATGCTTCGTATCGCGGTTCGGGACACGGGGAACGGGATCCCTCCGGAGGCAAAAGAACGAATTTTCGAGCAGTTCACCCAAGCAGATGCATCCAAGACTGCACGTGTTGGCGGAACTGGACTCGGGCTTGCTATTACCCGGAAGCTTACAGAGGCAATAAATGGCAGGATTTACCTGGAAAGAACGGCTGGGTCGGGTTCAGAATTCATTCTGGAGTTCCCTGTTGAAAATGCCCCGGCGGCTGTAGCGGAGCCCGACAGCGCCCACATGCCAAGCTTCACATTCAGTAAGAAGGTTCTTGTTGCTGACGACAACCGCGTAAACCAGATCGTCGTGGTCAAATTTCTAAGGGGTATGGGATGCGCTACCAAGGTCGCAGCAAATGGCGCCGAGGCAGTAGAGCTGGAGAAGAGCTGGTCTCCCGACCTGGTCCTGATGGATGTGCGGATGCCGGAAATGGACGGGTTGGACGCCACCCGAGCCATCAGGGCGAAAGAACTGGAAGGCGACCTGCCTGCGGTTCCAATCATCGGGCTCTCTGCCAATGCGATGCGGGAGGACCACGATGCTGGAATATCCGCCGGAATGTGCGACTACCTCTCGAAGCCGATAAATAAAGCAAAATTGGCAGATGCACTGGCCCGCTTGTGGCCGAATGAGCATCACAAACCCAAGGAGGCGACGGTACGATGCGCATGACACTCAAAATGGCCGCTGCCCTTTTTACGGCCGCTGCGATCGCCCTGCCTGCAGCTGCGGATTCGGAGGGTGAGGTCTTTCTTTACAATTGGAGCGGCTATATTGATCCCGCGGTCATTGAAAAGTTCCAGGCCGCTACCGGCAGAAAACTCATTTTGGATTTCTATGAAGACCCTGACGAGGCAGAAGCACGTCTGACAGCACAGGGTACGGGTTATGATCTGGCAGTTGTGACATCAGAAATTGTGGACCGCCTGATTTCGGCAGGGGCTCTTCAGAGATTCAACCTGGACTCGTCAGGAATAGACCGGCAGCTCCTGGACATTCTCTTCACGGCGATACCGCAGGCCGAGGGATATGCCTTGCCGTATCTCTGGGGGACAACCGGCCTTGTTTACGACCTAGACGCCGTGACCGAGCGCCTGCCTGACGCACCGCTGGACAGCTGGGCGCTTCTGTTTGATCCCGCGAACGCCCAAAACCTGGCCGATTGCGGAATCACCGTAGTCGACTCAGTCGAGGAGATGGTGCCAGCCGCGCTTTCATATCTAGACCTGGATCCGCATTCACGGTCTCCTGAGGATCTGGATGCGGCGTTCGATGTTCTTGCAGCCATCGCGCCATATGTCCGGTCATTTGACACCGCTCAGTATGACGATGTGCTTGGCGGTAATATCTGCTTGGCAGCCGCTTGGAGCACCGACGGACAGGCAGCTCTTCTGGAGAAAGAAAGCACCCAGTACCGTTACATTGTGCCCAAGGAGGGAACAAACCTGTGGGCTGATCTGTTTGTGGTTCCAAACGATGCTAGGAATATGGCTGCATCAATGCAGCTTCTGGACTTTATTCTGCAACCCGAGATGATCGCGTCTTCTGCGGCCTACTCCAACGCATTTGCAAGCCTGCCCTCATCGCGGTCAGAACTGGACGAGCCGGATTTTAACCTTTGGCCACCAGGGCTGTCCCAAAGTGTTCGCGAGACGCTCTACTTTGTTAAGCCGCGAAATGGGAACGAAAAACGTCTCCTCGATCGCCGCTGGAGAATGATCCAGATCGGCCTGTAGGAAAGTCGAGTTGAACAAACAGGAAGCCACCGGTCCGAAATGGACATCACATTGCCTCCTGCTGTGGAACCCTTTTACGCATACTTTCTGTTCCTCTCTGCACCCGGTGCCGACCGCAGGATTTAAGGTTGTTAACCAGGGCTGTTGAATGTCCGTTTTCAACGTGATGGGCAGAAAGTTTCGCACTTGCAGCATCCTTGGGGCTGCAACTCGGGGCCACGGCCGCTTGGGGCTGTGACTTCCATGCTGCGGCAGCAAAGTAGCTGGCTTGGGCAAGAGTGGCAGTGGGCTCGCTGCTACCCTTCGCCGACCTCCGCAGCCAAGCGGCCGGAAACCGGCCCGCTGCCTTTTCCCAGCTGGGCCTGACCGGCGCTGCCCTACTTGACCAGCTCTACCACAACTTACAGATCGTGCGCTCCTAGCGGTTCTGGTGCCAAGTGCCGTATCAGCACACTTGTTAACAAAGAGCGGATCAACCATTTCTTTCTCTTGCCGGGAATCAGGAACCCCCCTCACATTTCCAGCGCGAATTTCTGTCTGCGTTTCAGGCAGGCTCACTTTATTATTGTGAAGGGCAAGGTATGACTACTTTAACACTTCCGGGAACCCGGGTTGATTTTGTGGACGGCGATGCGTCGGCGGTGATGTCTGGCCAAGTATCGATCATTGTTCCTAAAGCATCGGATGCAAGTTTCTCCTACACCATTACAGGACGGGACAAGGACGGGCTCGCCTACATCGACATCAATGACAGCGCCGTGCAGGTGCTGTTTGACGGCCAGGATCTGGAAAATGCACCATCAGTCCAGTCAGACGAGACACTGATCGTACAGGTTACCTGGTCCCAAGGCACCAGTGTTGTGCTGATTGCCAGCTTCCAGACCGGTGACAATACAGACACAGAATACTACTTCGTCCTGGACGGACCCGCACTTCCTGCCGCCACGACGGCGGCCGAATGGAACGCGTTTGACGATTCCATAACAGGGTTCACAGATCCAACCGGCAGCTTTGCGCCAGGGGCAATCATTCCCTTTTCGTCAGTAGAAGGCACTACCATTGTCGAAGACGACGAGTTCAACGGCTCCCCCGGCCGTGACCGGTACAACGGCGGCATCGGCGATGACTACTTCATCAGCTCCGACGGGCGCGATACTTATAACGGCGGCAAGGGCTATGACCAGGTTGCATTCACAGGCGACCCCGGCGGCGCGACCGCCAACCTCAAGACCGGTACCGCAACCGATGGCTGGGGCAAAACCGACACACTAAAAAGCATCGAAATGCTGCGTGGATCGGCCTTTGACGACAGCTTTACCGGAAACGGCGGCCGCAACATCATGCGCGGCGTGGAAGGGAATGACACGCTGAACGGCGCCGGCGGCCGCGACGAGGTCCGCTATGACCGTGACGACCGCTACGGCGGTTCGGACGGGGTCACTGTTAAGCTGAACAAGGGCTTTGCCATAGACGGCTTCGGAGACCGTGACAGGCTGAAGAATTTCGAAGATGTGCGGGGCTCAGACTACAGGGATAGTATCACTGGCAACGGCGCCCGGAACGAGCTGGAAGGCGAAGGCGGCAACGACACCCTGCAAGGACTGGGCGGCAAAGACACCCTGCATGGCGGCGCTGGCCGCGACAAGCTGAACGGTGGCAATGGAAATGACATCCTAAACGGTGATGGTGGCGCCGACCTCTTCATTTTCAAGGGCAGTTTCGGCGATGACACGATCACCGACTTCCGCACTGCGGGCAAACAGGAGAAGGTCGATCTGTCTGGGGTCGGCAACATCAAGCATTTCCGCGACCTGAAGAACAACCACCTGTCCGAAAACGGCGACGGCGACGCGGTGATCAGCGACAACAACGGCAACTCGATCACGCTGGAAGACATCGCAATCGCCGATCTGTCTGCGAACGATTTCATCTTCTGATCTCTGTAACACTAGCGCGGGCCGGTCTGAGGCCCGCGCCAACCCTAGTATCGGCTCCCCACTTCGACCAGCTTGCCGCGGGCCAGGCGCTGCAGCACAAGGTCGCCAGCATGCAACCTGGAAATGGCATCAGGCACTGACGCCCTGGCATAATCCACTGCCGAACTGATCAGCACCTCGGCCGCCTCTTCCGGGCCTTCCTCGATCGCAGCCTGAATGCCGCTCATGATCGCGCTATGCAGCGCCTCCCGGTGACGGGCTTCGATGTCGAGGCCCCAGCGCCGGTTTGCCTTGTGCGCCGCTGCGCCGATCAGCGCGGACAGGATCACGCTCAGGCCGCTGACAAGCACCGGCATCAGCTCCTGCAGGATATCGTTCAAGTTCATGGTTCACACCTCATAGATTGAATGGAAAGAATACGCCCTGGCCAGCTCAGCGGCGAACCAGAGCGAGGAAGCGTCTCAGCCAGTCAGGCGGTGCCGGGACCGGCACAAGTCGCGGAGGATTGACTGGCGGAAGAGCACGCAGCGCCTTTTGCAGAGCTGCGCGGGTCACCGGGCCGATCACGCCATCAGCGACCAGTCCGGCTGTGCGCTGGAAAGCGGGGGCATCCGTGGCCGCGTAGCCAAGCAGCACAAGCTGCGCTTTGTCGGTCCAGCGCAGACGTTCAAGGAAATGGTTGTAGCCGCCGTTGATCAGCTTGGTGACCCGCCGCACGTCGCCCGCATCGGCCGGGACATTCAGCCCGCGCGTATCCCAGTACCAGAGCGGCCCCAGCCCCTCCCACGGGTCCAGGTTCACCGCATCCGGATCGGCCTCGAAATCCGGGGCGGCAGGATCAAGACGGCGCGCCCAGGCGGTGAAGGCCCGGTAATTTGCCCGGCCGGTTATCTGAAAGGGCCCGCGGCCACGGAACCGGAAGCCGTCGCCGTCCCGCTCCGGCGTATTGCCGAGATCGATGCGCACATCATAACGGACCTGCGCGGGCGTCGGCCCCCAGATTTCCCGGTCATAGCGGAGGGCCCCGCTTTCGAGGAGGGTCTGCCCCAGCAGATAGCTCAGCCGGTGCGGCTTGTTCAGGCCGCAGTCAAAGCCATAGGTGTTGAGGCCCATCAGAAAGGATTTCGCGTTTTGCTCCTGCGTGCCGCCCGCTGGCATCGGCCCGGCAATCCGCTGCAGGGTTTCAAGTGTCAGGATTTGGAACATTCTGCCTCCAATAAAAAACCCCGCACAAGGCGGGGCTGGTTTCGCTGATTAGTGATTGGGTAAAATCAGGGGCGGGCGCGGGTGAGCCATTTGGTCAGAAGCACCTCGGCACCGCGCGGCCCGATGTAGGCCGCTAGAGCAACGATCCCGGTGCTGACCGTCGCGCTGGCTCCAAGGTAGCTGGCAATCGCTTCGCCGATGATTGCCATGCCAATCGCCACCGGGACCTCCCAAAGCAGTTCAGGGCCGAAGAAGCGGCGCTGCCCTTTGCGCACCTCGCCGGAATGCCACATCAGACGCCCCATCGCCGCTCCGAACAGTGTGGTCGCCGCACCGCCGAGCAAGTTCGACAGCCAATCAACCAGGCCCGCATCCTCCATCAGGCGCCCCCCTGCCCGGCCAGCGCTGCATCGAATGCCGCCTGCACCTCGAAGCCCGGAACATCCGCATCAACCAGCGCCTCAATCTGGTCATGCACGGATCGCTCAGCGGCAAAGCACGCCTGCACATGCTGCGCCACAGCCGCCGCGGCCCCCTCGATTTGCACCTGGGTCAGATCCTGCCAGCCGTCCGGGAACTTCCAGGCAATCGGCGCGGTGACCATACCGGTCTGCAGGCTGGTGACAGCGGAGGTCAGCTTGCGGGCGGTGACTTCATCGCTCGGCAGGCCGGTGCCATCCGGCAGGGTGATCCCGCCGGTTTCCCGCTCCCAGCGGATGCGGGCAAGATCCGCGAACAGCGCCACGCGGGCTTTCGCTACTTTGGTTTCGGCGGTGACCACCTGCGAAAAGTCGATATTGCTCATGCGTCCTTCTCCTCTTCCGCTTCCGGCTCTGGTTCGGAGTTGCTGTGCGGTGGCACAGGCACCGGCCCGTCGCCCGCCATTATCACCAGCTCCGGAAACCGGGTTTCCTCCGGCGCGTCCGCGCCATGCGGCAGAAGCAGCGTCAGGCTGATCTCGCCGCCGCTGCGCTCCACATCCGAGGCCAGCCATTCGCAGGCCACCGCCGCGCGCGGCAGTGTGGCCCCCTCCGGCAGTGGACTGAAGTCGAAGACCTCTGCGTTGATGGTCAGGGCATCGCCCGCCTTGGTGACTGTCAGCGCCTCATCCCGGCGCACCGGGGTCCAATTGATCTGCATGGGGAAACTCCTTTAGAACCAGCGGCCAGTAGCTGTCAGATGACAGGACTTTGCCTGGCGCGCGCCCGCCGTGTCGAAACAGTTGAACTCAACATAGGTGGTGGTGCTGGATGGCGGCTCCGCCGTCACGGAATGCGCTCCGGCACTGATCGGGAGAACTGAACATTGCGGTTCTTCAATGAAGCTGGCCGGAAAGGTCCAGGCCTCTGCCCCCGACGCGCTCGCATTCATGCGACGCGTGCAAATCTGTGTACCGTCCGCAAAGCGCACATACCTGCCATTAGAATTGTTGCCGCGCTCGATCACCGCACCGGTTGGCTCACCTGCGGATTGCGAGACCGTACCAAGGACGTTTGAGGCGGAATAAAGCAATGCCCATTCCGAGAAACCAACCGGGTCAGTGGCATTCTGATAGCGCACCCACTGGCTTCCATCGTGAGCAAATGCCATCTGCATTCTTCCGCCAGACGCACTGGTGGGAACCCGGTTCAAATGGAGCACCATCCCCGCGGTGCTTGGGGCGTCGGCATGACTGTCATCGTAGCGATAAACCCCGGAAGTCGTGATGTCAGCCAGCAGGGTTGTGTCGCTCCAGCGGTTCGCCGACCCATCCGAAGTATCATGCCCCCAGCCATAGGCCCCGGCCTTCAGCAGCGCCCCGGTTGTGCTGTCCAGCCAGTCGGATTGCACAACCCCGGTAATGATCTCCTTCCAAGCATCCCAGCTCCCGGCCGTCGCGGTGCGATAGGCCAAAAGCTGAGTGTTGGAGTTGATGTAGAATTGGCAAACACCTGTGACGGATTGCCGGAGCACCAGCAGAAACCCGTAGCTGGACGCCCCAGCGGGGCGGGTGCCCGGAGTCGTATCCTGTACGCCATAGAAACCCGCCAGCGTGTCATGACTGTCCAGATCGGCAATGAATTTAGGCGTGGTGCCCCCCACGCCGAACATACCGGCACCTCCATTTTCCAGCTTAGCCAGCTTCCCTGGGGTTCCGTCCGTAGCGCCGGACTGCACTGCGGCACCACCCACACTGTCGGCCTCCAGCGCGGTGAACTTCGCCGCTGCGGGCGTGTTGAGCCCGATCGTGGTGCCGTTGAGCGCCGCATCGATCACCGTGCTGTTGCTCTCCAGGAAGCTTATGAACGCCAGCATTTCATTGCGGTGCGTGGTCGCGAAATGCTGAAACAGCGCGTACATCTTGGCGTCGAAATCCGCCTCCGGCGCACTGCGCTGGGGGATATCCGGCCATTGCGAGAAGCTGGGAATGCTCATGCTCGATCGATCCTATTTGAGGGTTTTTAGAATGAGGGGAAAAACGGACTCGCCCGCCACATCGAGGGGCTGGCCGTGGTCATCCAGGAAGCCCAGCCCTTCGAGCCCGAAGTTCGGCCCGCTCCCCGAGGCGTAGAAGGCGGTCGCCAGGCCATCGACTTCGGCGACGATATCCATCACCCGCGGCGCCTGAATGGTGGGCACCACCAGCGACACATCCACTTTCCGGGTTGAACCGCGCTTGACGAGGATTTCGTCTCCGAAATCGTCATAGCCCTTGCGGCTGTGGCTGACGAAATCGATGCGCGGCAGGTTCAGAACGGTGCCCAGCAGGTGATTGCGCCCCAGCACTATATGCCCGACCTCCGCCGTCGCCCCGACCGCGGAAATGGTGATATCGATCCGGTGCCCGATGTAGCCGGGGAAGCCGTTCAGCACCTTCTGCCGGGAATAGACGATGCCGCCGAACAGGTAGGTGTAGACGCTGACCACATGGCCGGTATCCGCCATGACAAAGGTTTCATCATAGATGCTGGCGGCACCGTCCCAGACCTCGATGCGCACAGCCCCCGCAGTCAGGCCAAAGAGCGAGATCGCATCGCAGTCCTGCGTTGGCACGATGGAATAGGTAATCTCATCGGCCCGGCTGGCCTTGTTTGAGCGGCGGTTGTCAAACGCCGACCACCGGTTGGTCGCCTTCAGATCCAGCCACCAGCTGCCATCATCCGCAACCGGGTCATTGCCCAGGTTTCCGGCCTGCATGCTTTCGTAGATCCGGTGCGATGCGGTGGAGATCACCTTGTCCCCTGCCGCGTAGGTCGTGCCGGCATCCCATTCCGGATGATCATCCTCTGGAATGTTCGAGGCGGTCAGCTCTGCATCGGTCACCGCCATCGGAGAAATAATGTTGAAATCCATCACACACGCACCTCCGGCTGCCCGTCTTCATCCCACCCTTCCAGAAACTGCGAGATCTTCCGCACGAACAGTTCCATCCGCTGGCCCTGCGCCAGGGCCGTTTTCGCAAAGGTGTCGATCGCCTGGGCAAGCGGCCGGTTGTCCAGCATCGCCACGCTTTCGGCGTGGCTGTGAATGCGGGAGGATCCGGTGTTTTCGATTTCCCAGCCGCGCTCGCCGACGATGCGCGGACCACCATAGTGGAGACCGCCCGTTGCAAAGGCAGGAATGGCCCCCAGGGCTTCGATCTGCTGGCGCAGCTTGTCGGCCCGCTCTTCCGCATTGGCCACCCGCTGATTGCTCTGGCTGAACACCTTCCCGATTGAATCGGTCCCGTACCGCTTGCGCAGGGCGGCCTTGAAGCCAACCACATCACCACCGCCGTAGTAGTCAAAGGAGGTTTCAATCCGGCCTTTGCCGTTGACGGAAACAGTGCCCTTCTGGCCGGTCAGGGTGATGCCATACTGATCGCGCAGCGCGTTGAAGTCATCGACAATGCCCTGCCCCTGCCGGGTGCGGGTGACGGCATCCGCGCCCTTCACCTGCAGCCCGGCAATCTTCAGGGCTGCCTCCCTTTGCTGCCGGTCCTTGTCCACCGCATCCTGCAGCCGCCCAAGCATCCGGCTCAGCTTGCCCATCGGGTTGACCAGGCCGCGGCCACTGTCCGCCACGTCACCGAAG
>NZ_JAXMOX010000169.1:0-10364 GCF_034669605.1 Leisingera sp.
TGAGTGATCCGCCCGTCCGTGTAGGGGGGATAGGGGCCTTGCGCCGCCAGATATCCTGCCAGCACATCGGCCAGATCCGGACCAAAGTCATAGGCGTTTTTATCGCCGCCCTCGAACATCGCATAGCCATCACCGCCGTTGCGGACATAGTCATTGGTGACCACAAGATAGGTCTTGGCCGGATCTATCGGCACAAAGCCCCCGCCCTCTGCCACCATCACCTGCCTGATGCGGCCCGCGTCCGGCACCGCTGAAGCGTCCCAGCTGAACGTGAGGCCTGCAACCTGAGGAAAGCGGCCCTTGACGTCCTCCACCTGGCTGACCCCGTTCTCCAGCGCCTGCACCAGGGTTTTGCCCGGGATCTCAAAGGTCGACAGCGTATTCTGGAATGGCAGAATGGTCAGCACTTCGCCCATGGTGACGGGGCCGGCATCCAGGCTGGCGCGGATCCCGCCGGAATTGGCGATGGCAATGGTTACGCCCTGATCCTGGACGCGGTCCAGCATCGCGTCGGCCACCAGATTGCCCATCTGGCATTCCTGCACCCGGCAGACGTCCCGGCTGCCCTCAACCGGCGCGGAGGTTTCCGCCACCACCTTGTTGCGGATCTCATCCAGCGGCTTGGCCAGTTCAGCAATGCGGTTCAAAGTGGCCGTGTCCTCGGCGACAGCTGCATCCATGATCAGCGGCTCGCCCTCCGCACTGATCACCTTGCCCGCGTCGTCAAAGGTCACATTCAGCTCGCCCAGGAACTTGCCATAGGCATAGGCCTGCACGATCTGCACCCCGTTCACCACGGTTGGATACGGACCCGCCGCCTTATCCGAGGTATTGGACAGATAGGTGTTGCTGTGGCCGCCGACGATCACGTCAACGCCGGTGGTTTCCGCCGCCACCCGCTGGTCGACGCCATAGCCCGAATGGCTCAGCACTACGATCTTGGTCACGCCTTCCGCGGTCAGCCGGTCCGCCTCGGCCTGCACCGCTGCCACCGGATCGGAAAATGTGATGTTCCTGCCGGGGCTGGCCAGTTCATGGGTGTCCTCCGGTGTCAGGCCGATCAGGCCGATCTTTTCGCCGCCGCGCTCGATCACCGTGGACTTCTTCAGCACCTCCGCCAGCGCCGGCTCGGCCGAGATATCGGCATTGGACATCAGCACCGGAAAGCCGACCGCGTCCATGAAGCCGCGCAGAACCTCGGGGCCGTCGTCGAATTCATGATTGCCGACAGTCATCCCGTCATAACCGAGCTGGTTCATGAACTCGGCCGCGGCCTTGCCCTTGTAATAGGTGTAGAACAGCGAACCCTGAAACTGGTCTCCGCCATCCACCAGGATCGCGTTCTCTGCCCGCGCACGCGCTTCGGCAACCGCCGTCACCAGCCGCGCGGTGCCGCCGAAACATTTGCCCTCGGCCTGATCCCCGGCATCACAGGTGCTGTCATACTTGCTGATCGGCTCGAACCGGGAATGAAAGTCGTTTGTGTGCAGAATGGTCAGCCTGTAGTCCGCCGCCGCCGCGCCGGCGGTCAAGGCCAGAGCCGCAACCGGTGTGAGAATCCGTGCAATCATAAGGGGCGCTCCCGTTTTCTGGTTCTGGGAAAGCCTGCGCCCAAAGACCGCCCTGGTCAAAGGGGAAAAGCCGGGCTTGTGCGTCTTCTCGTGTCAGCATTCCCGGTGGCGCCACGCCTTGCCAACGCCAATCCCCCTTGATTCATCCGCAATCGCAGGGCATCAGGCCTCTATGCTGATTTACAAGATTTTCCGGGCGGACGAATGGGCCGCACTGCAGGCTCAGGGTGAAACCCGGGGCGCGCCGATTGATGTGGCAGATGGCTATGTCCATTTTTCCACCGCAACCCAGGCGGCAGAGACCGCGGCCAGGCATTTTGCCGGGGCCGAGGGGCTGACCCTGCTGGCCTGTGATGCAGAGGCCATGGGCGATGACCTGAAATGGGAGGTCTCCCGCGGCGGTGCCAGGTTCCCGCATCTGTTCCGCAACATCCGCATGGCGGATGTGGTCTGGGCCAAGCCGCTGCCGCTGGCCCAAGGCGTGCATCAGTTCCCGGAGGAAATGGCGTGAAGCTGACCGAGAAACTGGCGCTGGCCGCCATGCACAAGGTGGATCCGGAGACCGCCCATGGCCTGTCCGTCAAGGCGCTGACCCTGGGGCTTGCCCCTGCCCCGGGCCCGGTGAGCTCAGCCCGTTTGAAAACCTCTTTGGCGGGGATTGATCTGCCGAACCCGGTCGGCCTCGCGGCGGGCTATGACAAAAACGCCGAGGCATTGGCGCCGCTGGCGAAATCCGGTTTCGGCTTCATCGAGGTTGGCGCCGCCACCCCGCGCCCGCAGCCTGGCAACCCCAAGCCGCGCTTGTTCCGCCTGACCGAGGACAAGGCCGCGATCAACCGTTTCGGCTTCAACAACGAAGGCATGGAGGCAATTGGCGCCCGGCTGGCGCAGCGTCCGCGGGATGCCGTCATCGGGCTGAACCTTGGCGCCAACAAGGACAGCGAGGACCGCGCCGCGGATTTTGCCAAAGTGCTGGCCCATTGCGGCGCGGATCTGGATTTTGCGACGGTCAATGTGTCCTCCCCCAACACCGAGAAACTGCGCGACTTGCAGGGCAAGGCGGCCCTGTCGGCGCTTTTGGCCGGAGTTGTTGAAACCCGCGACAACCTGAGCCGCCGGGTGCCGGTGTTCCTGAAGATCGCCCCGGATCTGGACCGCGAGGGGATAGAGGACATCGCTGCCGTCGCCGTTGAAAGCGGCATTGATGCGTTGATCGCCACCAACACCACCCTGTCGCGCGATGGTTTGCAAAGCCTGCACAAAGGCGAGGCCGGCGGGCTGTCCGGCGCGCCTTTGTTTGAGAAATCCACCCGCGTGCTGGCGCAGCTGTCGGAACTGCTGGACGGCAAGGTGCCACTGGTGGGCGTTGGCGGCATCAGCAATGCAGAGCAGGCCTATGCCAAGATCTGCGCCGGGGCGTCTGCGGTGCAGTTCTATACCGCGATGGTCTATGGCGGGCTGTCGCTAGCCGGTGATATTGCCCGCGGACTGGACGGGCTGCTGGCGCGGGACGGGTTTGACAACGTCGCGCAAGCGGTTGGAACAAAACGGAAGGATTGGTTGTGATCACCTATTGGCATTATCCGAAATGCTCAAAATCCCGCGCGGGGCTGGCACTGATCAAAGAGCGCGGCGTGCAAGTTCAGACGCGGATCTATCTGGAAGATGCGCCTTCGGTCGAGGAATTGAAGGCCGTGCAGGCCGCGCTTGCCGTCCCGGTGGTGGAAATGATGCGGACCGGTGAAAAGGCGTTCAAGGAGCTGGGCCTTACGAAGGACAGCCCGGAGGAGGATCTGCTGGCCGCGATGGCCGCGCATCCGATCCTGATCGAGCGCCCGATTGCCGTCAAAGGCGGCAAGGCCGTGATCGGCCGCCCGACCGAGGCGATTGAAGCGCTGCTGTAACGGCAGGCGCCGGTTGCCGGCGCGCAGACCCTCCCGGAAACCGCCTGACATCCGGGCCGGAATTCCCGCAGAATTCCGGTTCCCGCGGTGACGTCAGACGCCAACCTGCGCCTCCAGCCGCGGGTAGCGCAGGCCCAGCGTCACACCGCGGGCAATGTTCAGCACCAGCAACGACGCCCACAGGCCATGGTTGCCGAACGCCGGCACCAGCAGCAGCAGGGCCGCCACATAGGCCGCCACCGATTGCAGCATCGCCCACCGCATGTCGCGGGTCCAGGTGGCACCGATGTAGATGCCGTCGAAGATCCAGCTTGCGACACTCAGCACAGGCATCGCCACGGCCCAGATCAGGAACACCCGCCCTGCCTCGCGGACCTCGGGGGAGGTGGACATCAGGTCGATCAGTGCAGGGCCGCCCGTGGCAAAGGCAATGCCCAGCAGCACCGCTCCGCCAACGCCCCATTGCGCAGTGACGATTGACGCGCGGCGCACTCTTTGGCGGGTCTTGGCGCCGATGGCCCCGCCGACCAGCGCCTCGGCTGAGAAAGCAAAACCGTCCAGCGCAATGGCTGTGATTTCAACAAACTGCAGAAGGATCTGATTGGCGGCGAGGTTCACGTCGCCGACGCCGGAACCGATGAACAGAAAGGTCGTGAATGACCCCGTCATCAGCAGCGAGCGCACCATGATGTCGCCGTTCACCTGCATCATCCGTTTCAGCCGCGCCGGATCGAACACCCGTGCCCAGTCGCGCCACTGATCGCCGGCAAAGGCATCGCGGCACAGGTACAGCCCCAGCACCAGCCCGGTCCATTCGGCGATCAGCGTGGCGATGGCTACGCCTTCGACACCCCAGCCGAGGCCCAGCACGAACCACAGGTCCAGGACGATGTTCAGACCATTCATCCAGACCTGCAGCAGGAACACGCCGCGGGTGCGCTCAACCGCGATAAGCCAGCCGGTGACAGCATAGAGCGCAATTGTGGCAGGCGCGCCCCAGATGCGGATCTGCAGGTAGCCACGGGCCAGGCTTTCGACCTCGGCACTGGCCGGGGCAAGTGCGAAGGCGCCCCGGAATACTGCGGCCTGGGCAATGGTGAACACGGTTCCGGCAGCAAAGGCCAGAAGCAGCCCGCGCACCAGAAGCGCGCCTGTCTCGGCCCAGTCCCCAGCGCCGCGCGCCTGTGCCGCCAGCCCGGTAGTGCCCATGCGCAGGAAGCCGAAGAGCCAGTAGAACGCCGCCAGGATCACCGCACCGATTCCAACGGCACCAATCGGAGCGGCCTCGCCCATCTGGCCGACCACGCCGGTGTCCACCGCGCCCAGGATCGGCACCGTCGCATTCGACAGCACAATCGGCAAAGCGATTGTCAGCACCCGTTTATGGGTGATTTCGGTGTTCGCGCCGGTCATCGTGTGTCAGCCTTCGCCGTTCTGGTTCTGCGGCATCAGGAAATGGCCGGTGGCCTGGGCGAACAGCTTGTCCTTGTGGTCCTGCCAGGCCTCCACATGCACCGAGGCATAACGGCGGCCCGAGCGGTTCACCCGCGCCCGCGCATAGGCGTCGCGCGGCAGGCCGGAGCGCAGGTAGTCGACGGTAAAATCGATGGTCTTGGGCTGGCGCGGCAGGTTGCCCTTGGCCATTTCCGCCGGGTCCAGATCACCGGTTTCGATGCGCTGCCAGAGATGTGACCAGTTGAGGGTGATCATCGCTGTGATTTCCAGGAAGGCCGCGGTGACGCCGCCGTGGATCGCGGGCAGGAACGGGTTGCCGATCAGCTTGTCGTCGAAATTCAGCTGCGCGGTCAGCTCATCGCCGCGGCGGTCGAAAGTGACGTTCAAGAAGCGGATGTAGGGCACCGAATCCACCAGCGCCGAAAGGGCTGCATCGCGGCGCTGCTTGACCACCTGAATCGGTTCAGGACGGGGGCGGCTCAAAACTTATTCTCCACAGTGAAGGCGCCGGAGGCTGTGGCGACGGGGCGGTCTGTATCCTCGTCCATCGCAACCGCGCGGACAAAGGCAACGCTGCGGGTGATCTGATGGCAGGTGGCGCGGGTGGTGATCGTCTGGCCCGGAGACGCCGGGCGCATGTAGTCGATGCGCAGATCGATGGTGGCGGTGCCGCCGGGGGCCGAGGGGTGGCTCATCACCGCTGCGCCGCAGCAGGTGTCCATCAGCGCCGAGACTGCGCCGCCATGGATGACACCGGTTGCCGGATCACCGACCAGCTTCTCGTCGTAAGCCATGCGGATTTCGGCAGTGCCGTCGCCGATCTCGGTCAGCTTCATGCCCAGTTGCTTGGCATGGGGGATGGCTTCGATGAACTGGCGCGCGAGGTCGGTCTTGTCGGCCATGGGGCTGTCCCTTTGAAATGTCTCCCCCATCTTTGGCCCCGGCCCGGAAAAAGCGCAAGTGTGCCGCCGCGGAGGTTGCACTGTTCGCTGCAAGTGCCTAGGTTCCCGGCAAGGGAGATGACGGATGACCGACAATAGATTGTCATTCAAGGAAATGTGCGCCGAGTTCGAGGTTACGCCGCGGACGCTGCGCTATTATGAATACATCGAATTGCTGCACCCCGACCGCGAAGGCCGGTCGCGGTTTTATGGCGCGCGGGAGCGGGCGCGGATGAAGCTGATCCTGCGCGGCCGCAAGTTCGGCTTTCAGCTGGAAGAGATCCGCCAATGGTTGCTGATCTATGAAAAAGAGGGCAACGACGCCCAAAACCATGCATTCATGGAAATGGCCGACCGCCAGCTTCTGGAGCTGGACAAGCAGCGCGAGCAGATCAATGAAGCCATTGAAGAGCTGAACGAACTGCGTGAAAGCACCCGGGCCCTGCTTAAGTAACCCGAATCCCCGCCTTTCTAAGTCCAATCCAGCACCCGCGCTGTGTCAATCGGCCGGGCGAGCGCCTGCCCGCGGGGTGGCGCCGGTCGCGCGCGTGCGCCACTGCATTCCTGCCAACAAGCACGGCTTCTTGAATATACCGGCGCCTCGCCAGAACGCCCGCCCGTTGGCAAGCGCGGGCGCCGCGGTATCGCCTTGCGTCCGGGCTGTTGGATTCTGCCATAGCCGCATCTTGAATACGGTGCGGCCCCGGCCTGCGCGCCCTCCAGATCAATCATTGCGCCGCTTTCTGTTCTCTTTACGACACTTTCGCGCTCCCTGAAAATGACGCAACGTACAACTTACGTAAACGTAAAGTCAGTCTTGATCGAAATCCCGGATGCGGCCAGCTTGCTCCTGCACCAAGCCGTAAGAGTGACGATGATGACCGAGAAAACCATGACCATCCGCGAGATGTGCGAGGCTTATGACGTAACTCCCCGCACGCTCCGGTTCTACGAAGCCAAGGAACTGCTGTTCCCGATCCGCGACGGCCAGAAGCGGCTGTTCACCAAACGCGACCGCGCCCGGCTGAAGCTGATCCTGCGCGGCAAGCGGTTCGGGTTCAGCCTGGAGGAAATCCGCCAGCTGCTGGATCTGTACCATGTCGGCGACCAGCAGGTGACTCAGCTGACCAAGACCTATGAGGTCGGCCGCGAGAGGCTTGCCGATATGGAGCGCCAGCGCGAAGAGCTGACCGAGGCGATCGAGGACCTGAAAGACCAGCTGGCCTGGGGCGAAAAGATGATCGCCTCGATGCGGGCCAAACAGGAGGCCGCCGAATAGGCAGCCGCCCCGCCCTATCCCGCCGGCCTGCCCGGCATCGACCCGAAGCAACAAGACCCCTGAAGAGGACCGCAATGCCTTCCTATACAGCCCCCGCAAAAGACGCCCAGTTTATCCTGCATGACGTATTGAAAGTCTCCGGCAGCGACATCCCCGGATACAACGAACTGGAGCCGGAGTTCACCGGCGCGGTGCTGGAGGAAGCCGGCAAGATCGCCAGTGCGGTTCTGCACCCGCTGAACGTGGTGGGCGATGCGGAGGGCTGCCGCCTGGAAAACGGCGTAGTCTACACCCCCAAAGGGTTCAAGGAGGCCTTTGAACAGGTCAAGGAGGGCGGCTGGACCGGGCTGGACATGCCGGAGGAGTTCGGCGGCCAGAACATGCCGTATGTCATGGGCACCGCAGTGGGCGAGTTCTTCTCTTCCGCAAACCAGGCCTTTACCATGTACCAGGGGCTGACCCACGGGGCTGCTTCGGCGATTCTGGCGCATGGCACCGACCAGCAGAAGGCCACCTATCTGCCCAAGATGGTCAGCTGCCAATGGACCGGCACCATGAACCTGACCGAACCGCATTGCGGCACCGACCTGGGCCTGATGCGCACCAAGGCGGAACCGCAGGGCGATGGCAGCTATAAGATCTCGGGGCAGAAGATCTTCATCTCGTCCGGCGACCATGACATGGCGGAGAACGTGGTGCATCTGGTGCTGGCCAAGATCCCCGGCGGCCCCGAGGGCATCAAGGGCGTCAGCCTGTTCATCGTGCCCAAATTCATTGTCAGCGCGGATGGCACCCCGGGCGAACGCAACGGCGTCTCGGTCGGCAAGATCGAGGAGAAGATGGGCATCCACGGCAATTCGACCTGCGTGATGGATTATGACGGCGCCACCGGCTGGCTTTTGGGCGAAGAGCACAAAGGCATGCGCGCCATGTTCACGATGATGAACGAGGCCCGTCTGGGCGTCGGCATGCAGGGCCTGGCGCAGGCCGAGGCCGCCTATCAGAACGCGGTGGAATACGCCAGGGACCGGCTGCAGGGCCGCGCCGTGACCGGCGCCGAAAACCCGGACGGGCCCGCCGATCCGCTGATCGTGCATCCGGACATCCGCCGCTCGCTGATGGATCAGAAAAGCTTTGCCGAAGGGGCGCGCGCGTTCCTGCTGTGGGGCGCCACCCTGATCGACCAGGCGCACCGCGCAGGCGACAAGGACGCCGACGGGCTGATCTCCTTGATGACGCCAGTGATCAAGGGCTTCCTGACCGATCAGGGCTACGACATGACCGTCCAGGCGCAGCAGGTCTATGGCGGCCATGGCTACATCGAAGAATGGGGCATGTCGCAATACACCCGCGACGCCCGTATCGCGATGATCTACGAGGGGGCCAACGGCGTGCAGGCACTGGATCTGGTGGGCCGCAAACTGGGCCAGCACGGCGGCAAATATGTTCTGGCGTTCTTTGACCTGGTGAAAACCTTCTGTCAGGAAAATAAAGAGGTTTCCGAGACTTTCGGCAAAGACTTCATCGATCCGCTGAAGGCCGCCTCCAAGGACCTGCAGGCGGCCGGTATGTATTTCATGCAAAACGGCATGAAGGATCCCAACCACGCGCTGGCCGGGTCTTACGACTTCATGCATCTGTTCGGACAGGTCTGCCTGGGCCTGATGTGGGCTAAGATGGGCAAGGCCGCGCAGGAAGCGCTTGACGCCGGGGCCGATGACGCGGCGTTCTATGAGACGAAACTCGCAACCGGCCGGTACTATATGGCACGGCGGCTGCCCGCGACCAAACTGCACCTGGCCCGCATCGAAAGCGGAGCCGAACCGGTGATGGCGCTGGAGGCAGACGCCTTTTGATGCCTTTCGGGCGCCCCTGTCCGGGGCGTCCATCCAGCCCGGCCGGTGCTTTGACATGCAAAGGACCACATGATGCCGAAACGTTTCCGCCTGACCCGCCGGTTCCCGGTTGCAATGACCGAGGAGGGCTACCGCAAGCTCAGGAAGTTTGCCCAGGAGGCGGGGCTGGATGAAGGCGAGGCGCTGTCATTCCTGTTCGAAAATTTCGACAGCGTGACGGACTATGAAAACCTGAGCCACCGGCTGCGGCTGTTCAATGCCGAGCTGGAAGCCCGCAAGAGATAAGGCCCGGGAAGCGGCCAAAGGGAGAAAGATGACCGAGACGCGTTCTGCATGGATGACAGATGAGCATCGGATGCTCAGCCAGATGACGGCCCAGTTCATCACTAATGAATGGGCGCCCAAGTTCGAGACCTGGCGCAAGCAAGGCATAATGGACCGGGAGACCTGGACCCAGGCGGGCGGCCTTGGCCTGCTCTGCCCGTCCATCCCCGAGGCCTATGGCGGCGCCGGCGGCGACTTCGGCCATGAAGCCGTGATCCTGATGGAAGGCAGCCGCGCCAATCTGGCCAGCTGGGGCCAAGGCATCCATTCCGGCATCGTTGGCCATTATATTCTGGCCTATGGCACCAAAGAGCAGAAACAGCGCTGGCTGCCCAGGATGGCGACCGGAGAGCTGGTCGGCGCGCTGGCAATGACTGAACCCTCCACCGGCTCGGATGTGCAGGCAATCAAGACCAAGGCGGTCAAGGATGGCAATGCTTACCGGTTGTCGGGACAGAAGACCTTTATCACCAATGGCCAGCACGCCAATCTGATCCTGGTTGCAGCCAAGACCGACCCGGCGGCGGGCGCCAAGGGTATCTCTCTGGTGGCAGTGGAGACCGACGGCGCCGCTGGCTTCAGCCGCGGCCGCAACCTCGACAAGATCGGCTGCCATGCGGCGGACACCTCCGAGCTGTTCTTTGACAATGTGGAAATCCCGCCAGAGAACATTCTGGGCGGCGCCGAGGGCCAGGGCTTTTACCAGATGATGCAGCAGCTGCCGCAAGAGCGCCTGATCATCGCTTGCGGCGCAGTCGGCGCGATGGAAGGCGCGGTGGAGCGCACCATCGCCTATTGCAAGGAGCGCGAGGCGTTCGGCGGCCCGATCCTGCAGTTTCAGAACACCCGCTTTAAGCTGGCGGAATGTCTGACCAAGGCCAAGGTTGCGCGCGCCTTTCTGGACGAATGCATTGCCGAGCACCTGCAGGGGCGGCTGAGCGTCGAGAAAGCGGCGATGGCGAAATACTGGATCACCGATACCCAGGGCGAGGTTCTGGACGAGTGCCTGCAACTTTTCGGCGGCTATGGGTACA
>NZ_JAXMOX010000170.1:0-10263 GCF_034669605.1 Leisingera sp.
GCACCCGCCGCCGCAGTTCCTCAGCCTGGGGCGAGCTGCCGAACAACAGCCGCGCGGCCGGATCGCCGGTTTCCAGCTGCCGCTTCAGCCGCCGGTTCTCCAGCACCAGGGCGCGGGTTTTCAAAGCGCGCTCCAGCACCGGCAGGAAATCGGCGGCGGCGCAGGGTTTTTCAAGAAAATCAAAGGCGCCCCGCGACATTGCCTTCACCGCCATCGGAATGTCGCCCTCGCCGGTCAGCAGCACCACCGGCAGCTCGTCATCGGCCCCCCGCGCATAATCCAGCAGGTGAAACCCGTCCCGCCCCGGCATCCGGATATCCGACACGATGATGCCGTCAAACCCCGCCGCGATATGATCCTTGGCCGCCACAAAGGAGCCGCAGACAATGACCTCCAGATCGTTCAGCTCCAGCGTCTGCGCCAGCGCCTCGCGCACCGCCGCATCGTCGTCCACCAGCAGCACCTTGCGGGTCATGCGGCATCTTCCGTCTGCTCAGCGCCCCGCCAAGGCGCCAGCTCGACAGTGAACATTGCGCCGCCGCCGGTGTTGGTGCCGCGGATATTGCCGCCAAAGCTCTGCACCAGCCCGTAGGAGATCGACAGCCCCAGCCCCAGCCCTTCGGAGCTGCCAACCGCCTTGGTGGAATAAAAGGGATCGAACATCTTCTCCGGTTCCCGGATGCCGGGACCGCTGTCCTGCACCCGCACCTGCAGCCGCGGGCCGGTCTCGACCGAGACCGCGATCATCTTCTCCGGCTGCCCCTGCATCGCATCCGCCGCGTTGTTGATCAGATTGACAAACACCTGCGTCAGCCGCACCTCGCCGCCCCAGGCCAGAACCGGATCCGCGCGGCGCCCCCGGTCCCAGCGCAGCGCCACCTGATCCGCCTTCAGCCGCGGCGCAGTCAGCTCCACCGCGGTATCGATCACCTGCAGCAGATCCACCCGGCCCATCGGCTCGCTCTCGTTGCGGGCAAAGGCGCGCAGGTTCTTGATGATCCGCGCCATCCGCGCCGCCATATCGGCGATCCGCCCCAGATTCTCGCCGGTGCGCTCCGCCTTGCCGCGCTGCAGAAAGGCGGTGCCGTTCTCGGCATACTGCTGGATCGCCATCAAGGGCTGGTTCAGCTCGTGGCTGATCCCCGCCGACATCTGCCCCAGCGCCGACAGTTTGCCCGCCTGCACCAGATCCTGCTGGGCGCGTTTCAGCGCCGCCTCGGCCTCCTCGCGCTCCCGCACCTCCCGGCGCAGCTGGTCATTGGCCAGCGACAAGGCCTCGGTGCGCTGCGCCACCCGGCTTTCCAGCACCGCATTGGCCTCGGCCAGGGTGCGGCGGCGCTCCATCACGAAGAACAGCATGGCGCCGAACGCCAGGCACACCGCTGCCAGCGCCGCCGCCTGCAGCGCCGCAATCCGCCGGGCCGGCGCCACATCCACCAGAATCTCGCCGGTCATGCCGATCACCGGCAGCTGCACCGACAGGTGCAGCGCCTGCTGCGGCAGATAGGCACTGCCCCGCAGCGACCAGATCTCATGGCCGGCGTGCAGGCGTTTGCCGGTCACCAGCGGCTTGCCGGCGGCCGGTTCGGCGCCGCCGCGCTGCCAGAACAGCAGTTCCGAGCGGTTGGCAATGAACACCTCGCCGGTTGCATTGGTAAAGAACACCGCCGGCAGCGAGCCGCGCCAGGTCTGCTCCACATCCGCCACATCGGCCACCACCACCAAAGCGCCGCGCACCCGCCCGTCGGGCCCAAAGGCCGGGGCGGCATAGAAATAAGCCCGCTTGGCACCCGGCTGCAGCACGCCGTGGCCAGTGCCCAGAGCCCCCTGCATGGCACGGGTAAAATAGCCCTGCCGGGCCACGCCGGCCGCCGCCACCCCGTCTCCAGCCGCCAGCACGGTCCCGTCTGCAGCGGCAAAAAACACATCCAGCGCCGCGGTTTTATCCGCGACCGACCGCAGCAGCTCTGCCGCCTGCGCACGCAGGTCCGGCGCAGACAGGTCCGCCAGCGCCGGGTGTTCCGCTGTCAGCACCGCCAATTCCTGATAGACCTGCAACTGGGTGCTGACCCGGTCCGACGCCAGCGCCAGATCCGCCGCACTGCGCTCGGCCAGGCTGTCCAGCGCCTGGCGGTAGCCATAAGACCAGACCGCCAGCGCCAGCGCCGCCACCGCCAGCAAAAACCCGGCAGGCAGGCTCCAGCGAAGATAGTTTTGTGTCTTCATGGCCGCACGTTATCAGCCGCCCCCTTGCATTGGCCAGCCATGCCGGCAAAATCCGGCATATGAAAACCTTGACCCAATCCCCCACCGGCCCCGCCTTTGTGCAGGACCCCTACCCGTTTTATGCCGCCGCCCGGGAGCAGGGCCAGCTGCACCATTGGCAGGATTACGGCATGGCGGCCGCCTTTGGCCATTCCGCCGTGCATATGCTGCTGCGCGACCGCCGCTTCGGCCGCGAAGTGCCGGAAGAGATGCACAAGGACGGCGCCGCCCATCTCGCCCCCTTCCTGGCGGTTGAGGCGCACTCGATGCTGGACGCAGAACCGCCCCGCCACACCCGCCTGCGCCGCCTGGTGCTGCGCGCCTTCACCTCGCGCGAAATCGCGGCGCTGCAGCCAGGTCTTGAGGATCTGTGCCACCGGTTGATCGATGAATTCCCCGCGGCGCCTTTCGATCTGCTGGACGCCTATTGCACCCAGGTGCCGGTGATCGCCATCTGCCGCCTGCTGGGGGTGCCGGAAGAGATGGCGCCGCAGCTGCTGGACTGGTCGCACAGGATGGTGGCGATGTATCAGGCGTCGCGCAGCGAAACGACAGAGCACGCCGCTGCAGAAGCCGCACAGGCGTTCACCGATTTCCTGCGCGGCTATATCGGCAAGCGCCGCAACGATCCCCGCGACGACCTGATCACCCGGCTGATCGCCGCCGAGGAGGAAGGCGACAAACTGTCAACGGATGAGCTGATCGGCACCTGCATCCTGCTGCTGAACGCGGGCCATGAAGCCACCGTGCATTCGCTGGGCAACGGGGTGAAAACGATGCTGCAGCAGGGCTGGCAGCCGGACTGGCTGGCGCCGGACGGCATCGACGGGCTGGTGGAGGAAATCCTGCGCTTTGATCCGCCGCTGCATATGTTCACCCGCTATGCCTATGAGGAGGCCGAGGTGTTCGGCCATACCTTCCGGCGCGGCGATCAGGTGGCATTGCTGCTGGCCGCCGCCAACCGCGACCCATCGGCGCTGGACCGGCCAGAGGTGTTTGACCCGTCACGGCCGCCGAAAGTGAACAAGAGCTTTGGCGGCGGGCTGCATTTCTGCGTCGGCGCACCGCTGGCGCGGCTGGAGATGCAGATTGCCCTGCCGATCCTGTTCGGGCGCTGCCCGGATCTGAGGCTGGCAGCCGAACCGGAATACTCCAATACCTACCATTTCCATGGCCTGACCCGGCTGCTGGTCACAGTCTGAAGCAGCAGCGCGAGCCTGGGTCAAGTCTGGGTCAAGTCTGGGGCAGCTGCGCAAGAAACTGCTGCACGGCAGCGGCGGTGGCCTTTGGCGCGGTTTCCGGGAAATCGTGGCCGGCAAAGGGCAGCAGCCCCAGCGCGGCACCGGCGATGCCCTCGGCCAGGGCAAGTGTCTCGGCCCGCGGCACCAGCCGGTCGGAATCCCCCCCCAGCACCAGCGCCGGGCAGCTGATGCGTGCCAGCCTGGCGGCATCCGGATAGTTTCCGGGATCCGTGTTGCACCACAGCTTGCCCAGCTCGCTCAGCAGACGCTCCAGATCCGGCGCCGGGTTGATCCGGTCGTAAAGAGCGCTGCTCACCGGAAACATTTCGCGCCAGCCGGAAGCCGTGACGGTGGCATAAATCGTCTCGATCACCTGCGCCGAAGGGGGCGATCCATTGGCCGCCATCGTCACGATGCCGCCCAGCCGCACACGCCCTGCCGCCGCTGCATGCAGTGCCGCGATACCGCCGTCGCTGTAGCCGACCAGCACCGGCGCCTCCAGCCCGCAGGCGGCGATGACCGCCTCGGCGTCCCGCGCCAGCTGCGGATAGGTCAGCGGCAAGTCCCCCAAGGCAGACCCCCCATGCCCGCGGCTGTCCATCAGCACGCAGCGGTAACCGCCGAAATACGGCAGCAGGCCTGCAAGATCCTGCAGGCTGCCGCCGCCCCCGTGCAGGAACAGCAGCGGCGGCCCCGCCGGGTCGCCCTGCTCCTGCACATGAAGGGCCGCGCCCTCCGTGATGATTTTTCTGTTCTGCGCGTGCATGCCGCTGCCTCCAATTGCCTGTTCCGGCGCCTGTTTATGCGCCGCTGTTGTCAGAAAGCGGCAACATGGTTGTCGATTTGATCTCCTCCATCGACAACAGCGCGGTCACATTATGCACCCGGACCTCGGCGATCAGCGCCTGGTAGAAGACATCATAGGCGCGGGCATTCTGCACCCGCACCTTGAGGATATAGTCGATATCGCCCGCCAGCCGGTGCGCTTCCTGCACCTCGGGGCGGTCGCGCAGCGCCTGCAGGAACTTCGCCTGCCAATCCGCCTCATGCTCCGAGGTGCGGATCAGGACAAAGAAACAGGCCTCGAATCCCAGCGCCTCGGCATCCAGCAGCACCGTCTGCTGGCCAATCACACCGGCGTCCTTCAGCTTGCGGATCCGATTCCATACCGGGGTCTTGGAGGACCCCACCTGGCGGGCGATTTCATCCAGCGACTGGCTCGCGTCGCGCTGCAGTTCAGCCAGAATTTTCCGGTCAGTGGCGTCGATCCGCACCGTCATTCCTGTTTTCTCCTTTTGTGAGGACCAATCGGCCCGCTGCCTCATCGCGGCAAAACCAGCGTTCTTATTTCCGCAAGCATATAGCGCAATACCGGGAATATTTCCTATATCTACCCTCAAGTCAAACACACCGGAGAGGCCGCCAAGATGCCTGCACAGACCACACATGCTGCCAATGCCACCGCTCACAGCCGCGGCAGCATGTGCTGTATGGCTGCGGGCCAGGTTGTCTTTGCAGGCTCAGGCCCCGGCGATGCGGATCTTCTGACCGTCAAAACCCTGCGCGCGCTGCAGCAGGCCGATGTCATTCTCCATGACCGTCTGGTCAGCGATGAAATCATCGCGCTGGCCGGGCCGCAAGCGGTGCTGGAAAACGTCGGCAAGGAGGGTTTTGGCCCGCAGGTCAGCCAGGACCGGATCAACGCGCGGCTGGTGGCCCATGCCAAGGCAGGCCGCAAGGTGCTGCGGCTGAAGGCCGGCGATCCCACGATCTTTGCCCGCCTGGATGAAGAGCTGACCGCCTGCGAAGACGCCGGCATCGCCTATACCATCCTCCCCGGCATCACCGCGGCCTCCGCCGCCGTTGCCGCCATCGGCCAAAGCCTGACCCAGCGCGGCCGCAACACCTCGGTGCGGTTTCTCACCGGCCACGCGATGAGCGGCTTTGCCGATCACGACTGGGCCGCCCTGGCGCGCCCGGGCGAGGTTGCCGCGGTCTACATGGGCAAGAAATCCGCCCGGTTCGTGCAGGGCCGCCTGATCATGCACGGGGCGGACCGCGCCACGCCGGTGACGATTATTGAAAACGCCTCCCGCCCCGAACAGCGGGTGCTGGAAACCAACCTGGACCGCCTGCCCGCCGACCTGGATGCGGCCGGGTTCGACGGCCCTGCCCTCACACTCCTGGGCCTTGCGCCGCGCCAGGCGGCCGCCGCCCTGAACGACCTCAAAACGGAGCTTGCATAATGGCCCGCCCTTTTACGCCCAAAGTCATCACCGCCAACGACCTGCTGGAAGGCGACGTGATCTATTTCACCGCCGCCAACACCTGGACCCGCAACCTGTCCGAGGCTGAGCTGATCACCGACGAGGCCGACGCCCAGCTGCGCCTGCTGGACGCGGAAAAGCAGAACATCCGGATCGTCGGCGCCTATCTGGCCGACGCCAAGGCAGGCCCCAACGGCCCCGAGCCGACCCATTTCCGCGAGGATTTCCGCCGCACCGGCCCCTCGAACTACTTCCACGGCAAACAGGAGGCCGAAGCCAATGTATAAGTACAACGAGTTCGACGACGCCTTCCTGGCGGAACGCAACGCCCAGTTCCGCGCCCAGGTCGAGCGCCGCATCGACGGCTCCCTCACCGAGGACGAGTTCAAGCCGCTGCGCCTGATGAACGGTGTCTACCTGCAGCTGCACGCCTATATGCTGCGGGTCGCGGTGCCCTATGGCACCCTGAATTCCGCCCAGATGCGCACCCTGGCGCTGCTGGCCGAGAAGTGGGACAAGGGCTACGGCCATTTCACCACCCGCCAGAACATCCAGTACAACTGGCCGAAACTGCGCGACATTCCGGATATGCTGGACGCGCTGGGTGAAGTGGGGCTGCACGCCATCCAGACCTCGGGCAACACCATCCGCAATACCACCGCCGACCATTTCGCCGGTGCCGCCAAGGATGAGCTGACCGATCCCCGCCCCTATGCCGAGCTGATCCGCCAGTGGTCCACCGACCACCCGGAATTCCAGTTCCTGGGCCGCAAGTTCAAGATCGCCATCACCGGCAGCCCCAACGACCGCGCCGTGATCAAGGCGCATGACGTCGGCCTGCAGGTGGTGGAACAGAACGGCAAGACCGGCTTCAAGGTCATCGTCGGCGGCGGCCTGGGCCGCACCCCGATGATCGGCCAGGTGCTGCGCGAATTCCTGCCGCAGGCGGATCTGCTGCCCTATCTGGAGTCGGTTCTGACCGTCTACAACGTGCTGGGACGGCGCGACAACAAATACAAGGCGCGCATCAAGATCACCGTCTCAGAGAACGGCATCGACACCTACCGCGCGATGACCGAGGAAGCCTTCATGGCGATCCGCGGCCAGTACGACGGCACCGACCAGCAGCTGCTGGAAGAGATCAAGACGCATTTCAAGGCGCCGGAGTTCCGTTCCGGTTCCACCGAAGCCTTCGATGCCGCCTATTCAAACGACCCGGTGTTCCGCGCCTGGGCCGACACCAACCTGGCCGCGCACCGCGCCGAGGGCCACGCCATCGTCACCATCTCGATCAAGGCGCACGGCGCAACCCCGGGCGACGCCAGCGCCGGGCAGATGCGGCTGATGGCGGATCTGGGCGAGCAATACGCCTATGACGAGCTGCGCATCAGCCACCAGCAGAACGTGATCCTGCCGCATGTCCACAAGAACGACCTGCCGGCACTCCACGCCAAGCTGAAGGCACACGGGCTTGCCACCGCCAACGTCGGCCTGATCTCGGACATCATCGCCTGCCCCGGCATGGATTACTGCGCGCTGGCAACCGCCCGCTCGATCCCGGTGGCACAGGAGATCGCAACCCGTTTCGACGAGTTGAAGATGGAGCACGACATCGGCCATCTGCAGATCAAGATCTCGGGCTGCATCAACGCCTGCGGCCATCACCATGTTGCCCATATCGGCATTCTTGGCCTGGACCGCGCCGGGGTGGAGAACTACCAGATCACCCTGGGCGGCGACGCCACCGAGACGGCGGCCATCGGCACCCGCACCGGGCCCGGCTTTGCCTATGACGAAATCGTGCCTGCGGTGGAGCGCATCGTCGAGGTCTACATGGCCCGGCGTGAAGGCGCCGAGGAGACCTTCCTCGAGACTTACAACCGGATCGGCATGGAGCCCTTCAAGGCAGCGCTTTATCCCGAGGCCCAGAAAAAGGTCGCCTGACCCATGTTCGACACAGCCGGAAACAAGCCCGCCGGGGGGGGCAACCCCGCCCGCGACCGGGAGCTGGCCGCCAAGGCGGAGGCGCTGAATGCGCGCTTCCGCCATCATTCGGCCACCTCGGTGATGGAGGGCGCACTCACGGACGCAGGGCATATCGCCCTGGTCTCCTCTTTCGGCGCGGAATCCGTGGTGCTGTTGCACATGGCCGCGATCATCGATCCGATGACTCCGGTTGTCTTTGTCGACACCGAACTGCTGTTCACCGAAACCCTGCTGTACCAGCAGGAGGTGAGCGAGCGGCTGGGCCTGCGCAACGTGCGCATCATCCGCGCCGATGACATCGCCGAAAAGGATCCCTACGGGGCCTTGAAATTCAGCGACAAGGACGCCTGCTGCACCCTGCGCAAGACGGTGCCGCTGCAAAAGGCGCTGGACGGCTATGACGGCTGGATCACCGGCCGCAAGCGGTTCCAGTCCGGCACCCGCGCCGCGCTTGATTTCTTTGAGGTCGAGGACGGCACCGGGCGGCTCAAGATCAACCCGCTGGCCCATTGGGCGCCGGAAGACGTGCGCGCCTATATGGACGAAAACCGCCTGCCCCGCCATCCGCTGGTGGCCAAGGGCTACCCGTCGATCGGCTGCGCCCCCTGCACCAGCCCGGTGAAGGACGGCGAAGACCCAAGGGCCGGCCGCTGGCGCGGCGAAAACAAAGAAGAATGCGGCATCCACGTGGTGGATGGCCAAATGGTACGAACAGGAGCTTGAACGATGACTGTTATCGTGACGGACACGGGCTTTGCCCAGGACGATTGGACCGGCGGTTTTGACGGCAGCAGCGTGCTTGAGCTGCAGTCGGATGCCAGCCTCAATGATGTGGCGCTGGACGGGGTGGACCTGGTGCGGATCAGCTTTCCCAGCTTTGCCGACGGCCGCGGCTTCACCCTGGCGCGCCAGCTGCGGCTGAAAGGCTATCAGGGCCGCCTGCGCGCCTTTGGCCATGTGATCGCCGATCAGTATGCGATGGCGCGCCGCTCCGGCTTTGACGAGGTGGAGCTGTCCGACGACCTGGCCGCCCGCCAGCCCGAGGACCAATGGCTGGCCCGCGCCAACTGGCAGGACCACAGCTATCAGGCCCGCCTGCGCGGCAGCACCGCGGCCCGCTGAACCGGCCCTCCCGCGCCCGGGAAAACCTGTGCCAGACCGGTTCCGTTGCGTCCTGCGCGGGACCGGTTTCGCAAAACAGGGGGTTTTCCTGACCTGGATCAACGATTAATCAGAGGTGCCGGCTACTCCTCCGGCAGTGCAAGTGATGAATGAGATGACACCCGTGACCGACATTGCGACCAATGCTGCGCCCGAAAAGGCCAAGCCGGCCCTGCCCGACGCCCAGACCGTGACCGAAGTGAAGCACTGGACCGACAAGCTGTTCTCCTTCAAGGTGACCCGCCCGGCCTCGCTGCGGTTCCGCTCGGGCGAGTTCGTGATGATCGGCCTGATGAACGACCCCGACCCCAAGACCGGCAAGGTGAAACCCCTGCTGCGCGCCTATTCCATCGCCTCGCCCAGCTGGGACGAGGAAATGGAGTTCTACTCGATCAAAGTCGAGGACGGCCCGCTGACCTCGCGCCTGCAGCACATCCAGCCGGGCGACGAGATCATCCTGCGCCCCAAGCCGGTCGGCACCCTGGTGCATGACGCGCTGCTGCCCGGCAAGCGGATCTGGTTCTTTGCCACCGGCACCGGCTTTGCGCCCTTTGCCTCGCTGCTGCGCGAGCCGCAGACCTACGAGGATTACGACGAGGTGGTGATCACCCACACCTGCCGCACCGCCGGCGAGCTGACCTATGGCCGCGAACTGATCGAGAGCCTGAAGGACGACGCGCTGCTCAATGAGGTGATCGGCGAAGGCTTCTGGAAAAAGATCAAATACTACCCGACCACCACCCGCGAAGAGAGCCCCAAGATGGGCCGCATCACCGACCTGATGCGCTCGGGCGAGGCCTTTGCCGAGCTTGGCGTGGCGCCGCTGAACCCCGAAAGCGACCGCGCGATGATCTGCGGCAACCTGGCCTTCAACCTCGAACTCAAGGATCTGTTCGAGAACACCTACGGCCTCGAAGAGGGCGCCAACTCGAAGCCGGCGCATTTCGTGGTTGAAAAGGCGTTCCTGGACTGATCCTGATCCGGCGCCAGGCGGCCGCTGCGGGCCGCCGCATTTCTGACACCGATTTGACGGGAGGCTGCCGCCTCCCGTTTATCTTTTGTTGGGGATGTTTCAGTATTCCGGTTGCTGAGATCCAGAACGGAGCAGCAAGAAATGCAGAACGAATTGACCTCGGGGCAGCCGCCCGTTTTCCAGTCTGTCAGAACGGAGGCGGGCAAAGCCCGCGTCAAGGCAGCGGTTGCAGGGTTTCAGGCCCGTCCCGGCCAGGTGCAGCCCTCGGTTCAGGAAAGGATTGCCAGCGTCAAGGCCCGCTATAATGCGCGCGCCATTGCCCCCGGCGACATCTTCGCTCAGATCCTGGTAGACCGGGCAGCGCCGGTAG
>NZ_JAXMOX010000171.1:0-10225 GCF_034669605.1 Leisingera sp.
CCAGTCTTCGAGCCTTTGCCAAAGCGCTTTTCGTAGCCGCGCCATTTCCGCCTGGACCAGGCTTTCAGCTCATTGGCCGTAACCAGGCGGGCGCCCCGGATATGCTCTTCCTCCTTCAGCGACCGGCCGACCATGGCGAAGACAGCGAAGGTGAAGGCAAATGCCGCAGCGGCGGGCAGAAGCGAGAAATAGAGAAAGCGCCAGGCATTTGCCGCGTAAAGCTCATAGATATTGCGTAAATCGGGGTCTGCATAGATCTGTCCAGCGGTGCGCTTCACGCGAAGTCCGCCGAGATTCACATAGTTGAGTTCGCGGAGTTCAGTGCCGCGCTGTTCGACGTTGAATTCCGCAATCCAGTAGATGCCGGTGAGCCGCACCTTATCCAGCTCGTAGTTCAGGGCGACCAGGACCAGAAATGTGATGGTGAAGGCGGCGGCGGCCATTGAGGTGCTGTACTTGAGCACCTGCGTTGCCATGCGGGTCCAGTGTTGTGTTGTCTGGCCGCCTCTGACAAGCTGGGTATGTCCTTTGTTGCCCATGACGTATTCCCTCGTTTCTTTGCAACGCGAGCCTTCCGACAGCTCGGGACATCCGCGGCACCTCGCAAATTGTTGTTTCCAAACGGCAATAGACAGGGTGCCGCGGCCCAGATGTCTCCTGGGCCGCGCTGAAAGCGCTCTGCGCTATAAGTCCGATTATGTTAAATAAGTCAGCCTATCTGACCTAAATTCCGCCCGCTAAGCGTTCGGCTGGCAGCAACTGGGCTGTAGCCTTTTGTGTCATGAAGAGATCAATCTCGAAGAATGCTGTATGAAAAAATTCCTGCTGGATCTGTCTAAGAATTCAGGAGCCGCGGTGAAACTCGCTAAATCTGCCTCATCAAAAATGGGGCTGTGATCTTGGAATGCTCGAGCAAAAACACGCAGAGACCGAAAGCGCCATTTTCAGAAGCCGTTTCTAGGGTCAGAAACCTGTCCAAACTGGACATCAACGAGGGCTTGTTCAGTATTGCTGACCGGGAGCACGGATGAAACGAGCATTCGGCTCCTACTGCGGTTGCCGTCATGATGCACGGGACGGTACTTTTTTCAGCGTGAAGTGAGAAAATCTAAGGGCCTGAAATGAAGCCAGAAAGATGATCTCAGGGCGGAGTTCAAAGAAGGAACACAGGACAAACGATTTGCAAAGTGGTGCTATTGAACAGGTCGCAAGACGGACTTCTTGTAAGGTTATAAGGCACGCTCCGCAGGCCGCAGCGACAGCGCAAGGCTTTGGTCATCCGGCGGCAGGTTTGTGAGTTCTCGCAGCGCATCGCTGATTGGAAGCGGCTTCAGCACGTCTGCCAGCAGCGCTTCGTCTCGCTCCGCAAATGCCCGGCTTAGCCGCTCTTCCGCCGCGTTCACAATACCGGGGTCTGTCCTGTTATCTGCGAGGCAACTGGGCGCGTTCTGGCATCGGGCACTTCTGCAAACGGCAGGATCGGCCATCCGCAAAATGAAGATCAGTGCGGCACACGCCGCAGGCCTCGACCATTATCAGAACGTCCCAAGGCTCCGGTTCCGGCTGAGGATCGTTCTCCAGGCAGAGCGACTCGCGGGCCTACCGGAACATCATTGCGCGCATCTTGCACCTTTTCCGGGAAAGAATACCCCGATTGAGCATTCCTTAAGTGATTAGGATCAAGCTGCCCTGTCGGCTTGGGCCCAGGCCTGCGGATGAAAAAAGCCCGAACTTTAGGCGGGCAGCAGAGAAGCGAACAGGATTTCAGCAGCCGCGCCTGGCCTAGCTGCGGAAATCTCTCCATCCCAGCGCGGCCAGACTATACTTGGCACATGACGCTAGCTGTCCCGCTTCTCGTATTCTCTGATCTCGATGGCACCTTGTTGAGACACGAGGACTATTGCTGGGAGCCCGGCCGCTCGGCGCTGTCAGCGCTGAAGGAGGCCGGGGCGGGTGTCATTCTGGCCACCAGCAAGACGGCGGCTGAAGTTGCTCCGCTGAGGCGTTCTATGGGTCTCGGGAGATGGCCTGCAATTGTCGAAAACGGCGCCGGGCTGCTCGGGGCGGGAGAGGAGACCGCCTCGCAAAGCAGCCGGTACCCAGACCTGCTGGACCGGATTGCAGTGCTGCCGCCTGGCTTCCGCGGCTTTGGGGCGATGTCCGATCACGAGGTTGCAGATCTTACCGGCCTCACGCTCGGGTCAGCCCCGAATGCCCGGACCCGGGACTTCAGCGAACCTGGTGTCTGGCAGGGCACGGAGGCGGACCTCGGCCGGTTCCTGAAGGCGGCTCAATCTGCCGGTCTGCAGGCGCAGCGCGGCGGGCGGTTCCTGACGCTTTCCTTCGGCGGCAACAAGGCCGACAGGCTGCGGGATCTGGCAAGGCTCTATTCCGCCGGGCTGACCGCGGCCCTTGGCGATGCGCCGAATGACGCCGCAATGCTGCAGGCCGCGGACGTCGGATTTATCGTCAGCAACCCGCACGGGCCGGATCTGCCGCCCCTGCCGGGGGAAGCGGAAGGGCGCATCCGCCGTACCGAACTTGCCGGTCCTGCCGGCTGGAACGCCGCGGTCCTCGGTCTGCTGCAGGACCTTAATCTGATCAAGGAGGAAGCAAGCGATGGCTGACTTTCACCAGAACGGAAACATCACCACGCTGCACAATCTGCGAACGCGCAGCCTTGAGGACCTGACGCATGAGCTCACGGTCTACGCTAAAACCAGGCGCATCACCCTGATCCTGCCCTGTCTTTATTCCGAGCTGGAAGGCCCGGCGCTGGAGAACATCGTGGAAGAGCTGGCACAGGTGCCTTATTTGCACCGTATCATCATCGGATTGGACCAGGCGGACGAGGCGCAATTCCGCCACGCGCGCAAATTTTTCGCCAGGCTGCCGCAGGATCACATCGTGATCTGGAACGACAGCCCGCGGATGCATGTGCTGGAGGCTCGGCTCGGTACCTTGGGACTCGCCCCGCAGGAGCCAGGCAAGGGCAAGAACGTCTGGTCCTGCATCGGCTATCTCCTGGCCTGTGCCGACAGCGCGGTCATGGCGATCCATGACTGCGACATTCTCACCTATGACCGCGAGATGCTGGCGCGGCTGGTCTACCCGGTTGTCAACCCGGGGTTCTCCTACCAGATGTCCAAAGGGTTCTATCCGCGGATCGGGGCGGGCAAGCTGAACGGGCGGGTGACCCGCCTGCTGGTAAGCCCTCTTCTGATTGCCCTGAAGCGCGTGGTCGGCGACCGTGACTACCTCGACTACCTGCGCAGCTTCCGCTATCCGCTGTCGGGGGAATTCGCGATGCGGACCCATGTGCTGGCAGACCTGCGCATCCCTTCGGATTGGGGCCTGGAGGTCGGTGTGCTGTCCGAAGCCTGGCGCAACCTGGCGCCGAAATCGGTCTGCCAGGTCGAGATTTCCGACGCCTATGACCACAAGCACCAGGAATTGTCGCCCGAGGATGCCTCGCGCGGCCTCAGCCGCATGTCCACCGACATCTGCAAGGCGATCATCCGCAAGCTGGCGGCGGACGGCACGGTTTTCACACCAAATGTGTTCAGAACGCTCAAAGCGACCTACTACCGGTCGGCGCTGGATCTGCTGGAGGGCTATCACAGCGATGCCAAGATGAACGGCTTGTCAGTCGATCGCCATAATGAAGAAAAGTCGATCGAGCTTTTCGCTGAGAACATTCTGCGTGCAGGCCATATTTTCCTGGAAAACCCGCATGAAACGCCCTTTATTCCGACCTGGAACCGGGTGCATTCTGCCGACCCGGATTTCTTGGCGGATCTCAAGGCTGCGGCAGTTGCTGACCAGGACGAGTTCGCCTGATCCGGCCTGATCAGACCCTGTTGCTGATCCAGCGGCATTGGTAGGGCGCAAAGGGAATTTCAGGACCAGCCGGTGCAATCCGCTCTCCGGTTATCAGGTCGGTCCAATCGTCGCCTTCGATCAGGTTGATTGCCGTGGGGCTGACGGTCACGGTGTCTTTGCTGACGTTGTGCAGCGCAAAAATGGATTGGTCCCGGTCGAGGCTCTGCCGCCAGATCCCGAACAGGCGCTCGTCCAGCGCCAGCGTGAACTGCGTTGCGTTGGGGTGAAAAGCCGGCTGACGGCCGCGGAGCTTCAGCAGGCGGCTCATCTCCCCCAGCACCCGCGACTGGTCCGAATGCGGATCGTCCAGCCGCTCAAGCAGATCCGGGTAATGCCATTGGTGCCGGTTGATGGCACGGTTCATGCCGCGCCGCTCGACGGCCTCGTGATCGTTCGGGGTCGCCAGCAGCGAATGAACATAGAAGGCCGGGATGCCCTCAAGCGACATCACGATGGTCTGGGAGCACAGAAACCTCGGGATCTGCAGCGCATCCTCGCCCGGGAAGGTGCAGCGCATCGCCTCGAAATAGGAGCAATTCAGCTCGTAGGGCTCCTCGCCGCCCCCCGGTTTGGCCCGCATCGACACCAGCCCGCCGGCCTGCCGCGCGGCGTCTATCATCCGCGCCCTTTCTTCCGGCGGCAGAACACCTTCGGCGGGGCGCATGCCGATGCCGTCATGGCTGGCGGTGAAGTTCAGGTAAGCACAGCCCAGCTGCGCCGGCGGCATCGCCGATTGCCAGCGGTGCAAGTAGCGCGCGGTCCCCGACTGCATGGCGTGCAGGATCAAGGGCGGCAGCGGGAAGTTGTAGATCGCATGCGCTTCGTTCCGGTTGCCGAAGTAACTCAGGTTTTCGCTGCGCGGCACATTGGTTTCTGTCAGCAGCACAACTGTTTCGGTCGCATAGTCGCACAGCAGCCGCATCAGCTGCACGATGGCGTGGGTCTGCGGCAGGTGGATGCAGCGGGTGCCTGCCTGCTTCCAGATGAAGGCCACCGCGTCCAGCCGCAGGATCCGCACCCCCTTGCTGATGTGCAGGCGGATGATGCCCAGCATCTCCAGCAGCACGTCCGGGTTGGTGAAGTCGAGGTCAACCTGGTCATGGGTGAAAGTGCACCAGACATGACGGGTTCCCCTGCGGGTCTCGACGGCCTGCAGCAGCGGCGTGGTACGCGGGCGCACTGCCTGTGAGAGGTCGTCATCAGGGCTGGCCTCATAGAAGTAGCGGTCATAGGGGGCATTGCCCTGGCGGTACTCATTGAACCAATGGCCCTGGCTGGACACGTGATTGAGCACCAGATCTGACATCAGGTGGAAATGCGACGCGATCCGGGTGATGTCCTCCCAGTCTCCCAGCTGCGGGTTCACAGCCCGGTAATCGGTCACCGCAAAGCCATCGTCCGAGGTATAGGGAAAGAATGGCAGGATATGGACGCCGTTGACCACCCCGCGCATACGGCTGAGCAGGAAATCGTACAGCACGTCCAGCGGTTTGTGGCTGCCATCCTGCAGCGAGTTGCCATAGGTGATCAGAACCGCGTCGCGCTCGGACCACAGCCGGTTGCCCGGCCTCCGGCCGCGCTTGCGGCGGTGCGTGCCCTCGGGCCAGAAGGCTGAAACGACCCGTGCCGCGAGCTGCGCAGTGTCGTGGTCCGGGTATATTTGCTGCAGCAGCCCGGCCAGTCGTGCGTCGAATGCGGTGGTTACATGGGTCACTTGCAGTCACAGCTCCTGTCTAATGCTCCGGACAAAACTCTCCGGCACGGTCCGATGTTTTCGCAGCCGGGCCAGGGCTGTCAAATGCCGGCGGGGCGGCAGCGGGAAAACCGCTACAGCGGGACCGCGAAAGTAAGCCCGCCGATTGCACAAAGATGGCGGACAATCTCGGCAATCCCCTTGCCGTGCCGCACGCTGGTGAACACGGTGGGGAGCGATCCGCGCATCCGCGCGGCATCACGCGCCATCACGTCGAGCGATGCACCGACATAGGGCGCCAGATCCGTCTTGTTGATGACCAGCAAGTCAGAGCGGGTTATCGCCGGTCCTCCCTTCCGCGGGATCTCTTCACCCGCTGCGACGTCGATCATGTACAACGTCACGTCGGCCAGCTCAGGGCTGAAGGTGGCAGAGAGATTGTCGCCGCCGCTTTCGATCAGCACGATCTCCACATCCGGATGGCGCCGCTCCATTTCTGCCACCGCGGCAAGGTTGATCGAGGCATCCTCGCGGATCGCAGTATGGGGGCAGCCGCCGGTTTCAACCCCGATCACCCTGTCCTGCGGCAGCACCTGCATCCGCATCAGCGCCTCGGCGTCCTCTTGGGTGTAAATGTCATTGGTGATCACCCCGATCGAGTGATGCGGCGACAGACAACGGGCAAGCTGGGCGGTCAGCGTGGTCTTGCCCGCGCCGACAGGGCCGCCGATGCCAACCCGCAATGGACCGTGGGGAGAAGTCATGACCGGAAGATCCTTGAATATTGTGTTTCATGAACCATCGAGGCGACATCCGCAGCAAAACAGGCGCTGGAGAGGCTGGACAGGTCCGAAGTGAGCGCGTTCTTCGCTGCATCGGATACCTGCGGGCCAAGGTTTTTCAGAATGCGCTGGCCTTCGATCTGGCCAACCGGAAGCAGCCGCTGGGCCGCTGCGACCTGATTGGAAACGAATGCGTGCGTGAACATCTCCAGCGTCAGGTCCAGCGGCAGCCCATACATGCGGGCGGCGCGGCCGACCGCCACCGGATAGGTCAGATCACGCAGGTTGTCGCCCCAGACTTCGGACGTAGCCCGGCAAAAGGCAGTTCCCTGTTCGACCGTTTCGGCCAGCCGCTCCCGGGAGGGAGCAAAGGCGCGGGCGGTGGCGTCCACTGCTGCCAGCGCGGCCTTGTCTTCGGCACGGCAGGCGGCGGCCAGCAGAATTGCATCTGCGCGGCCACTGCCAAACAGCAACAGATCACCCAACCAGGCTTCCAGCCCTGCCCCATCGGTCACCTCCTTGCGGGCAACCGCAGCTTCCAGCCCGTGGGACCAGGCGAAGGCGCCAACCGGATAAGCCGGTGACAGCCACTGCAGCAGCACCACTGGTCCGGTTTCAGTGCTCATGGCCGTGCTCCCGTCCGTGATGCAGGGAATGGCCGTGTTCATGGGAATGGGTCCGCCCGTGGCCGTAGGCACCGCCTTCGGGGGTGAAGGGTTCCGTCACCTCTTCCACTGTAGCGCCCAGCTGAACCAGCATTGCGCGGATCACATGGTCCCGGCGGATCAGCAGTCGGATACCTTCGATCTGGCAAGGGGTATGGCGATTGCCGATATGCCAAGCCAGCCGCAGCAGCCCCGTTCCGGTGATCTGCAGCAGCGGCTCGGCAGCGGCGACGACGGCGATTTCACCGCCGTCCTCCAGAACCAGCACGCCACCGTGCTCCAGTGAAGTGGTCTGAGCAAGGTCAACCAGCAGGCGGCCGCCGCCTTCGGTCTGCAGCACCTTGCGGCGCAGGAACCTGGCTTCGTAATCCAGCACCACCCGGTCCACCGGGGCGGCGGCATGAGCGTGGCCATGATATGCCCGGGCAGTCAGCACAGGCGCGTTCATCCGTACGCTCCTGTGCCGAAGGCCAACGGCCTCAAATGTAGAACCTGTCCGAGAATATATGGTGCACGATGTCCTCGCGCCTCAGGCCCCGTTCGGCCAGTTCCTCGTCGCTCATCGCGTTCAACTGCCGCACGGCACGCATGCGTGAATCCGCTTCCGCAATAGCGACCAATGCATTGCCCGCGGCTGCAAAACAGCGGCGCAGGATGCCCGCTAACTCCGGCCTGGCGGTGATGATGTGTGAAATTGCTACCATTGGAGATCACTCCTTTTCCAGTGAACTCCTCCCTCTGAGGCAAAGGGTATGCCCAGCCGGCAGCGCGGGCCAGGTTTTTCGCCGCCTGGTTGCGGCGAACGTGGCGCGGTGCTGTGACTTTACTCATGTTTTTCTCCCGGTGCTCAATTTCAGTACAGGAAATAACGCTGGGCCATTGGCAGTTCCGCGGCAGGACGGCAGGTCAGCAGCTCGCCGTCCGCCCGCACCTCATAGGTTTCCGGGTGGACCTCCATCCGCGGGGTCGCGGCATTGAGCTTGAGTGCGGATTTGCCGATGCCGCGGGTGTTTTTCACTGCCACGGTCTGTTTGGCCAGCCCGAGGCTGCTGCGGATGCCCGCAGCTTGTGCCGCCTCCGACACGAAGGTGACAGCGCTATGTTCGACCGAGCGACCATAGGCGCCCCACATCGGCCGGGAATAGACCGGCTGCGGTGTAGGGATCGAGGCATTGGGATCACCCATCTGGGCGCAGACGATGGTGCCGCCCATCAGGACCATTTCAGGCTTCACGCCGAAAAACGCCGGGTTCCACAGCACCAGATCGGCGCGCTTGCCCGCTTCGATGGAACCAAGCTCGTGACTGATACCATGCGCTATCGCCGGGTTGATGGTGTATTTCGCCACGTACCGGCGGACGCGGAAGTTGTCGTTCCCGCCGCTCTCCTCCGCCAGGCGCCCGCGTTGTTTCCTCATCTTGTCTGCGGTCTGCCAGGTGCGGATGATCACCTCGCCGACCCGGCCCATGGCCTGGCTGTCCGAAGCGATGATCGAGAACGCGCCCATGTCATGCAGGATATCCTCCGCCGCGATGGTCTCGCGCCGAATGCGGCTTTCGGCAAAGGCCACGTCTTCGGGGATCGACTTGTCCAGATGGTGGCAGACCATCAGCATGTCGAGGTGTTCCTCGACCGTATTGACGGTAAAGGGGCGCGTGGGGTTGGTGGAGGACGGCAGCACATGCTCCTCGCCGCAGATCCTGATGATGTCCGGGGCATGGCCGCCGCCGGCGCCTTCGGTATGAAAGGCGTGGATCGTGCGGCCCTTCATGGCCTTCACGGTGTGCTCGACAAACCCGGATTCATTGAGCGTGTCGGTGTGGATCATCACCTGCACATCCATCACATCGGCAACGCCGAGGCAGCAGTCAATGGCGGCGGGCGTGGTGCCCCAGTCCTCGTGCAGCTTCAGCGCGCAGGCGCCGGCGTTGATCTGTTCCTCCAGTGCGGCCGGAAGCGAAGCATTGCCCTTGCCCGCAAAGGCGAGGTTCATCGGGAAGGCATCCGCAGCCTGCAGCATGCGGCCGATGTGCCAGGGGCCGGGCGTGCAGGTCGTTGCCAGCGTGCCATGCGCCGGGCCGGTGCCGCCGCCAAGCATGGTGGTGATGCCCGAATGCAGCGCGTCCTCGATCTGCTGCGGGCAGATGTAGTGGATGTGACTGTCAAAACCGCCAGCCGTCAGAATGCGCCCCTCGCCCGCGATCACCTCGGTTCCAGGGCCGGCGATGATACCAACACCCGGCTGGGTGTCCGGGTTGCCCGCTTTGCCGATGGCGGCAATGCGCCCGTCCTTAAGGCCAACGTCGGCTTTGTAGATGCCGGTCCAGTCCAGGATCAGCGCGTTGGTGATGACGGTATCCACGGCCCCCTCGGCGCGGGTAGCCTGCGCCTGCCCCATGCCGTCGCGGATCACCTTACCGCCGCCGAACTTCACTTCCTCGCCATAGTTAGTGAGGTCGCGCTCCACCTCGATGATCAGATCGGTGTCCGCCAGCCGCAGCCGGTCGCCGGTGGTGGGGCCGTACATGGCCGCATAATCGCTGCGCGGGATCTGTACCGGCATGTCAGAGTGCTCCCATGACTTTCTGGTTGAACCCGAACACCCGGCGCCTGCCGAGGATCGGGATCAGCTGCACCTCGCGCCGCTGCCCCGGCTCGAACCGCACGGCGGTGCCCGCAGCAATGTCGAGCCTCCGGCCGCGGGCCGCCTACCGGTCAAAATCCAGCGCCGGATTGGCCTCGGCAAAATGGTAGTGACTGCCCACCTGGACCGGCCGGTCGCCGGTGTTGGCAACCATCAGAGTGGTGGCTTCGGCGCCTGCATTCAGCGTCAAGGTGCCTTCGGCCGGGAACAGCTCTCCCGGGATCACTTCCGCCTCCAGGCCAGAACTGCGCCTGCGGCAAGCGCCGCCAGCCCTGCAATGCCAAGCCAGAGGCCGGCCCCATGCGGATGAACGTGTGCTCCGCCATGAGCCAGGGCGGGACCCGCCGCAAGGGCGGTAACCGCGACGGTAACGGGTAGTGGTTGCATCGTGCTTTCTCCTGTCTTGGGGTGGTCCGCGGCGCCCGGGACCGGGCGGGGGTTCAACGGATATGTACGAGAAGGGCGACAAGCGCGAGGTGCCGGATTTCAATGTGTTCTTCCGTCATCATGCGACCTATCCGTTCTACTCCGATGCGATCTGGTTCCTGACGCAGATGCG
>NZ_JAXMOX010000172.1:0-10183 GCF_034669605.1 Leisingera sp.
ATTGCGTTGCCGCGTGTGTCTTGGCCCTGAACCATCCCGCGACGGGAGGTCAGATCGCCGATGATACCACCAGTGTATTCTTCCGGGGTAACAACTTCGACTTTCATGATCGAAACACGGCGACAGCAAGGTTCTGAAAGACTGCACCCTGCCGCTGACCGGCAAGGGCGTGGTGGACCGGATCATTACCAACCTGGGTGTTCTCGACGTCGTGGACGGCGGTCTGAAGATTGTCGAACTCGCAGATGGCGTCAGCGAAGACGAGATGCGCAGCGCGACCCAAGCCACCCTGGTAAACTGATCCCGGTTCAAACGTGACAAACCGGGACCCCCGGTTTCCGCAACGCATTCCGGGATTCAGGATACTGAGACAGCACCTGCCGGGAAAACCCTCGGCAGGTGTTCTTTTTACGAATTGCATTGGTGTGAAATGATTTGGGCGATGCGGGGCCTCCGTCCTGCTGCCACATTCGAAAGGAATGAGGCCAGGATCAATGATCTGAGCAGGTTTTCATCGCTCACGGATGCCGGAAAGAAATGCGGCATATGCCGGATTTGCAGCCGCCTCACCTGGCCTTCGCGAAGACAGAACTCCGGGAACAGAAAGCGCCAAAAGACGCACCGGACGGCTTGATCCAAGCGCCCTTCATTCTATCCGGCTGTTCCCGTGGAAATCTTCAACATCTGCCGCGTCAGTTACAACTGGTTCGGTCCGTGTCCCGGGTTCGGAGGAGACCCGCAAATCCCGCAGCGCCGTGCCACCGCCCCCGGCAAATCAGACACCGGCCATGCGCCCCGGCGCAAATGCGTGCCCGGGCAAAGCGCCGGCCCCTCGCCGTCTGCTCCACTGGCCATGGCTCATCCAAGGAAAACCGGGTTGGAGCAATTCCGGGCCTGCTTGAATACCACCTCAATCAAGAGGCCCCGGCGAAAAATCTCCGCCAGGGCCCCGCTGCGTCCCAATTCGCGGAATGCGTCACGGTTTCCGGCACGCCTTTCCTGTGAAGACCGTTTTACAGTCAAATCCCGGCTGCGGGCACAGGCCGTGCGGGCGGCCGCTGCGAGTGCCATATGGCGCCCTCCGGCGGGTTGACGATTTCCCACATATAGACCCGCTTGTCGTACCAGTTGACCATTTTCTCCCTGCCGTCTTCGAACACCACTACGCAATAGCTGCCATCGGCCGGATCACAGCTGTCGCGCCCCAGCAGCGTCACGATGACCGGATCCACCAGGTGGCGGCTGACCAGCACCTGCGCCTTGACCATCCTGCCCGACAGATACAGCCCGCCGGCAAACAGCGCCGCCGCCAGCAGGATGAAACCGGGCGCGGTGAAGTTTCTGAACGGGGCCGCCCTGGCAATGCCCGGTGCAAAGGCCACAAAAACCAGCCGCCCGAAAAAACCCGCAAATGCAATAATCCCGATCAGGACAAAGTTGCTGGTCAGCTCTTGCGAACCCGCGGCAACCGCCGACGGGTCAAATCCAAAATTCAAAACCTGCCTCCACTATCGTAAAGCTTGAAAATACCCGCCAGAAATCAATTAAATCGGGCGGAATAATGTCCGCCGCCCGCCGGTTTCGCCAAACTTCTGCAATTTTTTTCAGGCGACGGCACCTTGGGCTGGCCGCCCCCTTTTCAAGTTTGCAAAAGGCCTTGAAATGGCACCGTTCAAAGCTGTTGAGGTGTACCTTTCCGTCAACTCCTACGCCCTGTATTTACCGGTCGGCACGTTAACGTGAGAAAACTGCCGCCGCCTGCATGCAGCAGGACATCAAGACCGCTCACCATTGAAATTACACAACAAAAAATTTTGCGTTTTCGCCTCAAGGAATCAAATGTATGCACAGACCGGTACATATAAGGACGAATCATGCGCCCGAACAAACGAGATGAATTGGTCCGCAAAGCCCTGGAAGTGTTCTACCGCAGCGGATTTCACGCCACGGGAATGGACACGCTGGTCAAGGAAACCGGTGTCTCCAAGACCTCCATGTACAAGCATTTCCGCACCAAGGATGACCTGATCATTGCTGTCCTGCAGCTGCGGGACGCGAACTTCCGCAGCTGGCTGTATGGCCGCATGGAGGAACTTTCGGACACACCGGCGGGACAGCTGATCGGTATTTTCACCGCCCTGCGGGAATGGTTCGGCAAGCCCGAATTTGCCGGCTGTATGTTTGTAAAGGCCAGCTCCGAATTTCAGGACCACGCGCATCCGGTGTACCGGCAGTCCAGCGAACACAAGCAGATGCTGCTGGACCATTTCACCACCCTGGCCAGATCGGCAGGGGCGCCTGATCCGGCGGCACTGGCCCGGCGGCTTTTGATGCTGAAGGAAGGCGCCATTGTCCTGGCTGCCATGTCGGTCACTCCCGATCCGGCAGAGGACGCGCTGCAAACCGCCCGGATGCTGTTGCAGCCTTATTTGAAAAACAGCTGACCGCCCTATTTACCCAGCCGGAAAACGCAGCCGTCGGACAGAAACTGCGGCGGTGTCATGCACAGGCCGCGCGCCACCTGATAGGCCGCCAGCACCTTGGGCACGTAATCGCGCGTCTCGGCATAGGGCGGCACCCCTTGATGCGAGCGCACCGCCCCTTCCCCCGCGTTGTAGCCGGCCAGCACCAAAATGGGATCGCCGCCGAATTCCCCCATCAGCCAGTTGAGATACTGAATACCCCCGGCAATGTTCTGCTGCGCCTCCAGTGCATCCCTCACCCCAAAGCGTTTGGCGGTATCGGGCATCAGCTGCATCAGCCCCTGCGCCCCGGCCGAGCTGACCGCATCTGCCTTGCCGGCAGATTCGACTGCGATCACCGCCAGGACCAGGGCCGGCGACACCTCGGTGCCGACGCTTTCGGTCAGGATCTGCACTCCGCGTTCCTGCACTATGTCCTGCATCAGCTGCAAACGCGGGGCGGCCATGCCTTTGGCTCCGCTCAGGGCTTGCAGGGCGTCATCCAGACGCCCCGGCCCTGATCCCTCAAGCCCAAAGGCGACCTTGTCCCAGAACCAGCCATAACGGCCGGCTGGCTTTGCACCGCTGTCTGCGGTAATTGCCGCAGGCGCTGGAAGCTCTTCCTCAGGTTCCGGCTCAATCTGTATGGTAATACGCTTGCCAGTGCCCGGGGCCGGCGGCTTGATGCGTTTGGCCTCGAACTGGGGAAAGGGCTTTGGCTGCACCTCCTGCGCCACTGCAGCCAGTGGCATGGCACAGGCTGCCAGCGCCAATACTGCGGTCCGGATCAACATTGCCCTGCCTGCCTGTGGTTTCAATCCGTTCCAACCTGAAAAAATTGGCGCCCAAAGGCCAGTATTCCTGCCCCAGAATCTGGCGCAACCGCCTTATTTGCCCCGGACTGGCGCTGAAATATCACGGGACTCGAAACGGTAACAAAAAATTAATCCAGCAGAACCAGATGGATAGAGATTTTATTGCTGAAAAGTAAAAATTGGGCGGCTCCATGCGGATTTCAGCCCAAATCCTGCCACGCTGGACTGGCTATATGTAGTCATCCAAGCCGGACAGTGGTCAAGCAGGTGAGAGAGCAGACCCTGGCGAGAAGGCGGGATGACACATTCAGAGATCCTTTGGAGGGACCGAACCATGATCAAATTCATCAAAAACTTCCGCAAAGACGACTCCGGCGCCGTGACTGTTGACTGGGTTGTACTGACCGCAGCCGTCGCTGCCCTGGGCGGCGTTGTCTACACCGCCATTGAATCCGGTGCATCGGACCTGACCAGCAAAACCGGCTCCTACCTGAGCACACAGGCTCCGACCTGATCTTATTCAGTGGTCTGACTTGACCGCGTAAAAGGCCGCCCGTTCCCGGGCGGCCTTTTTCTATTGCAGGCTTACGTTGGCGGCGCATAAAGCGGACTGGCATCAGCGACCCAGGAAGCAAGCCGATCTAGGCATTTCATATATCGGTGCAAAATCGCCAGCTTCCTGTTGCACTCCTTCCAAATCTCGCCGCCTTCCTCAGGTATTTCCAGCGGTCAACTTAACCACTTGGCTTCCCGGCATTAGGGCAGAAAACTCAGCATTACGCCCAATTAACGCCCTATTCATACAGCTTAATAGACTCATCAACCGGCGGGCAGGCCAGAAGGAGAGAGCTGAGACGACTCCGGCGCCGTGACTGTTGACTGGGTAGTGCTGACCGCAGCCGTGGCCGCACTGGGCGGCGTTGTCTACACCGCTATCGAAACCGGTGCTTCGGATCTGACCAGCAAAACCGGCTCCTATCTGAGCACCCAAGCTCCGACCTAATCACTGCCTGACCTGAGAGGCGGCATCGGCAATCCGGCGCCGCCTCCACCCCGGAACCGTTTTGGCAGCGAGGTTCAGACTGTGAAAAAGCTACGTTTATATATCGCAAGCGACGACGGAGCGGTTACCGTCGACTGGGTTGTCCTGTGCGCTGCAATCGTCGGGATGGCAGCATTGATTGCAGCGGCAATGGAAGATGGCGCCCTGGGCGCGGCGCAAGCAATTGCCGCCTACATGTCCAACTGGTCGTTCGGCTGAATCCGGCAGAAGCGCGGAGTTCCAGTCACAGCTTGAACAATCCAGCAGCCGGCTCCGCCCCGCGGGGTGCCGGCTGAAATGTATGAGAGGTAACACAATGCGTGCAGTTTTCGGACTTGTGCTGATCGTCGGAGTGGCCCTCGCGGGCGGCGCCGTCATGATGGCCAAAAATTATATCTCGGCCTATCAGAATGAACTGGCCCGCGAACGCGCGGCCCGTGCCGAGGCGGTGCCGATGGTGGATGTCTTCGTTGCCACCAAGCCCTTGAAATACGGCGAGCGGCTGTCCCAGGAAGCCGTGCGTGCCGTGCGCTGGCCGGAGAACGCCATACCCGAGGGCGCCTTTACAACCCTGGAGGCATTGTTTCCACCGCAAGCCGGCGATGATTTGAGAGTGGTTCTGCGCGCCATGGAAGCGGATGAAGCCATCATGGCCGTCAAGGTTACCGCGCCGGGCAAAGACGCCGGCATTACCTCGCGGTTGCAGCGCGGCATGCGCGCCTTTGCGATCAAGGTCGATGTCTCCTCCGGCGTTTCGGGCTTCCTGCGGCCTGGCGACAAGGTGGACGTCTATTGGACCGGCATGATGCCCGGGTCAGCCGGCGCCCGCGGTGAAGTCACCCGCCTGATCCAAACCAATGTGGAACTGGTGGCCGTGGACCAAAGCGCCGGCGGCGACATCAACGAAGCCATCATTGCCCGCACCGTCACCGTTGCCGCCCACCCCAAGCAGGTCGCCGCGCTGGCACAGGCGCAAACCACCGGGCGGTTGTCGCTGGCCCTGGTCGGCGCCGGCGATGACACAATCGCCTCGGTTGTCGAAGTGGACCAGCGCTCCCTGCTGGGCCTGGGTGCCCTGGAAGCGCCGCAAGAAGTGGAAAAGGAAAAAGTCTGCACAATCCGCACCCGCCGCGGAGCAGAGGTGGTGGAGATTCCGATCCCCTGCAGCAACTAGTATTTTGATTTTCGCACCGCCCTTTACAGACTCAGCCGTCCTTTCTCAGCAAGGGGCGGCTGTTTTGCCTGTTGCGCAGGCCCCACATTGGCCTCTGGTCAGGAACTCCCCCGAAGCCATTGATTCTTGCAATAATTCGGGATCTGCACCACAGTGCCCGAAAGAGCGGGCAAAAAGACCCGTATTTTGAGGCGTGATCGGAAAGGCAGGTCACATGGCAATTGGACGGTTCGTAGCGGCGGCCCTGCTGGGTCTATCGCTGATTGGTATGCCGCAGGCAGACGGGGCATCAGCGCAATCATTGCGGGTGGTGAAAAAAGGCACGGCATCCAGGCTGGACGTGCCGATGAACCGCGCCGTGGTGGTGGAAAGCGAAATCCCTTTTGCTGAGCTGAGCATTGCCAACCCCAGCATTGCCGATATCTCCTCCCTGTCCGACCGCACGATCTATGTGCTGGGCAAATCGCCCGGCCTGACCACGCTGACGCTGCTGGACGGCTCCGGCCGGCTGATCACCAATGTCGATGTGCGGGTGGCCGCGGATGTGACCGAATTCAAGGAACGCCTGCGCCAGATCCTGCCCAATGAAAAAATCGAAGTCCGCACCGCCAATGACGGCATCGTGCTGTCCGGCACCGTGTCCAGCGCAGTGCGGCTGCAGCGGGCGCTGGACCTGGCTGAACGCTATGCGCCGGAACGGGTCAGCAATCTGATGTCGGTCGGCGGCGTGCAGCAGGTGATGCTCAAAGTCCGCTTTGCCGAAATGCAGCGTTCGGTCTCGAAATCCCTGAGCGCCTCGCTGGGCTTTAACGGCGGCACCGGCAGCGGCCGCACCGGCGGCACCAACACTCTAAACAATGCCCCGGCGCTGGCCAACTCGCTGGCCGGCAACATTCCTGCCGCCAACGAGAACACCGGCGCTTTCCTGTTCGGCTTCAATGCCGGTTCTGTGCAGGTCAGCCTGCTGCTGGAAGCTCTGGAACAGAAGGGCGTCGTGCGAACCCTGGCTGAACCCAACCTGTCCGCTTTGTCGGGGCAGGAGGCGAAATTCCTGGCCGGCGGTGAGTACCCGGTTCCGGTTGCACAGGAAGACGGTGTCATCACGGTTGATTTCAAACCGTTCGGCATCGAGCTGAACTTCATCCCCCGGGTGATCGACGGCGATCTCATCAATCTGGAACTGAACGCGGCGGTCTCGGCCATCGACCCGTCCAATTCGCTTGAACTCAGCGGCCTGACCATCGACGCCTTCTCGCGCCGCGAGACCTCCACCACGGTGGAAATGCGCGACGGCGAGAGCTTTGCCATCGCAGGTCTGATCCGCGACGAATTCCTCGACAATTCCTCGCAGCTGCCCTGGCTGGGCGATGTGCCGGTGCTGGGCGCGCTGTTCCGCAGCGCCGACTACCAGCGCGAGCAGACTGAGCTGGTGATTATCGTCAGCGCCCATCTGGTCACCCCGACCCGCGGTGAGGCGCTGACCCTGCCGACCGACCGGGTGGCGCCGCCGAGCGAAAAGGACCTGTTCCTGTTCGGGCGCACCTCCCGCAGCAAAAACGGCCCGGCTGCCGAAGTGGCCAAACAGGATTTCAATGGCTCTTACGGCTACGTGCTGGACTGATAGGGAGTGGCACAGATGATCAGAACCGCTGCAATTTTCGGCATTCTTCTGGCCGCGGCCGCCTGCGAGCGGGAGGCCGGCCATGAGCTGAACCGTTCGGGGGGTTTTGGCGAGTCGACCCTCAGCAATGCAGCGGTGATGAGCGGCGAACGCAGTTTTGCCATTCAATTGGCCAGCCGGTTCGCCAAGGAAGTGCCCACCACGATCAACTTCGACTTTGACAGCGCCCGGCTGGATCAGACCGCACGGTCGGTCCTGGACCGCCAGGCGGTCTGGATCAGCCAATTCCCCGAAGTGCGCTTCCGCGTCTTCGGCCACACCGACGCGGTCGGCAGCAATGCCTACAACAAATCCCTTGGCCTGCGCCGGGCCCGCGCGGCTGTGAACTATCTGGTGTCCCGCGGCATCAGCCGCAGCCGGCTGGAAGCAGTGGTCTCCTATGGTGAAACCCAGCCGCTGATCCCGACACCGGAGCGCGAACGCCGCAACCGCCGGACGGTGACCGAGGTCAGCGGTTTTCTCAAGCGCCACCCGACGGTGCTGGACGGGAAATACGCCCAGATCATCTACCGCGAATATCTGGAAAGCGCGGTTCCGGGCACCACCCTGACCACTCAGCAGTCGCTGGAGCGCACGCTGCAGTAGCCGGGTTCCGCGGCCAGTTGATTACGAAGTAGTAACAATTCCCCAGATTTGGGGATTTTTGGCCCCAATATCGCCTAGATTGCCACCGACATTGTTTCCAAGAGGCGGACTGTGCCCAAAGCCCGGTCTGCCCATGTGAACAAGGATGATGGCGATGAGCAGCGGAATGCCGCAAACAGAGACACCTGCGATTGTTGCCTGCACGATCAGCCGGGACGTGCAGAATTTCGACCTCCTTATCGAAGACATGGAAGCCGCCCTGGGAGAGGCCTGGGGCGATTTGGGCTTTACCGAGGCGCTGGCTTTCTTCGGCCAGACCGAGGCAGAGCCGCTGCAGTTTGTCGCCTTGGCGATCGACAGCGCCGATGAGGGCGATCTGCCGCTGATGGGCGAAATCATCAGCCAGGCCAAAGTGCGCGGCATCAAGGTGATCCTGATCGCCGAGGACGTGACCCCGGCAGTATTGCACACGCTGCTGCGCCAGGGCGCGGACGAATTTGTTCCCTACCCGCTGCCTGAACAGGAATTGCAGGCTGCCATCGAACGGCTGCAGGCGCCCGCACCGCAAGTTGCGCAGAATCCGCACCAGCTTCAGTCCGGCAGCCAGCGCGAAGGCGCCGTGATCGTCTGCCACGGACTGGCCGGCGGCACCGGATCGACAACCATGGCTGTAAACCTGGCCTGGGAGCTTGCAGCGCTCAGCGAAGATGACGAGCCCACCGTGTGCCTGCTGGATCTGGATCTGCAGCACGGTTCGGTCTCGACCTATCTGGACCTGCCCCGCCGTGAGGTGGTGATGGAAATGCTCAGCGAAACCGACAGCATGGACGAAGACCTGTTCGGCCAGGCTCTGCTGCCGTTCCAGGAAAAGCTGCAAGTTCTGACCGCACCGTCCGAGCTGGTGCCGCTGGATCTGCTGTCGCCCGAGGATATCACGCGGGTGATCGAAATGGCGCGCAGCCACTTCGACTTTGTCGTCGTCGACATGCCCCATACGCTGGTGCAATGGTCCGAAACCGTGCTGCACATGGCGCATGTCTACTTTGCGATGATCGAACTGGACATGCGCTCAGCTCAGAATACGCTGCGCATGAAGCGGGCGCTGCAGTCCGAGGATCTGCCGTTCGAGAAACTGCGCTTTGCCTTGAACCGGGCGCCGAGGTTCACCGATCTTGCCGGTAAAAGCCGGGTCAAACGGATGGCCGAGTCCCTAAGCATCTCCATCGACCTGCAGCTGCCCGATGGCGGCAAGCAGGTCCTGCAGAGCTGCGACCACGGACTGCCGCTGGCCGTTTCGGCAGCGAAGAATCCCTTGCGCAAAGAAATCGCCAAGCTTGCAGCCTCGCTGCACGCATTAGGCCGAAGTGAAGCCGAAGCCGCCTAAGCGGCTGAACCGGGGATGAGTTGATGTTTTCAAAGTACAAAAAGCAAACGGCCAAACCTTCCGCGCCTGCGCCGGTCGCGGCGGCGGCGGCAACAACCACTGCCGCGCCTGCTGTCAGCCTGCGGCGGCCGGTCCAGCGCAAGCCAGCCGAAGCGCAGCCGATGGACAAGGATCGCAAACGCAAGGAGCGTTTGGGCGAAATCAAGATCCAGCTGCACCGCGAGCTTCTGGAAAACCTGAACCTGGCCGCGCTGGAACGCGCAGGCGAGGCGGAACTGCGGTCTGAGATCGCGACCATCGCCACCGAGATTCTGGCCGAGAAAAGCATCGTCCTGAACCGTGAAGACCGCCAGCAGCTGAACAAAGAGCTGTATGACGAGGTCACCGGCCTCGGCCCCCTCGAGGCGCTGCTGCAGGACGACACGGTCAGCGATATCCTGGTCAACGGGCCGCAGCAGATCTTTGTCGAACGTGACGGCAAGCTGCAGATCAGCGACATTACCTTCAAGGATGAGAAGCATCTGATGCGGATCATCGACAAGATCGTCTCGGCTGTGGGCCGCCGGGTCGATGAATCCAACCCGTATGTGGACGCCCGTCTTGCCGATGGCTCGCGTTTCAATGCGATGGTGCCGCCGGTTGCGGTGGATGGCTCGCTGGTATCGATCCGGAAGTTCAAAAAGGACAAGCTGGGGATCGACGATCTGGTGAACTTCGGCGCCTTCACCGAAGAAATGGCCGCCTATCTGCAGGCCGCCGTGTCAACCCGGCTGAATGTCATCGTCTCGGGCGGTACCGGTTCGGGTAAAACCACCACGCTGAATGCGCTGTCCAGCTTCATCGACAATGCCGAACGGATTCTGACGATCGAAGATACCGCGGAATTGCAGCTGCAGCAGACCCATGTGGGCCGGATGGAAAGCCGCCCCCCCAACGTCGAGGGAAAGGGCGAGGTCAGCCCCCGCGACTGTCTGAAAAACGCCCTGCGGATGCGCCCCGACCGCATTATCGTCGGCGAAACCCGCGGCGAGGACGTGATC
>NZ_JAXMOX010000173.1:0-10148 GCF_034669605.1 Leisingera sp.
AACAAACATCAGCACCGCCAGCAGGGTCTCGATCGACGCACCCGCCAGCACCCGCTCGTTCATCCGGTTGACGATAAACGAGACGTTGCGGTCCAGCGCCACTTCCCAGCCTTGGGTGAACACAGGTTCCGCCAGCCTTGGCAGATCCGGGTATCGGAAGACCGAGACCTTATCCGGCCTGACGCCGGAGTTCAGCAGATCGCGGTAGGCCTGCGACGAGGTGTCGATGGCCTGGTGAATCAGGATGCCGGAACTGTCCAGCGCGGCAATGATCCCGAAGGAGATGATCCCGGCGCCGCCGATGGCAAAGGCCACCGGAAAGCCGGAGAGGATGCCCCCGAAGAGGCAGAGAAATACGATGAGCAGCCCGATTTCGACGCCATCAAGTCCAAATAGCATGTTTCCGACGTCCCTTTAGTGCGTGCCTTCGTAGGCTTCTTCACCTTCTCCAAGGCTGTCCTTGTCGAGGTATTTGTTTTCACTGCCCTGGCCTTCGGCGAACTCGAGGAACGAGCGGTAGAAGAAGGCGATGGCGTGCAGGAATACGAGGCCTGCGAACAGGACCAGCAGGATCTTGAACAGGAAGTAGGCGTTGAACCCGTTGGGGCTGAAGCCGATGGTTTCCACGTTCCAGCGCAGGGCGCGGGATTTCATCACCAGACGGTCAAGGCTGTCCGAGGCCGAGGGTTTCGGCACGATCAGGTGGCGCCACAGGAAGAACCAGCCGTACATCCAGGTCAGCACCGCGGCGGGCATCATGAACAAGAGCGAGCCGAGCATGTCGACCACCCGCTTGGCCCGGAAGCTGATGCCGGAATAGATCAGGTCCACCCGCACATGGCCGCCCTGCACAAAGGTGTAGGTCACGCAAAGGCAGACCACCAAGGCATTGTACAGCTTCAATTCTTCTGCAAACCAGCTGACATCCTGGCTGAACGGGATGCCAAAGCCGAAACTGATGTCGGGCCGGGCAAACACGCGCTGCATGAAGACAATGATGATCTGCTGCAGCACCATCAGCAGGCCCGCCCAGGCAAAGAAGCGGCCGGTGGTATTGGCCAGGCCCTCCAGCCCGCGGACCATGGCCCACATGACATTGCGGTAGTAGAGGCCGATACCGGTCAGCACCAGGAAGGCGGTGAACACGACAAAGAAGAACTCGGCCGAGCCGCCGTAATAGACAAAGCGCATGACCGAGGCCTTGTCGGACCAGTCAAGCCAAAGCTGCGGATGGGTGACGGCGTAGCCGAAATTGTAAAAGGCGCTGGCGATGTTCTGGATCAGCCAGACAAGCCCGCCCCAGATTGCGCCAAAGAAGGTGATGCCACTCTCTTCCTGCATGTTCCCCCCGGGAAGATTGCTGCGAAGCCGCCGTTAGCGGGTTGGGCGCGCGGCGTTGGCCGGCCGTCCCGCGGTATCAGCAACTGCATGTGGATCCCCCGCGCGGCGGCGGAGGACCCGATTGATGCCTGTCAGGCAGATTAACCCAGGACGCGGTCGCGCTGAATGCGGTAGGCGCCTTCGGATTTGGTGATCCAGCCCGAGGAGGCTTTCATCGACGCTTCGACACTGCTGCGGATTTTCGCAAACAGCTCGTCGCCCATGAACTCGTCCAGGGTTTCCTTGGTCGCACTGCCGAAGGCATCCCAGACGCTGTCCGGGAATTCCAGGGTCTTGACGCCGCCGGACTGCAGACGCTGCAACGCGGCACCGTTGTTGTTCATGAACTGCGACAGGTTCCACTGGTGGCCGGCTGCCGATGCCATCTCGATGATCTTCTGATGGGCAGGCGACAGGCTATCGAACACATCGCGGTTGGTGGCAACCGACAGGGCTGCGCCCGGCTCGTGGAAGCCCGCGGTGTAATAAGTCTTGGTGATTTCCTGGAAGCCGGCCTTCTCGTCCGCCCAGGGGCCGATCCACTCGGTGCCGTCGATGGCGCCGGAGGACAGCGCCTGATACACTTCGGAACCCGGAATGTTCTGCACCGAGGCGCCCAGCTTGCCCAGCGCCTTGCCACCCAGGCCCGGCATCCGGAATTTCAACCCGTTGAAATCCTCGGGGCCCTTGATTTCCTTGTTGAACCAGCCGCCGGACTGCGGGCCGGTGTTGCCGCCGAGGAACGACTTCAGGCCGAAAATCTCGCCCAGCTCGTCATGCAGCGCCATACCATCACCGTGGTAGTACCAGTTGGTGATTTCCTGCGGCGTCATGCCAAAGGGCACGGCGGTGAAATAGGCATAGCCCGGATGCTGGCCGGTGAAGTAATAGTCCGCACCATGGTACATGTCGGCCTGGCCTGCGGTCACCGCATCGAACACTTCGAACGCACCGACCAGCTCGCCTGCGGCTTTCAGGTCCACAGTCAGGTTGCCGTCAGACATGGCAGTGATGCTGTCGGCCACATATTGCGCCGAATCATGCACGCCTGCCAGACCACGGCCCCAGGTGGTAACCATGGTCAGGGTGCGTTTGCCCTGGGCATAGGCCGGTGCCGCCAGTGTGCTGGCTGCTGCAGCGGTTCCGCCCAGCGCGGAAGTCCTCAAAAAAGAACGGCGATCCATTAATTATTCCTCCCATTATCATTCGGATTGCCCGGAAGGTCCCCCCGGGCGGATCGGTTCGAGTCCGGCCAGCCTAGCGGCGGCAGGTTCAAAGGGAATACCTACTACTGCGTAGAACGGGAGGTTTTTCCTGCTTTTGCGGCGCGATCCGGGCCATATCCGCCAGGAAACTGCCCCGGCCGGCACCCGTCAGCGGAGCAGGCCGGGACAGTCCGATTGATTCTTCTGGGCGGCGGCTGAATGATTCGGTACAAGATCCTGACCAATTCCGGGACCCTGCCGATGCGCCTGTTCACCGCTCTCCTGCGCCCGACCTATGCGCAGAAACTGTCGCTTTTGATGACCTTGCCGCTGATCTTGGCGGGCACGGCAATCGCCGTCCTGGTCGGCTATCAGTCGCGCGCCCTGGCCGAAGGCGAGATCCAGGCGCTGGAGCAGCAGCTGCTGCAGGCCAAGAAGGCGGAGCTGCGCAACTATGTGACCCAGGCCCGCAACGGCTTTGCCCATATCTATGGTCTGGCGGCGCCGGACGATGCCCGTGCCAAGGAGCAGGTGACCCAGATCCTCAGTGCGATGATCTACGGCAAGGACGGGTTCTTCTTTGTCTATGATTATGACGGCACCAACCTGGTGAGCCCGCGGCAGACCGAATTCATCAACCGCAACTGGGCGGGCCTGACCGACAGCGCCGGGGTGCCGGTGGTGGACCAGTTCGTCCGGCTCGCCCGTAACGGCGCGGGCTGGCATACCTTCACCTGGCAAAAGCCCTCGACCGGGGAAGAAGCGCAGATGATTGCCTATGTGGTCGGGCTGCAGGACTGGCAATGGGCGATCGGCACCGGCGTGTTCATCGACGATGTTCTGGCCACGGTGGCCGCCTCCCGCGCGGAGGTGGAAGCGCGGGTGCAGCGTACCTTTATCTATATCGGCGGCATCACTCTGGTCTCTCTTGTGCTGGTGTTTGCCTCCGGCATGTTCCTGAACCTGCGCGAGCGGCGGCTGGCGGATGCCAAGCTGAAGGAGCTGACCCAGCGGGTGTTCGACGCCCAGGAGGAAGAGCGCGGCCGGGTGGCGCGGGAACTGCATGACGGCATCAGCCAGCTTTTGGTCGGGGTGCGCTATGCGCTGGACAACACCCGGCGGCGGCTGTCCCGCGGAGACAGCGATGGTGCTGCGGCCCCGTTGGAGAAAGGCACCGACAGCCTGCTGACCGCGATCACCGAGGTGCGCCGGATCAGCCGCGACCTGCGCCCCGGCGTGCTGGACGATCTGGGCCTTGGCCCGGCGCTGAAGGCGCTGACGGGTGATTTCGCCGCCCGCACCGGCATCGAGACCGAGTTTTCCACCGTGGTGTTCCGCAACCGGCTGGATCAGGACGCCAAGATCGCGCTGTACCGGATTGCGCAGGAAGCGCTGACCAATATCGAGCGCCACGCCGAGGCCAGCAGGGTCACCATTGATCTGCGCGGCCATACCAAGGGCGCCACGATGCGGATCACTGACAATGGCCGCGGATTGCCGCCGCGCGATGACCGCTCCGGCCCCGGCATCGGGTTGCGCAACATGCAGGAGCGGATCGAGCAGCTTGACGGCACCCTGCGCATTCTGTCATCACGTGGCACCCAAAGCGGCACGGTGATCGAGGCAAGCCTGCCTCTCAGCCACCTGCTGCCGCCGGGTGAAGAGGGAACATCTGCGCAATTGCCGTAACCGGAGAGGCTGCGGCGGATTGCGGGCCTCTGAACTGATGGAAAGCTGCCTTGTGGGGGATAATGGCTGATCCGGTGAAAGTTCTGATCGTTGATGACCACCCGATGGTCGCCGAGGGCATCCAGTCGATCCTGGAAAGCTATGACGATATCGAGGTCATCGGGTCGCTGACTGACGGGCGCGACGCGGTGGAGCAGATGGGCACCCTGGCGCCGGATGTGGTGCTGATGGACCTGAACATGCCCAATCTTGGCGGGCTGAGTGCAACCGAGATCATTCTGGAGCAGCACCCCGGCACCCGCATCCTGATCCTGTCGATGCATGACAGCGCCGAATATATCTCAACCGCGCTGAGCCATGGCGCCATGGGGTACGTGCTGAAGGATGTGCCCACGGAAGAGATCAAACAGGCCATCGACGCGGTGATGGAGGGGCAGACCTACCTTTGCACCGGGGCGGCGGGGTCGCTGAAGCCCAAGGGCGGCGACAGCCGCGAGGCGCTCACCGGGCGTGAACAGACCATCCTGCTGGAGCTGGCGCAGGGCAAATCCAACAAGGAGGTCGCGCAGGCGCTTGATATCTCGGTCAGAACTGTTGAGACACACCGCAAGAACATCAAACGCAAGCTGGGCATTTCCTCAACTGCCGGGCTCACCCGCTACGCGCTGGAACATGGTGTGCTGCAGGGGACCGGCGCCGGGTTCTGAAGCGCCGGCCCCCGATGGCTTCAGCCGAGGCTTGCGAGCAGCGCCGGCGATGGATCACCTGATGCCGGCAATCCCCGGCTGGATTGGTAGGCGCTGATGGCGGCCCGGCTTTTCGGCCCCAGAACCCCGTCGGCACCGCCGGTATCAAAGCCTTTGGCAGTCAGGCGTTTTTGCAGCAGGATGCGGTCGTCCTTGGTCAGCCCATAGCGGTCCGGCGGGAAACCGGCGCGCAAGGGGCCGCCGCCTGCGATCCGGTCGGCCAGATGGCCCACTCCGATCGCATAGGAATCCGAGTTGTTGTAGCGCTTGATCGCATTGAAGTTTCCGGTGACCGAGAACTTCGGCCCGCCCGCCTGCGGCTGCAGAATGCGGCCTGCAGGGGTGCCCGGCGCCCCGGCCTCGCCGCCCCATTTCAGCCCCCGCGTCCAGCCGTTGCGCTGCAGATAGGCGGCGGTGGAGGCCAGCGCGTCGCTGGGATCCTCCGACCAGATATCGCGGCGCCCGTCGCCGGTGAAATCCACTGCGAAAGCCTGATAAGAGGTCGGGATGAACTGGGTATGCCCCATCGCCCCGGCCCAGCTGCCGGTCATCCGGGCGGGGGTGGTGTCGCCGTTCTGCAGGATCTTCAGCGCCGCAATCAGCTGTTTCTCAAAGAACGCCCCGCGCCGCCCGTCATAAGCCAGCGTCGAGGCGGCCGAGATCACCGGCACATTGCCGCGGCGCTCACCGTAGAAGCTCTCCAGCCCCCAGATGGCGCAGATGATTTCCGCATCAACGCCATAGGCGCGTTCCAGCGCGCGCAGCGTTGCCGCATGGCGGCCAAAGGCTGCGCGGCCCTTGGACAGACGTTCCTCCGAGACGGCGATAGAGAGGTAATCCTCCAGCGTGCGTTTGAATTCGGTCTGGTTGCGGTCGCGCGTGACCACACCGGGAAGATAGCCGGCACCGCGGAACGCGGCGCGCAGGGTGGATTGGGAAATGCCCCGCGCCCCGGCGCGGCTGCGGAACGACGCCACCCAGGCGTCATAGCCCGCATTGGGCGCAGGGCGCAGGTCCGCCGGCAGGCCGGTGCTGCCGCTGGAGCCGCTGTTTGAAGGCACTGTGCTGCTGCAGGCCGTCAGACCAAATGCTGCAAGGCCAAATCCGAAGTGACGCCGTGTGATGCTCATACTGCTGCCCGTTTTTTGTGATTGCTCTGCGCCCCTGTGATACGGGGTCATTTACCGGACAGGCTGCCAGAAACGGGCCGGGCCGCCAAGGCCCGGAATTCCGCCGCAGCGAAGACCTGCCGCCTTGCCCTTTCAGCTGGCCAGCGGGGCGGTCCTCTGTATGACCGGGGTTCCTCCTCCGGGCAGCTGCTGGGGATCTCGCTGCCCGAGCGGTTGCCATGAACGGCAGGACCAGGCCGGGCACTCTCCGCCAAAATGCCAGGCACCGGTCTTTTGCCGGATCACGCTAATGCAAACCGCCGCCGCGGGAAACCTGCCTGGGCAAAAATCTCCCAGATCTTCGATTCCAGGTCCGGCGCGCCGATTTCCAGGCAATTATTCCGGAAATACCAGGTCATGAATTGCGCATAGCCGCCGGTGCGGGCCAATGCGCGCTCCAGCGCGGCTGCAAACTGCCCTGTCCGGGTGACGGTTTCCGCCATGCGGTGCAAATCCGAAGCGCCGTAAAGAATAGCTGGCGTGCGGTGCAGGAAGCCTTCGAGGGCAACGCCGGAATTCACCGATACCGAGACACAGCTGGCGGCCAGAATATCATGAACATTTGCCTGGGTGGGGATGACACGGGGGTCCTGCCGGGCGATTTGCAGCAGGGCTGAGAAACTTTCTACATCCGCTGTCAACGGATGCGGTTTGACCAGAACAGCACGGTCTCCGGCACCGTTCAGAACGTCTTGCAAGATGCTGATGTCGCTGAAACGGGTGGCGCCGGCCTCGCGCGGGTAGCTGCCCTGGAAAAAGACCGCGACCGCACCTGCCGGAAGGCTGGTTTGTTCCTGCTGCTGCCGGTGGCGGGACCGCCGCTGATCCTTGAATTTTCGCTGCAACCGGCCGTAGAAACGCTTGGCGTATTGGAACGGAACCATGTCCCTGCGGAACGGGCGGCTGCCGATCGAGCTCAGGCTGCGGATCCCCTTGGGATCAAGATGCCAGTACCCCGGCAAATAGGCCGGGGCCGCATTCAGCACATTGGGCATTTGCACATGCCGGTCATCGATGACGTGCAGGTTGCCGTCCTTGAACCTGGCGTCAGTGACCTGGCGGGTGCCGATCCGGATATCAGCGTCCCGGACACGCCGTTCCGCCTGCCCGCCGGCCTCCGCAATCATCCGCTCGATCACCCGGTAAAGATCAAAGCCCCGGTTTGAGGGACCCTTGCCGATTTGCCGCTGTTTCAAGTGAAAAATGACCTTCGGCAAATGTTCGTTTCCTTTGGCGGCAAAAGAGAGGCCTGCTGCAGTTGTGCAGCCCATGCCGCCGACGGGTCAACCAGCAATCAATCCCGCAACCCGTCAGCACGCAGGCCTTCACGCTCGTAATGGCGCGGCAGCACCCGTCCATAAAGCTGTTCGGTGCGTTCGACCCCGCCGCACATGCCTTGCTTCTCGGCAAAGGAGAAGATGCCGACATAACGCCTGCGCGGGCCTGCGACCGGGGCCACCCGGTGCAGCGAATAGCGGCCGCGGAAGATCTGCAGGTCGCCCGGCTGCAGCACCAGCCTGCGCACCAGCGGCGAGCCGCCCGCCAGCACCCGCGCCACGCCGTCATAATTCTCATCCGCGGGGGTGCGCAGCATCGGGGCATATTCGAAATCTCCGCCCGCCTCGCCGTTCTGGATCGCCAGTGTCACCGTGTAATTGTTGGTGTCGAAATGCCAGGGAAAGCCCTGCCCCTCCTCGACCATGTTGATGATCACATCGGCCAGCGGGTCGTCATAGCGGAAGAAACGGTCCTCTGGCTCTGCCAGGGCGGTGCGGATGAAGGGCATGAAACCGGGAAACTCGTAAATGGCCCGCAGCGGGCTGTCCGGGCCGAAATTGTCCGCCGGAATGAAGGCATTGGAGCGCTCATAGAACCGGCGCACCGGATGGCTTTGCGGCAGCGCGGCGTCGTCCTTGCTGAAATAGGCATTGGTGCGGCTGAAGGATTTATGGCCGTTCTCCGCCACCGCATCAGCCTCTGCCGCCAGCCTGGCAATACCGTGCTGATGGACAAATCCCGGCAGCACGGCACAGCCATCCGCCCCCAGTTCGCGTTGCAGGTCCGCGATCAGCCGCGCAAAAGGTTCGGAGCCGGGCCGGTCGATCGGATAACGCCCCAGATCGACCAGATCAGAAAGTTGAACCATATTTGCATCCCTCCCTGTGCACCTCTGTGAGGTGAGCTTGCCTGCGCAAATTCTGCTAATCTGGCAAAAACAGGACATCGGAGTGCCGGTTTTGAACGATTCTTCACGGTTGCAGCCTGCTGAATTCGCGGAAATGTCGCTGCACCCCGGGCTGAGAGCAAGAAAATGTCCCTGCACAGCGTCTTTTTGATACCTTTGACGGTTGACGCCCCTGTCCAGCGCCCATAATGTCGCCCGCAACGCAAAAAGGAGCCTGTGGCCGTGACCACCCTAGTCGTAATCGTAGGAACCAAGCGCATGGGCCGGTAACGGTAAGCCATAATCGAACCCATGCGCCTCCGACTTGAAATCGGGGGCTTTTTTTATGCGTAACGGACGATGCCGCCAATTGGAGCAATAAGCAGATGACACGTGAAATGACCGGCGCAAAGATGGTTGTCCAAGCCCTGAAGGATCAGGGTGTGGACGTGGTCTTCGGATACCCAGGCGGCGCCGTGCTGCCGATCTATGACGAGATTTTTCTGCAAAATGACATCCGCCACGTGCTGGTACGGCATGAACAGGGCGCGGTGCACGCCGCCGAGGGTTATGCCCGCTCCACCGGAAAACCCGGCGTCGTGCTGGTGACCTCGGGCCCCGGCGCGACCAATGCGGTGACCGGCCTGACCGATGCGCTGCTGGATTCAATCCCGCTGGTGGTCCTCACCGGCCAGGTGCCGACCTTCATGATCGGTTCCGACGCCTTTCAGGAAGCCGACACCATCGGCATCACCCGGCCCTGCACCAAGCACAACTGGCTGGTCAAGGACACCGACAAGCTGGCCGGAACCCTACATGAAGCCTTTCATGTCGCCACCACGGGCCGTCCGGGCCCGGTTCTGGTCGACATTCCCAAAGACGTGCAGTTTGCAAGCGGCACCTATAACGGTCCGAAACCCGCTGCCTCCCACTACCAGCCGCAGGTCAAAGGCGACATGGAGGAAATCACCGAACTGGTCGCCGCCCTTGAGACGGCCAAACGCCCGGTGTTTTATACCGGCGGCGGGGTGATCAATTCCGGCTATGCGGCCAGCCAATTGCTGCGCGAGCTGGTGGACGGCACCGGCATCCCGGTGACCTCGACGCTGATGGGGCTTGGCGCCTATCCGGCCTCGGGCAAGAACTGGCTGGGCATGCTGGGGATGCATGGGCTGTATGAGGCCAACATGGCGATGCACGGCTGCGACCTGATGATCAACATCGGCGCCCGTTTTGACGACCGCATCACCGGCAAAATCGACGCCTTCAGCCCGAAGTCGAAGAAAGCGCATATCGACATCGACCCCTCCTCAATCAACAAGGTGATCCGGGTGGACATTCCGATTGTCGGCGATGTGGCCCATGTTCTGGAAGACATTCTGAAGATCTGGAAGTCGCGCGGCCGCAAGGTCAACCGCGAGGCGCTGGCCAAATGGCACAAGCAGATCGATGACTGGCGCGCGGTGAACTGCCTGAATTTCAAGAATTCGGACCAGACCATCAAACCGCAATATGCGCTGCAGCGCCTGGAAGAGCTGACCAAGGGCCATGACCGCTACATCACCACCGAGGTGGGCCAGCACCAGATGTGGGCGGCGCAGTATCTGAACTTCGAGGATCCGAACCGCTGGATGACCTCCGGCGGCCTGGGCACTATGGGCTATGGCTTCCCGGCCTCGATCGGCGCGCAAATGGCGCATCCGGATGCGCTGGTGATCAATGTCGCGGGGGAGGCGTCCTGGCTGATGAACATGCAGGAGATGGGCACCGCGGTGCAATTCCGCCTGCCGGTGAA
>NZ_JAXMOX010000174.1:0-10134 GCF_034669605.1 Leisingera sp.
GCTGGCCGCCGAACACGGCGAGAAAAAGACGGTAATGATCGATGCGACCTATCTGAAGGCACACCGCACATCGGACGCTTCGTACTTTGCCCAGAACTCAGGGATCGTCAGGTTTTCGATGTCGTCGCACAGAATGCCAAACCCGATCTTCGCGCGCTCAAACTCCGACAAAGTGCGCCCGTTGGCGTCCTCTGCCGGGGCCAACGCCACGATGAACTTCTCCATGCCCTTCGACGGCTTCGGGAGGTTCTGCGGCTGGAAACGCCGACCGGACCAGCGCCAGGTTCGACCCGCCCCCGCGAACTGATGGCACGTTACTTCTCAGAATTGTGTACGGAATGTGTGACAAACGCTTAAGCTCCTGCATCAGATTTTGCAGAAGAAACAGAGACTTAAGACTGATCTAATGGTGCCCGGGGGCGGAATCGAACCACCGACACGAGGATTTTCAATCCACTGCTCTACCCCTGAGCTACCCGGGCACGGGAAGGCTTATCGCCTTGGGTGGGGGCCTTCTATGACGTGCACGCGGCGGTGTCCAGAGGGTTTTTGAAAGAAATTCACTAATGCCGGGTTTGAGGTGTTTTTTCTTCCGCAGGAAATATCTCCCGCGCTTCTTCCGGAGCGTTTTCAATATCTTCCGGGTCCAGACTGGGCACCGCATAGGTGCCGTTCAACCATCTGCAGAGGTCAATATCAGCACAGCGTTTGGAGCAGAAAGGCCGGTGTGCCCTCTGCGCCTCCCCGCCGCAGACCGGGCAACTCATTTCAAAACCTCCCGCAGGGCGATGCGGCTGCGCTTACGCTGCATTTCGAAGTGGCCAAGATTGGTCCAGCCGGCCAGTACCGTCTCCTCTGACTCGGATCGGACAGCCGCCCGCAATGCTGTTTCAAAACCGCGGCGGTCCTTTTTCGGCATCGGCGCAAGGTCCAGTACAATCTGTCCGGCCAATCCGCGCACCCGCAAGGCTCTGGGCAATGCTTTAGCGGCAGCCATATTGGCTTTGATACCGGCCGCCAGCGACGTGTCGGACCCCGTATTCACGTCCACAGCAACCAGCGCACGGGTCGGCTCGATGAACAGGAAGCCGCCGCCTGGCAGCGGCTCACGGATGCCCAGAGCTATATCCAGCGCGTCCAGCACCCCCAGACGCTCAAAGCCGCCGGAACCGCGTTCTATGTCCGCCGGCTCCACCCAGTCGCGCCAGGCCAGAAGATGCGGCGTGTCGCCCTCGGCCAGTACCTCAGATTCGGTCCCTTCGTCCTGCATCACCTGCATTGCCAGTGCCGCCATGGCAGCGACGTCTTCGGCGATCTCCCCGCTGTCCGCCCCGGCGCAGGCGGAGCGCAGGATCAGCCCATATCCGGTTTCGCCCATTTCCTCATGCGCAATTTCCAGCAGGCGGTCGCGCTCGTCTTCGTCGCGGATGCTGCGCGAAATGTTCAGGCCCGGCGCCTCGGGGGTCACAATGGCGTAACGGCTTTTGAACAGCAGTTTCTGGGTGACCGGGATCGCTTTGCCCGGCTCGGCAATACCGGAGACCTGCACCAGAAGCATCTGTCCGGGCGCCAGCCCCTTGACCTGACGCAGGAAGGCCGGCCCGTCAGGGGTGGTCAGGAACATGCCCCCCTGCCCTTTCACCGGCCGGTCGGCGCGGGCGCGGTAGATGGTACCAGGCGACGGTGCGTCGCTGTCGATCAGGAAATCCTCCAGTTTTCCATCCACCATCAAGGCAGCGGCTTCACGGTCCTGGATATGGTCGAGGATGATAGTGCGGCCCTTCATGCGGCAGCCTCCTGATACAATGGCAGCCCGGCGGCGCGCAAAAGGTTGGCGGTCTCAGACAACGGCAGCCCGACTATCCCCGTGAAGGAACCGCTGATCCACGGGATGAATGCGCCGGCGGGGCCCTGAATGGCATACCCTCCGGCCTTGCCTTCCCAATCACCCGTCGCGAGATAGGCGTTCAATTCCACGTCCGACAGGTTTTTCATCTTTACCTGGCTGACCACGTCCTTTTCCCAGACCCGATCGCCGCGGCGCACGGCGACTGCGGTAATCACCCGGTGGCGGCGGCCTGACAGGGCCAGCAGAAACTCTGCCGCCTCCCCCGCATTGCGTGGTTTGCCCAGAATGCGGCGGCCCAAGGCCACCGTCGTATCAGCACACAGAACCACATCCTTTGTCCCCGCGGGGACAGCTTCAGTTTTTTCCCTCGTGACCCGCACGCAATAGGCCCGCGGCAGCTCATTCTTCAGCGGAGTTTCGTCAATTTCCGGCGGGCGCACGCAGTCGGGATGCACCCCGAGCTGCGCCAGTAGCTGCAGCCGCCGCGGGCTGCCCGATCCCAGAATGAACTCCATACCGTGGCCCTTCTACCTGTTTGCGCCTGTCATACGGTGAATACCGGCAGCGGGAAAGCACCGCGCAGTCTCCTCTGGCCGAAAATACTTCGGCCGCAGGCGGCGGCTGCAAAGCCGCTGTAAAAAACAAAAGCCCGGCAAAGAGCCGGGCCTTGATAGTCTTGTCGGATCAGCTGCTTATTTAAAGCGGTAGTTGATCCGGCCCTTGGTCAGGTCGTAAGGTGTCATTTCAACCTGGACCCGGTCGCCTGCCAGAACTCGGATGCGGTTTTTGCGCATCTTGCCTGCCGTATGAGCGATGATTTCATGGCCGTTTTCCAGCTCGACCCGAAACGTCGCATTAGGCAGGAGTTCCTTCACGACACCGGGAAATTCGAGCGTATCTTCCTTGGCCATGTTGTCTCCATCATTGGGTTACCCCGCAAACTGCGGGACGTGCGCTTAAATGGGGGCATTTTTCCAATATTTCAAGGGCTCAATCAGGTTATGACGGCCTTTGTGACCGATTTCACCCGCGGCATTTGCTCTTCCCAGTGCAGCCGGTTCAACACCCCGCCGTCAGCCCGGACACGTGCTATGGCATCAAGGTCCGCCTCCCCGTAGGTCCAGCCGGGCCGGTTCATGCCGCCTGCGGCCAGCACACCGGTCTCCGGGAACCCCTTGTCAGGCGGGCCGAAAATGCCTCCCATGCCGGTATTTGCGTCCACCGACTCGGACCAGTCGTAGCGGCCCACCAACGACGCCATCGCCGTCACGCACTGGTTTTCCAGCGCCCGAGACATTGCCCCGATACGCACCCGCCAGTATCCGGCAAGCGCCTCGGTGCAGGAGGGAATCAGAATGACGTCCGTTTCTGCAAGGGCGCGTCCCAGCAACGGGAATTCACTGTCGTAGCAGATCAGCACGCCGATTCTTCCCAGCGAGGTATCGAAAACCTTGAGAGCCCCGCCTCCGGTGATGCCCCATTCCTCGCGCTCGAAACGGGTCATGATCTGCTTGTCCTGATGGTCGCGCTTGCCGGAGGGCGCATAAAACTCCGCCCGGTTCACCGGCCGGGCTGATCCGCTGTTCACAGGCGCTGAAGCCCCCAGGATATGCACCCCGTGTTCAGCGGCGAGTTTCTGGTGCAGGGCGGCGGCGTCTTCCATTTTTTCCGACACGGAATGGATCGACTGCTGCAGATCGCCAGCAACCGCGGCGCCATCCAGCGTGGACAGCTCCATTGCGCCGTATTCCGGGAACACCAGCAGCTCTGCCCCGTTGCCGGCGGCCTCTGACACCCAGGCGGCCAATTTGTCTTCATACTGCGCCCAGCTGTCGAGCCAGTCGAGCGTATAGGCGGCAGTTGCGATTTTCATCCTGTCTTCCCTTTTTTTACAATGCAGCCCACGCATTCTTCCGGTCATTTCTGGCGGCCTCCGGAAACGGGGGGACTTCCGTGCACCGCCTGTGCACCCCCTGCGCCCCTCTCTTGCAACGGTCCTGTGGAAAACCCCTCTGCATGACCGCTCCACCTTTGCTACAAATCCCGGGCCCAGAACTGCAGCGGCTTCTTCGTCTCTTCAGACTGACCCACATCTTTCCAGGAAAAATGCGCAATGGCGCCATCCAGGGGCTGATAGCCGCGCTTGCGCCAAAACGGGTCAAGCGGCGCATAATCTGCAGGCCGCAGCGGGTGGTCCGCCGGACGTTGCACCCCGCAGAACGCGCATTTACGGAAACCGTGTTTGCGGGCATGGGCCTCCCGCGCAACGAAGAAACCGTGCCCGGCGCCGCGGCCGCGGTAGCCCGGAAGCAGCACGGATTCGGCACAGTAAAAAACGTCGCTCAGATCGATGCCGCTGTTGTCAAATGCGGCTGCAAAATCATCCGCATGGTCGGCCAGCGGCGCACCAGTAGAGGCACCCACCAGAGTGTCTCCGTCAAACGCGCCGACGACAACAGCCCTCGCGCTGTCGCGGTAGCGTTGCAGGTAGTCCCGCTCATAGGCCAAATCACCATCGTAAAGATAGGGCCAATCCCGGAACACCTTGATCCGCAGGCGTGCGACATCGTCCAGCGCGGCCTCTAAGACCGCGCCGGTCATCGCTTCGATGCGGAGGGCCATCATGCAAGGGCCGGCTTGCCGGACACCTGCGCGATCCAGTCCGCCAGGTTGTAATAGGTGGTCAAACGGGAAATCTTGCCGTCCTTAAGCTCAATGAACGATCCGCCGGGCAGGCGGTAGGTCTGGCCCTTGGCTTCGGGCAGGCCTTCGTCGGTCACCAGATAGGTGCCGTTGACGATGAATTCCGCCGCTGCGCGGGAGCTGTCCTCAGAAGAAAAAATAACCATATCGGTCAGCTCTTCTTTGTAGCAGCGGCTCATATGCGCACAGAACGCGGCGAATTTCTCCTTGCCTACACGGATCTGCCCCTCGTTCACGTGGTGGGCGATCTGCTCGTCCAGGCAGTCCAGCATGGCATCGGTGTCGCCAGCGTTGAAGGCTGCAAAGTATCGCGCGATAGTGTCGGTCATGTTTTCTCCGTTGGTTCGCCCCAGCGATTCTTCAGATGCTGGATGATTTGGTCCCGGGATTGCCGGTAGACATCTAGCTTGGCTGCGCGCGTCTCACCCAGCCCGGTAGGGTCCATAATTGGCCAATATTCGACATCAAGGTGAAAAAAACGGGTGAGTTCCAGCGCCCGGCGCTGGCTGGCCGGCGACAGCGCCACCACCAGGTCAAAGGACGACAGATCATCGCCCCAGCGCTCCATCTCGTCAAACGAGCGGGAGCGGTGCCGCGAAAGCTCGACTTCAATTTCCTGGCAGACGGCAATCGAAAAGCCATCGATCTCCATGTCGTTCTTGACGCCGGCAGACTGCACATAGGTGCCGGTGCCATAGAATTTCTTCATGATGCCCTCCGCCATCGGCGAACGGACCGAATTGTGGTCGCAACAGAACAGAACGGACTGCGGCAGTTCCTCCACCGGTCAGCCTCCGAAGTGCAAGACGCAGATCAAGGTGAACAGGCGCCTTGCGGTATCGATGTCGACTTCGGCCTTGCCTTCCAGCCGTTCCTGCAGCACCCGGCTGCCTTCGTTGTGGATGCCGCGCCGCGCCATGTCGATGGTCTCGATCTGACTGGGCGGCATGGTTTTCACGGCACTGAAGTAGCTTTCGCAGATTTGATAGTAGTCCTTGACCACCTGACGGAACGGCGAAAGCGACAGGTGGAATTCTGCTGCTTTCTCGCCCGCTTCGGTGTTGATATCAAAGACCAGCCGCTTGTCGCGGATCGCCAATCCCAAATGGTAAGGTCCGGCGGGCAGATCGCGTCCATCGCGGGACGGAAGCGCAAAACTGTTGCCCTCGATCAGGTCGTAAATCGCCACTTTGCGCTCCTGCTCGATCTCGGGCGTCGGAGGCGGCAGATTGCGGTCGTCCAGTTCGATATGGCTAATGCGGCTCATGGGTCTTTGTCTCTATAATGCGCTGAGGCGTCCGGCCATGAGTATCGCACCGCCGCGCCTGGGGCAATGCAGCAGCGGGCGTCAAAGCCTGCGCCATTTGCGGCAGTGCTTGACAGGCCACGCCCGCACGCACAGCTTGCCTGCAATAGGAGACAGGATGATGACAAGGCTTGAACAGTTCTCCCTCAAAGGCCAGCGCGCGCTGGTGACCGGCTCCACGGACGGGCTGGGGTTTGCCGCGGCCAAGCTTCTGGCGGAAGCGGGCGCCGAGGTCTGGGTGAACGGACGCAGTCAGGACCGGGTTGCGGATGCGCTTGCCCGGATACCCGGTATCGCCCGCCCACTGGTTCTGGATGTGGCTGATGAGGGATCAGCAGCCGCGGCATTCGAAGACATCGCCGGTGAAGGCGGGCTTGATATTCTGGTCAACAACGTGGGGCAACGGGACCGGCGCGGCCTGACGGAATTCACGCGTTCTGATTTACAAGCGCTATGGGATGTTGATCTGGTCGCCCCGTTCCGCCTTGCGCAATTGGCCGCCGCCCAAATGGCACCAAATGGATATGGCCGTATCATCAACATTTCCTCGATTGCCGGCCTCATCGCGCAATCCGGAGATGCCGCCTACACAACTGCCAAAGCCGGCATCAACGGCATGACCAAGGCACTGGCGGCGGAGCTTGGCCCATATGGCATCACCGTGAATGCTATTGCCCCGGGGTTCTTCAAAACCGGCCCCAATATGGCCGCGGCCAGCGATCCGGAAATTGCTGTAAAACTGAAGAATGCCACCTCGCTCGGCCGCTGGGGCGAACCGGAAGAGCTGGCCCCGGCCATCCTGTTCCTTGCTTCGCCCGCTGCCTCATACATCACCGGGCAGGTGCTGGCCGTGGATGGCGGGTATACTTCGCACTACTGAACGGCCAGTGCTTTCTTTCCGGTTCAAAATACTCCGGGGTGCATGCGTGCGCCGCGCACAGAGTGGCAGCGCCCCTCAAGTTCTCAACCGTTCAACGCATCCAGACGCGCCGTGACAGACAGACCGTGCGCCTGCAGGCTTTCGCTGTGCGCCAGGATTTCCGCGGCCGGTCCGATTGCCCGCAGAGAATCCGGCGTCATCTGGCTGAGGGTCGTGCGCTTGAGGAAGTCCAGAACAGACAGGCCGGAGGAAAACCGGGCCGACCGGGCGGTGGGCAGCACGTGGTTGGGGCCGCCCACGTAGTCACCAATGGCCTCGGGCGTAAACTGCCCCAGAAAAATTGCTCCTGCGTGCACGGTCTGTTGGCTCAGAGCGGCAGGGTCTTTGACGCAAAGCTCCAGGTGTTCCGGTGCTATGCGGTTGGACAAGGCCGCAGCCTCATCCAGATCCCGCACGGTGATCACCGCACCAAAGTCCCGCCAGGAGGGTCCGGCAATTGCGCGGCGCTCCAGCGTTTCCAAACGTTTATCCACCGCCGCTGCCACAGCCAGGCCAAAACCCTCGTTATCGGTGATCAGAATCGACTGGGCGCTTTCGTCATGTTCTGCCTGGCTCATCAGATCCAGCGCAATCCAGTCAGGGTTGTTGTCTTTATCCGCAATCACCAGGATTTCGGAAGGGCCCGCAATCATGTCGATGCCCACCTTGCCGAAGACCCGGCGCTTGGCGGCGGCAACAAAAGCATTGCCGGGGCCGGTGATTTTATCAACCGGGGCGATGGTTTCAGTGCCATAGGCCAGTGCTGCTACAGCCTGAGCGCCGCCGACCCGGTAGATTTCATCCACGCCCGCAATCTTTGCGGCCAGCAGCACCAGCGGGTTGATCTGTCCGTCCGGGGTTGGAACCGTGACCGCCAGCCGCTGCACGCCTGCAACTTTTGCTGGAATAGCGTTCATCAGCACCGACGAGGGATAAGAGGCCAGTCCGCCCGGCACGTACAGACCCGCTGCCGAGACCGCTGACCAGCGCCAGCCCAAGCTTGCGCCGGTCTCGTCCGTCCACTGCGCGTCTTCCGGCATCTGGCGGGCGTGGTACGCGCGGATGCGTTCTGCGGCCACTTCCAGCGCCTCGCGTTCCTCTGCGGAAACCGCGGCGATGGCCGCCTCCACTTCTGCGCCGGTAATCCGCAGCTGCGCGGGGTCCAGTTCCATCCGGTCAAATTTCGCTGTCAGCTCCACCAACGCCGCATCGCCACGGGCGCGCACGTCGGCGATGATCCCTGCCACGACTGCATCCACATCCGGGCTATCCTCACGCTTGGCGCCCAAAAGAGCGGCAAAGGACTGTTCGAAATCAGAATCGGCGGTGTTCAGAAACTGCGGCATCGGGATCTCCTTTGGCCCTCGCATAGCTTTATGCCGGAGCGGTCTCAAGAACTATGGCGCGGGGCGGTGCAATTGGACGCAAGGATAGGGCGCTGCCCCTCATGACCAGACGGCCAATTCACCCCGGAGTATTCGGGACCAGAAAGAAGCAGCAGCCGTCAGGGCAGGGCTTTTCGCATCGGGATACATGATGTCCCGCAGAATCCCTCAGGTGCGTCAACTCTTTGCCAGCCATAGCTTTGGTAAAAGCCCAGCGCCGCGCGGGTCGCGTTCAGCCGCCCGTCGCTGTGGCCTGCCCCGCGCAGTTCCGTTTCAAGATGCCCCAGCAGCATGGACCCGGAACCGCGCCCGGCAGCATTGGGGGAAACATAAAGCAAAGAGACCGTCCCCTCCGGCTCCAGGCCGCCGACCGCTTCGGCGCCGCCGCCCCGTTCCGCCAGCCAGTAGCGACCGGGGCCGTCAATCCAGCTGACGATCTGCGCAGGCGACTTGTCCGCAGTCCAGTCAGCTATTCTTGCGGCATCGCCGCCGTGATCCGCCCGGCACAGGTCGCGGATCGACGCGATGAGCAGCTGACTCATCGCAAATACATCAAAGACTGTGGCAGGGCGGATCTGCAGCTCCGTCGCAGGGCGGGTAAAGACCTGCGAAACGCCGCGCTTGTTTTGCATCGGTCAAACGCCATGATCCGGCGCGTGCCCCGACGGCGCGCGATAAGGCCTGGTGACATCCCGCAGGGACACCTCCAGCGCCTCGACCGCCAGGCGCAAGGCACCGTCGCCAGCCAGGGTGAGCAGCACGTGGCCGGCACCGTCCTCACCGGGCTCGAAATCAAGGGCGAGCAGCGAAAGAACCAGATCCTTGTCCTTGCGGTCCACGCCCTGCGAGGCGACAGCCAGCACATTGTCCACCACCAGCAGCGACTGCACACGCTCAAAAGGCCGGGCGCGTCGTTCCGCAGCATCGCGGTCTTCCCAGCGAAACCGGTTCACCAGCAACGCGAAACGGCGTTCAGCCGCGCGCCAGCTCATTTCAGTTACCGGAAAGACCGCATCTTGCAGCAACGAGGACAGGATCTTAAGGTCTTCGGCCTCCAGCGCGCCCAGGTTCAGCGGCGCCTCGCGGCCGTCTTCGAAACTTGCATCCGCCATCACTCTTCCCTGATCCGTTCGATTCTGGCACCGACCCCGGAAAGTTTGCGCACCACGTGTTCATAGCCTCGGTCCAAATGGTAGACCCGGCTTACCTTGGTTTCGCCTTCCGCCGCCAGACCGGCGAGAATCAGCGAGACCGAAGCGCGCAGGTCGGTTGCCATCACCGGAGCGCCTTTCAGCTTTTCAACGCCTGTCACCGTTGCATGGCCGCCGTGCACTTCGATCTGCGCGCCCATGCGGGTGAGTTCCGGAGCATGCATAAAGCGGTTCTCAAAGATCTTTTCTTCCAGCACGGAGGTGCCTTCAGCGGTACACATCAGCGCCATCATCTGCGCCTGCAAGTCGGTCGGAAAGCCCGGGAATGGCTCAGTCACCACATCCACCGCCCGGACGCGGCCGTTCTTGCGGCTGACCATAAGCCCCTTGTCCGTCTCCGTCACTTGAATCCCTGCTGCCTCCAGCTTCTCACAGAAAGCTCCCACCAGGGAGATGCGGCCGCCTAGCAGTTCCACTTCACCACCGCAAATGGCGGGAGCCAGCATATAGGTGCCAAGTTCGATCCGGTCAGCCACCACCTGATGTGTCGCGCCATGCAGGCGGTCAACACCCTGAATGGTGATCTCGGGCGTGCCGTCACCCTCGATTTGCGCGCCCATTTTGCGCAGGCAATCTGCCAGATCAATGATCTCCGGCTCGCGTGCAGCGTTTTTGATGACCGTGGTGCCTTTGGCCAGGGTGGCCGCCATCATGACGTTTTCAGTCGCCCCGACCGAGGCGAAGGCCAGAGCGATCACGGCCCCCTTGAGGCCCTTAGGAGCCTTGGCATGCAGATAGCCATCTTTCAGTTCGATAGATCG
>NZ_JAXMOX010000175.1:0-10082 GCF_034669605.1 Leisingera sp.
CTCCTGCGCAACGGCCTGCTGCACGTTCATCTCCTCGAACAGCGCAGGCTCTTCCAGCGCTGCAGCAGCTTCAGGTGCTGCAGCCGGTGCGGCTTCTGCAGCCGCCGGCTGGGCAACCGGGGTTTCCAGTTCCAGTGGCGCCGGACGGGTATTCTCGACACTGACGGTCTGACGCAGCGGCGCCGACATCGGACGGCGCGGCACCGGCATTTCGGTATTCACATCCACAGCGTCGATACCGGTGGCGACGACGGAAACCCGCATCTTGCCTTCCATGCCGGTGTCCAGGGTCGAACCGACGATGATGTTGGCGTCCGGGTCCACTTCCTCGCGGATGCGGTTGGCGGCTTCGTCCAGTTCGAACAGGGTCAGGTCGTGCGAGCCGGTGATGTTGATCAGCACGCCGCGCGCGCCTTTCAGGCTGATTTCGTCCAGCAGCGGATTGGCAATCGCCTTTTCGGCGGCCTGGACCGCGCGGTCTTCACCCTCGCCCTCGCCAGTGCCCATCATCGCCTTGCCCATCTCGTCCATCACCGCGCGCACGTCGGCAAAGTCGAGGTTGATCAGGCCCGGGCGCACCATCAGGTCAGTGACGCCTTTGACACCCTGGTACAGCACATCATCCGCCATCGAGAACGCCTCGGTGAAGGTGGTCTTTTCATTGGCCAGGCGGAACAGGTTCTGGTTCGGAATGATGATCAGCGTATCGACGACCTTCTGCAGGCTTTCGACCCCCGCCTCGGCCTGACGCATCCGCTTGAGACCCTCAAACTGAAACGGCTTGGTCACAACACCAACGGTCAGCACGCCCAATTCGCGGGCGGCCTGCGCGATGATCGGCGCCGCACCGGTGCCGGTGCCGCCGCCCATGCCGGCGGTGATGAAACACATATGCGCGCCGGCCAGATGGTCGACGATCTGCTCAATGCTTTCCTCAGCCGCGGCAGAACCGACCTGCGGGCGGGCGCCAGCCCCCAGGCCTTCAGTCACTTTCACACCCAGCTGGATGCGGCTCTTGGCCGAGGCCTGCTGCAGCGCCTGCGCGTCGGTATTGGCAACGACGAATTCGACGCCGTCCAGCTCCTTGGCGATCATGTTGTTGACAGCGTTGCCGCCGGCCCCGCCGACACCAAACACCGTGATCTTCGGCTTCAACTCTTCCTGCCCGGGCATCGATAGATTCAACGTCATGCTCTTACCGCCTGTGTTACCCGCCCTTCCCGCAAAGGGCTTTTTCCTGTGCTATTCACCATAATTCTACCGCGCAGAGGGAGTTTCGTCATCCCAAAAAGCACAACGTGCCACAAAATACGGCCTCTTTCTGAAGCCTGAACCGCGGTATTTCGCCGTCCCTAGCAGATATGGGGGATTCAGCACAAGCCACACACAACACACCTATCGCATCCGCGAAATCACTTCTGCAGAAGACATCTTTCCTGATATGTGGCTGGCCACTGCCCGGCCTGCTGAATCGCCGCGTTTGCCGCGGACGTTAAGAACAACCTAACGGGTCCTGCCGGCGCTGTCACGCCCTCTTTGACCCGTCAGGCAAAAATGAAAACGGCCTACCAGTTGTCCCGGAACCAGCGCACGGCGCGGCCCAAAGTGCCCGCAGGATGGCGGCTGGCCGGCATCTCGAAGTCCCACCATTCATCCTGCGGATGGGCCGCAAACAGACACAGCCCCACAGCCGAGGCAAAACCCGGCCCGGTTGCAGATTGCGGCAGGCCATGAACGCGCAGGGGACGTCCCAGGCGCACCTGTTGGCCGAGAATGCGGCTGGCCAGCCCGTCCAGCCCCATGATCTGGCTGGAGCCACCGGTCAGCACGATCTGCTGGCTGGGAAGATATTCGAAACCCGCCGCATCCAGCCGCGCCCGCACCTCCTCCAGGATCTCTTCAACACGGGGCCGCATGATGCCGATCAGCTCGGCCCGGCTGACGGTGCGGCGGTCATGCTCCCAATCGCCGGTATCGCCGCCGATGTCGATCATGTCGCGGTCGTCGGCACCGGTGGCATGCACCCCGCCGCAAAAGGTCTTGATCCGCTCGGCATTGGTCAGCGGCACCCCCAGCCCCATCGAAATGTCGCTGGTGATGTGATCGCCGCCCAGACGCACCGCGTCGGCATAGATCATGTGCTTCTTCATGAAGACCGAGATCGAGGTTGAGCCGCCGCCCATGTCGATACAGGCGGCCCCCAGCTCCTGCTCATCCTCGACCAGCGCCGAAAACCCCGAGGCATAGGCCGACGACGCAATTCCCGCCAGCTCAAGATCGCAGCGCTGGATGCAGCGCACCAGGTTCTGCACCGCGATGGCATCCACCGTCAGCATATGCATGTCGACCGCCAGCGTCTGCCCCATCTGGCCGCGCGGATCCCCCAGGCCGGAACGGTTGTCGAGCGCAAAGTTCACCGGCTGCGCATGGATCACCTCGCGGCCGGCGCCGTATTCCGGCACCTCGCAGGAGGCCAGAACCTGCGCCACTTCATGTTCCGAAACCACCTGGCCCTCAAGATCCAGCTTGGCATCCAGCCCGTAAGAGCGCGGATTGGCCCCGGAGAAACAGGCAATCACGTGATCGACCCGCACCTCTGCCATTTTCTGCGCCGCTTGCACTGCGGTGCGGATGGCGCGCTCGGTCTCCTGCATGGCGGTGATTTCACCGAATTGCACACCGCGCGACCGCGTCGTCGCCGCCCCGATCACCCGGAACCCCGACTGCCCGGCCAAGGCGCCGATGGAGCCATCCTCGCTCAGCCGCCCGGAGCCGTCGAACCGCAGCACCAGGCAGGCGATCTTGGAACTGCCCACGTCCAGAATGGCCACCACGCCGCGCTGCATCGCCTGACGGCGCATCTGCCGCATTGCCCGCTGCGATTGATAGAGATCTGTCATGCTACTGCCCGCCCCCGTTCAGCTGCCGGATCCGCCACCAGTTTTCCACTGAGTTTTCGGTCATCCGCACGGTCGGGCGCCCAGCCAGGCGCATATCCACCGCGGCCACATCGCGTTCCAGCAAATCCTGCACTTCACTCACCGCCAGCACCCGTTCCAATGCGCGCACCGGCTGCTCCGCCGGCAGCATGATCCGCTGCTTGCGGTCCAGCACCACGTCCCAGCGCCGCTCGCCCACACGGACCAGCCCGCGCAGCCGCGGACCCAGCGGTTTGGCCGCTGCGAACAGCCGCAGCGCCTGCGCCGCCTGCTTTTCCGCCCCCTTGCCGGCGATCAGCGGCAGCTCAGGATGCAGGCTGCGGCGGCCCAGCTCAGCGACGTGAATGCCCTGTTCATCCAGCAGCGCCAGACCCTCGCGGCTGCGCCAGATCAGCGCCGGTCTCCGTTCCTCGACGTCCACCTGCAGGATGCCGCCGGGGCGGATCCGCACGCTGGCGGACTTGACCGGGTCCAGCCCAGTGATCACGTCGCGGATCTGCTCCAGATCCAGATCAAAGGAACTCACCGGAAATTCGGCCGGCATCACCTCGCGGATGTCCTGCGCCACGCTGGGTCCGGCCCCGTCCACCGCCATCACGTTGACCATGAACTCGGGCCGTTCCTCGATTGCGGCGCGGGCGTCGCTGACCAGCCCCTGCAGCGCGGCGCGGCGGGCCTCATCCGCCAGATAGGCACTGGCCGCGGCAAAGATCAGGCAGAACGGCACCCCGACCCGCAGGCCGAACCGGATACCCGGCGTCAGCATCCAGCGCTGCAACCGGTACTTCAGCCGCGACGGCGCCGGATCCGCCCGCCCCTCGCCGCCGCCACGGCGGCGCAAGCGCCCCTTCAGCGGTTGCATGAGGCATCCTCCACCATCCAGGCGCAGAGCTCACCGAAGGTCATGCCGCAAAAAGCCGCCTGCTCCGGCACCAGCGAGGTCGGTGTCATCCCGGGCTGGGTATTGGTCTCCAGCAGGATCAGCCCGCCGGCGCCGCGCGCCTCGTCCCAGCGGAAATCGGTGCGGCTGACACCGCGGCAGCCCAGCACCTCATGCGCCTTCAGCGCGTATTCCAGGCACAGGTCATGAATTTCCCGCGGCAAATCCGCGGGCAGCACATGGCGCGAGCCGCCCGGCTTGTATTTGGCGTCATAATCATACCAGCCATCAGTCAGGATATCGGTCACGGCCAGCGCCTTGTCCCCGACCACAGTGGTGGTCAGCTCACGCCCCGGCGCGTAGGTCTCGACCATCACCTCGGCCGGCATTTCTGCCGACAACTGCGGCGGGCCGTTGGCGGCCTCCTGCACAATATAAATGCCGACGCTGGAGCCTTCATTGTTGGGCTTCACCACATAAGGCGGCACCATCACATGGCCTGCGCCGACCTCATCCTTGGCAAACAAACCGCTTTCGACAACCGGCAGCCCGGCGGCGCGGTACACTTCCTTGGAGCGCTGCTTGTCCATCGCCAGCGCCGAGGCCAGCACCCCGGAATGGGTATAGGGAATGCCCAGCCATTCCAGAACACCCTGCACACAGCCGTCCTCGCCCCAGCGACCGTGCAGCGCATTGAACACCACATCCGGCTTGATATCCGCCAGCCGCGCGTGCAGGTCCCGGCCTGCATCCACCTCGACAACCTCAAACCCCTCACCGCGCAAAGCGGCCGCGCTTTCACGGCCGCTGGACAGCGATACTTCGCGTTCGGCTGACGGTCCGCCCATCAGCACCGCGACTTTCGGGAGTGCCCTGCTCGACTTACTCACCACGAAGCGCCTCAATTTATACGGGGCTTTGCGCCCCTGGTTTTTAGGGTCCCCAGAAAAACCCGATCTATCTCTTTGCCCGGATGGTCCCGGCCGTTTGCTCCAGGGCTATACGCCCCTTGATCGCCCAGACGGATCAGTGCCGCCATGCCGGCACCCTACCGCCCAAAATCTTACCGAGGCGTTAACCGCGCCTTTACCACAATTAAGACTTCCGCTCCCCGAGCCCTTCGCGGCCCCTATGACCACCTCCGCCTGCGGCCACAGAAGCCTTTGTCAACGCAGAAGAATTTCAGCTATTCTGGAAGCGGATCACCAATCCGCATGATTTCCCACTGTAGCGTGATGCCGGAATTCTCGTAAACCTTTTTCCGCACGTCTTCCCCCAATCCCTCAAGATCTGCGGCAGTTGCGCCACCGGTGTTGATCAGAAAGTTGGAATGTTTCTCGCTCATCTGCGCGCCGCCGCGCCGGGCACCGCGCATGCCGGCGTTGTCGATCACCTTCCAGGCCTTGAGGTCATGCACATCATCCGCACGCCCTGTAGACGAAAACCCCGCCGGATTGCGGAAGGTGGAGCCGGCCGAACGGTCGCGGGTCGGCTGGGTCTCATCGCGCTTCTGCAATTGAACCTTCATCCGCGCGTGCAGTTCCGCCGGGTCGCCCTTGGGACCGCGCAAAACAGCCGAAACCAGCACCGCGCCCTCAGGGAAAGCGGTCTGTCGGTACTGAAAATCCAGCTCTTCGGCGGTGATCTCGCGGATCTCTCCCTGCCGCGTCACGATGGTGGCGGAGACAAACACGTCCGCGGTGTAACTGCCGTAACAGCCCGCGTTCATCCGCACCGCGCCGCCGATCGAGCCCGGAATGGTGCGCAGGAAGGTCAGGTCAACACCCGCATCCGCCGCACGTTTCGCCACATGCGCATCCAGCGCTGCGGCGCCCGCGGTCACGGTACCGCCGTCCGTCCCGATATTGTTGAAACCGCGGCCAAGCCGGATCACCACTGCCCGCAGGCCGCCGTCGCGCACGATCAGGTTCGACCCCACGCCCATCGGGAACACCTGCACCGCCGGGTCAAGATCGCGCAGGAACGCCGCCAGATCGTCAACATCAGCAGGCTGGAACAGATGCTCCGCCGGCCCGCCGACGCGCAGCCAGGTCAGTTCCGCAAGCGATTTCTGTCCGGTAAGGCGGCCGCGCACCGCCGGAAGAATAATTTCACTTTCCGCCGCCATCGTCTTTTCCGTCCCAAGTTCCAGCCAGCCAGCGAGCACAGTCCGTAGACCAGGTGGCCGCCGAAATAAAGGGATAACATGACGAAGCGGCCAGTCCCCGCCGCAAACAGCAGCCGGCCAACCAGCCAGATCAGAACCACAAACCAGATTGAACCGGCAAGGGTGGCGGCTGTTGTCCGCCCCGCCCGCGCCAGACTGTAAAACGACATCAGCCAGACAGAACCGAATGCCAGCCAGATCAGGGCAACAGCAACCATGGGCGGCCTCCACCGCCAGCGGAAACACGCTGGGATCAAACAAGGAACACGAGATATTCCTGTTTGAGTATCAAGCAATCCGAAAGAAATCGTTAACTGTTCGCGGACCGGCGGGCGGCGGAATGGCTACAACCCCAAAGCGCGCTTAACCCAGCGCCCGAAATGCAGCACCGGCCAGCGCAGCACCGACATGCCCGCCAGCAGCACTGCCAGCCCCCACCAGGGGCCGTTTTCATAGGTCACATACCCCAGCAGCGGCACCCCCAGCGCAATCAGCACATAGGCCCGGGCCCAGTGATTGTCGCGGCTGGGAATCATCGCCAGCACATTGGCAGTCAGCGCCCAGACGGCAGCAAGGGTCAGCGACAGCGTCATCGCGCCGTTCTCCGGAGGGAAATCCGGCGGTATTCTTCAGAACATCCGGCCGCCGGCCGCCGCATTCCTCAGCACCCCAGCCGTGCAGGCAGATCATTGGCCCAGGCGCTGATGGTGCCGGCGCCGAGGCAGACCACCATGTCGCCCGGGCGCGCCTGCTCGCGCACCAGGCGCTCCAGGTCTTCTTCGCTCAGGATGGCGCGGGCGTGGCGGTGGCCGTGGCGGATCAGCCCTTCCACCAGATCGTCGCGGCTGGCGCCCTCGATCGGCTCCTCTCCGGCCGCAAACACCTCGGCGATGGCGACCACGTCGGCCTCGTTGAAGCAGCCGCAGAAATCCTCGAACAGGCTGGACAGGCGTGAATAGCGGTGCGGCTGATGCACTGCGATGACCCGGCCCTCGCTGGCCTGGCGCGCCGCCTTCAGCACCGCGGCAATCTCGACCGGATGATGGCCGTAATCGTCGATGATGGTGACGCCGTTCACCTCGCCCACCTTGGTGAATCGCCGGTTCACACCGCCAAAGGCCGCCAGCGCCGCGCGAATCTCGGAACTGTTCATACCCAGATGCCGAGCCACCGCCACCGCGGCCAGCGCGTTGGAGACATTGTGGTCTCCCGGCATCGGCAGGGTGCAGCCCTCGATCACCCGGTCCTCGGCCTGCAGATGCACATCGAAATGCGCGACACCTGCCTTGTAAGTCAGGTTCACCGCCCGAACGTCGGCCTGCGCATTGAAGCCATAGGTCACCACACGGCGGTCGGAGATCCGCCCGATCAGCGCCTGCACTTCGGCGTGATCAGTGCAGCAGACCGCAATGCCATAGAACGGGATGTTGGACACAAACTCAAAAAACCCGTCGCGCAGCGTGTCGAAATCGCCCCAGTGCTCCATATGCTCCGGGTCGATGTTGGTCACCACCGCAATGGTCGCGGGCAGCCGGTTGAAGGAACCGTCGCTTTCATCCGCCTCGACCACCATCCATTCGCCCTGCCCCATCCGCGCGTTGGAGCCATAGGCGTGAATGATGCCGCCATTGACGATGGTGGGGTCAAAGCCGCCGGCCACCATCAGCTCGGCCATCATGGTGGTGGTGGTGGTCTTGCCGTGGGTGCCGCCAATGGCGACGTTGGACTTCAGCCGCATCAGCTCTGCCAGCATGTCGGCCCGGCGCACCACCGGCAGGCCGCGCAGTCGGGCCTCGTCCAGCTCCGGGTTGCCCGGTTTGATCGCCGAGGAGATCACCACAACCGCAGCCTCCTCCAGGTTCTCTGCCTTCTGGCCCACAAACACCCGCGCGCCCAGCTCTTCCAGCCGGGCGGTGATTTTCGAGGATTTCAGATCCGACCCCTGCACGCTGTAGCCCAGGTTCAGCAGCACTTCGGCGATGCCCGACATGCCGATGCCGCCAATGCCGACAAAATGGATCGGGCCGACATCGCCGGGCAGCTTGGTTGCAGGGGTCATGACAGTTATCCTTCCTGGGCCAGTTGCTCAACCAATGCCGCCAATCGCTCGGCGGCATCGGGAATCCCGGCGTTCAGTGCAGCGGCCGACATCTGGGTGGCAGCCTGCGGGTTACTCAGAATTGCGCCCATATGCTCTGCCAGCACCGGGATATCAAGGGCGCTTTCGGGGATCATCACGGCAGCATCGGCGTCAACCAGCCCACGGGCGTTGGCGCTTTGGTGGTCGCCAGCGGCTGCGGCAAAGGGGATCAGGATCGAGGGCCGCCCGATCACCGAGATATCGGCCACCGACGAGGCGCCCGAACGCGAGATCACCAGCTGCGCCTCCGACATCCGCGCAGGTACATCGTGAAAGAATGTCTGCACATCGGCATTTATGCCATGCTCGGCGTAAAACGCATTGACCCGGTCCAGGTCCTCGGCGCGCGCCTGATGCGACACCCGCAGATGCCGGCGAATGTGATCCGGCAGCGCGGCAACCGCCGCAGGCACCACGTCGGACAGAATCCGCGCGCCCTGACTGCCGCCCATTACCAGCAATGACATCGGGTAATCCCCCGGCGGGATATAGGCCGCACCCGCGCGTTCCATCACCGCGCCGCGCACCGGGTTGCCCACATGTTCATGTGCCACCCCTTCAGGCAGGTCAGTTGGCCAGGTGCCGCAGGCCACGCCTGCCACCCGCTTGGAAAACAGCTGGTTCACCCGGCCCAGCACGCCGTTCTGCTCGTGGATCATCCGCGGCAGTTTCAGCAGTGTTGCCGCCCCCAGGGCCGGAATCGACGGGTAGCCGCCAAAGCCGATCACCGCATCGGGGCGCTCGCGCCGCATCTGCAGTGCCATCGCCAGCACACCGCCCGCGATCTTCGGCCCCGCCAGCGCCTTGGCCAGCAAGCCGCCGCGGGCAAAGGTGGCCGAGGACACTTGCGAAATTTCAACCGAATGCGGAAAGCCGCCGGTATAGCGCGCCCCCCGCGCATCGGTCGACAGCTTCACCCGCCAGCCGCGCGCCAGCATCACCTCTGCCAGCGCCTGCGCCGGAAACATATGGCCGCCGGTCCCGCCAGCGGCCATCAAAAGCAGTTTCTGTGCCATCCTCAGGGGGTCTCTTTCACATCTCGTCAGCGGCCGCGGCCGCTCAGGTAATCTGCAATCCCGCCCTGCGGACGCGTGCGGGTAAAGGCCAGGAGCATACCCACCGCAATCCCGGTGGCAATCAGCGAAGATCCGCCGTAGCTGACAAACGGCAATGTCATGCCTTTTGCGGGCAACAGCCGCACCGCAACCCCCATGTTGATCATCGCCTGCACGCCGAACATGCACACCAGGCCAGTGCCCGCCAGGCGGATAAACGTATCGCGCTCGCGCATCAGCCGTAACAGCGACCGCACCACGATCGAGGCATAAAGCGCGATCAGCACCACCACCAGCACCAGCCCGTATTCCTCGGCCGCGACCGCAACGATGAAATCGGTATGGGCATCCGGCAGCGACCATTTCACCTGGCCTTCGCCGACTCCAACCCCGAACAGCCCGCCTTCGCGGATGGCGTTGGTGGCATAGCCCAGCTGGGTGGTGGGATCGATATCCGGGTTCAGAAAGCCGTCGATGCGGCGGGCAAAATGCTCCGAGCCGTTATAGGCAAAGACCCCCCCCAGCACCACAACGGCGGCCATGCAAACCAGCAGCAGCATCGGCGCGCCTGCCACAAAATACATCACGCCCCAGCCGAACAGGACCAGACAGGCCTGGCCGAAATCAGGTTGCAAAACCAGCATCATGACCACCATCATGCACAGCGCGAACGACATCAGCGTGCCCGGCGGTCCGTTGATCTGCTGGCTGGCGGCAATCATCCAGGCCGCGACGACAATAAAGCCGGGTTTCAGGAACTCCGACGGCTGCAGCGAGGCAAACCCCAGCGAATACCAGCGCACCGCGCCCTTGCCGAAATCGGTACCGAATATCGGCAAAAAGGCCAGCGCGACAAATGTCAGGGCAAAGCCAACCACCGCCAGCCGCCGCACCAGCGTGG
>NZ_JAXMOX010000176.1:0-9976 GCF_034669605.1 Leisingera sp.
AGAAGACGAACCCGCGCAACGAGAGGTGCTGGCCTATAACCTCGAAGCCGAAGGCTTTGAGGTACGGCGCGCCGAGGATGGTGAGGAAGCCATGCTGCTGGTGTCAGAGGCCGCACCTGATCTAGTGATCCTCGATTGGATGATGCCCTTGATGAGCGGCATCGAAGTCTGCCGCCAGCTAAAGTCGCGAGAGACCACCCGGCATATCCCGGTCATCATGCTCTCAGCGCGCTCCGAGGAAGTGGACACAGTACGGGGCCTTGAGACCGGCGCGGATGACTATGTGATCAAGCCGTACAATCTGCGCGAACTCATGGCACGGGTGCGGACGCAACTGCGGCGGACACGACCCGCAGCCGCAGGCGCGCTTCTAAGCTTTGATGACATCCAGCTTGATCCGGAGCGTCACCGTGTGAGCCGTGCGGGCAATGAGCTGAAACTGGGGCCGACTGAGTACCGATTGCTTACAACGTTGCTGGAGAAACCCGGCCGGGTGTTCAGCCGTGACCAACTGCTCGATCACGTTTGGGGCCGCGATATCTATGTCGACACACGCACCGTCGACGTTCACATTGCGCGGTTGCGCAAGGCGCTGACCCGCGAAGGCGGCGGCGATCCGATCAGAACGGTACGTGGGGCCGGATACGCCTTGGGTTAAGCAATATTGTGCCTTCCGCAGAGTTCTATTTAGTTACATAATACCAATTATACGCTTTGTGTATTTCTGGACGGTGGATTCACAAATGAAGTGCGAATTCTGTATTAAAACAGAACCTTGCATGGAGTTGATCAATGGGACGCTGCTACCCTCACCTGAACCTCGAAGAACGTCGCAAGCTGGCCAGATGGCTTGAAGCGAAGATACCCGTCAAAGAGATCGCCGACAATCTGCAACGCGCGCCGTCAACGATCTACCGTGAGATCAGACGAAACACCTACTCTGATACCGAACTTCCGCAGCTGAATGGCTACCACGCCATGATTGCACAGGATCAATATGAGAAGCGTCGTGCGGTGCATCGCAAGTTGATCCGACACCCGGAGATCATGGCAGCTGTCCGCGAAGGGTTTGATGCCGGTTGGTCGCCCGAACAGATCGCCGGACGCATGAAGCTGGAACGCCATCCGATGCGGGTCAGTCACGAGACGATTTACCGTTACGCTTATTCTAACGATGGCCGTGCTGAGAAGTTTTATCGCCACCTGCCTGAGCATCGCAGGCGTCGCAGGCCATGTGGAACGCGCAAGCATCATGGGCGTAGGTTTCTTGAAGAATTGGCCATAGCCCATCGTCCCGAAGCGATAGCCGAACGTAGCCAGTTCGGGCATTGGGAGTGCGATCTGGTGATGTTCCGCAAAGAGTTTGGGAAAGCGAACGTGACATCTTTGGTCGAGCGCGTGAGCCGGTTCGCTGTCGTTTTAAAGAACCCGGATCGTCAATCAAAACCGGTGATGGAAGGCCTGATTGATAGCCTATCTCCCCTGCCCGCTGAAGCCCGTCGCAGCATCACATTTGATCGCGGCACAGAGTTCACTGCCTGGCGGCATTTGAAAGCTGGGCTTGGTGTCGACGCTTGGTTCTGCGACCCCCAATCGCCTTGGCAGAAGGGTACGGTCGAAAACACCAACAACCGTCTACGCCGCTACCTTCCGCGAAAGGCTGATCCCACGGTGCTCACAGATCGATATTTAAGGTCGATCTGCGACTGTCTCAACAATACGCCGCGCAAGTGTCTGGGGTATCAAACGCCCGCTGAAGTCTTCCGATTGAACCTGATGGAAAGGGTGACGTCACCCTGATAAACTGATCAAACAGAAATTGCACTTCAACGTGAGTTCACACCAAGCGTGCGCTACCCTCAAGTGCGACTCTTGTTAGAAAACAGTAGCTTATCTAATGAGAGGAATCGGTATGGGAGCCGTTTACAACCAACTGAGTATCACAGAACGACGCAAGATAGAACGCTGGAGACACGCAAAGGTCCCTGTCGATGAGAGCGCGCGCGTTCTGAAGCGTTGCAGATCAACGATTTTCCGCGAGCTTAAGCGCAACCATTTTTCAGATAGAAGCACGCCCGGATCCGATAGAAGCCACACATGCCGCTGAGGTCTTTGAAGCAGCCTAATGGAAATACGGAACCGCGCAGAATAAAAAACATACCTGAACACGGCACAGGCAGCGTACATTCCACCATCCACGGTGCGCCGGAACTGCACTTCAACGTGAGTTCACATTGCAGCGTCAGCTTGAGCAGGCAATGAACAAGTCGGCAGGAATGGTCTCTGTCAGGAAGGCATGAAGGCAGTGGTTTGTACACGGCGCAATGCTTCAAGCTTTTTTACGGCCATATCGACATCGGGCACCGCCTGTAGGATCCGCGCTGAATTCTGACCGCGCCGCAATAAGGCATCACTGACTAGATGTTCGTAGTCGGGGTGTTCTTCAGGCCGGATCCCCAAGAACGCCAGCAACCGCTCAATCAGCGCGCGCCCTGCGACGGGGTCGCTGTAGACATCCTCGAAATATACGACGAAAGGCGCAATCCCCGCATCATCCGTTATCTGTGCCAGTTCTTGGCGACGCGTGTTGCACAGGCGCATCTGCCGCTCTGCGCGCTGCATGTTGATCGGTTGCAGGGCCATCTCACCTGTCTCAATAGCCGGATAAATCTTCTGCGCAGCCTCTCCGCCCCAGGCGCCTGTCAGATGCGCTAGCTCCAGCGACAGAATGCGCTCTGTCTCACTGCGCCGATCCAGAATGATATGCTGGTACCCCAACGCTGTGCTGACTTCAAAAAGCACGGCGTTGAAGGCATGCGACATCAGCTCGTAACAATGTTTGATGACCGGCCTCTCTGCCAAGCAGCTTTGCAGATCCGTTCGCAGCTGGACAGCATCCGAGGTTTGCGCAAACGTCTGAGATATGTGGCCGTACATTCGCTCATTGTTGAAAGGTTCATGTTCAACGCCCCTGTGCTCTGACAGGGTACTCAGCAGCGAGGCAAGCGTCGTGCCTCCGGTCCTGCGCATGGTCCAGATGACGTACGGATGGCTCAATGGTTACCCCTTTGCGCAGCGTTAGCACCTAGCGCTGGTGGTAGCACCAGCCCCCCAGCGGGGCAAGGCAAGCGGCCCTACAACTTGCTCTTTACCTGTGGGGCAAGTTGAGAAACAACTCCCCCATGACACACACTCTAGCAGCGGTTCTGCAATGACCGCATCTGTCCCGTCCTGCCCGCAGAGGCCCTGCGTTTCGGTGATCATCCCGATCTACAATGTCGAGGACCATGTGGCCGACTGCATTCGGAGCGTGCGGGCTCAAACTCTAATCGATTTCGAAGTCTTAATGATCGACGATGGCGCCACCGACGGCAGTGGCGATACGGCACTGAAAGCGGCGGGGGGGGATCCGCGTTTCACCCTGATCCGGCAGGACAATGCAGGGCTCAGTGCCGCGCGCAACACCGGGCTCAGCCAGGCCGTGGGCAGATACATCGCCTTTGTCGACAGTGATGACCAGATCATGCCGGACTATCTGATGCGGATGTGGCAGGTGCTAGAGGAAAGCGGCGCAGACTGGGTGGCCTGCGCCGTCCAGTCCAACATGGCAGACGGCACAGGCAGCGTACATTCCACCATCCACGGTGCGCCGGACCTGGCCCAGCATAACTCTTGGCGCCGCTATCCGCTGCACGACTGGTGCGATGTGATCCGCCATTTTCCATCAGCTTGGAACAAACTCTACCGCCGCGATCTGATCGAAGGTCTGCGCTTTGACAACGGCACATGGTTCGAGGACCACGGTTTCTTCCACCGCGCCGCCGCGCGCACCGACCACATCGTTCACCTGCCCGAGGCGCTTTATCTGCAGACACGCGGCCGCGCGGGCCAAATCACCGCACAGGACAGCGACCGCGTATTTGAACAGTTTGACGTGCTTGAAACCCTTGCCGCGCAATTCGAGGCCAGTGATCGCCCCGGCGGGCGCACCGCTCTCGCCCGCCTCGCAAGCCGTCTGACGTTCGAGCGCAGCACCGTGATCGCCGACCCTGACCGCCGCCGGCGTTTCGCCGTCGCCGCGCAGGACTTTTTGCAGCGGAATGGGTTGGACTATGACAGCGATTGGGACCCTGACATCGGGCGCAGCTGGGCGCTGGAAATGGCAGGCACCCTGCCCCTCAGCGTGATCCTATTCTGGGATGGTAATGATACCGAAGCTCTTGATCGCAGCCTCACGGCTCTGCGCGCGCAGACGGCACCCGGCTTTGAGGCGCTGATCGTCTGCCAGAACAAGGCCGCACAGCAGGCTGTGGGCGCACATCAGAAGGACTTGCCTGCCCATTGGAAAATTCTGCGTGCCCCGCGCGAGGGGGCGGGTGTCGCCTTCAACCACGGGCTATCACAGGCACGCGGCATCTATGTGGTGTTCGTGCAAACCGGCGATGCCCTGACACCCTGGACGCTCTTGCAACGAACCGAGGCCATGCTGCGCGCGCAGGCAGATTTCGGCATCACACAGATGCGACTGGCGCATGTCGATACAGGGCTGACGACCTATCACAATGGCATCCTCGATATGGACCAGTGGTCGCAGGGCAGCCCGCCTGCAGGTCCGCTTAATCTGTCTCCCAGCCAAGCTCTGAGTCTTGAGGCCCAAAGCAGCGCCAAAATATTCGCGCGCGCCTTTCTCACCACCCACGACTTGGGTTTCACCGACGGGCCCAGATCTGATTGGGCACTGTGCCTGAACGCGGCTCTGCTGGCCCCCTGCACCACCTACATTCCCCATGCCGGCATTACTGTCACCCTGCGCGACGGTGGGTTCGAAAGGTGGCACACCCCGTTCAACGCGCGCGCGCTGTCCCGCGGCCATACCGCCCTGACCCGCGCCGTCACGCGGGCCCTTCCAGACACTCTACAACAGGCCCTGCCGGATGGCTGGCAGCGCAAGCTCTTTGCCCGTGCCCTGCGCGAACAGGTGTATTTCGGTCAATACGCCAGCCGCGCATCGCGGATGCAGATGGTGCTGGGGGCTGCTCTCATCGCCCTATGGCAGGGGTACGGGACCGACCGCCGGGCGGGCCTTGATCCGTTCGTGGGCCCGCGGCTGGCACGTTTGCTTGATCCCATGGCCGTGCTCTATGGCCGGATGGGCCGGATCGGGCAGGCTGCACTTCACCACCGCAAAGTGCCCGCCCTGCCTGCGGGAAACAGCAAGCCTCTGCACGCCTTCAATCTGCAAGAACACGGGCTTCTCACTTTGCGGGCCGATTTCCACACCATGCCTTTTGCCAACATCTATTTTCAGGCGGCGGGCCGCGACCAAGTCCTGTTTCACCTATCGCTACGTCAGGCGGAGGGGCTGGCCGTGTTCAACAGCCAGCACCCCGACGGCACATGGAAGGCTGAAATTCCTTATGTGGTGGACCTGTCCTCGGGGCGCGCGGACGTCGTCTTTGACTTCGCCCCGCCCCGCGTTCGCGTCCTGCTGAATGGCGAGGAGGTCTTCGACATCGCCCCGCGGGGTCTGCGCCGCCACACCCGTTTCCCCGGATTGGAGGCCATCGCCGGGTTCCATACCAACGGTACGGTCAGCACCCCACATGTGATCCCGCAGATGCCCCAGACCGGCCTTGTCCTCGACAGCCGCCTCGCTCTGCGCATTGGCACCACGGGCGACACGGCTAAACTGCAAGCGCTGTCCTCTGACGTATCTTGCCCCCCCACGGCCCTGCCACTTACCGCCGCACCGCAAGGCACGGCCACCGCCCTGCTGCCTGCTTCTCTCTGGCGCGATCTGCCCGCTGAAGCGGGGCTCACGCTGGAATTGATTCAAGGCGCCGAAACCGACCGGATCACCCTTACGCGCACGGACCTCGCCGCGCGGATTGAGGCGCTGCTGACATTGCCGTTGGCGACAAGCGACAGCACCCTATGCCTCAACACGCTGGAATATATCCGTTATGCTGGATTGCTGCCGCTGCTCTCTGCGCCTGCACACAAGCGGATTGATGAACTGGCCGCTTTCTACGATGTGCAGGACTTCATGGAGAACGACAGCGCCACGCAAGACAGACCGGCCCCGCCGCCCCTCGCGGGCGATCCTATTGACCGCGAGGTCGCAACCGTTGTTGCCCGCTTGGCGCAGAGCCGAACCGCCCCGCCCGAGCAGTCCCCGGAAGCACTCGCCGTTCTGGACGGACTTCAGGTCTCTCCGGCAGCACAGGCCCCAATGTTTCTGGAGTTGGCGGAATTCTTCTGTGCGCAGGACCGAGATTTCGAGGGCCTTTACCAGCGCGCCAAAAGCCGTGGCCTGCTGCCCCTGCCCCACGCGGGCAGCCGCTGGGCCGTCTCGGCAAGCCTGCCCTATCTGGTGGCGGACGGGCAGTACCGCGAGGCTGCCGAGGGTCTGGCGACGCTCACCGAGCCGCGACGCGAATGGCTGGTAATGCCCGCCATCGCTTGGGCGGTGCGCATTGGCCTCACGCATGCCACAACCCCGGTTGATATACGCATCCGTATGCTCAATGCCTTCGCCGCGTTTCTCAGGGCGCGCGTGGAGAACTATTGGGAGCCTGTGCATTGCCGCGAATTGATCCGCACCGCGGCCACCCTAATCCTGCAGCGCCACCGCCTTCCCCCGCGACAACAACAAGAGGTCGTGGCGCTCTGTCTGGAGATCTATAGAAATCGACGACCAGTTGAGGATCACGGGCAAAGCCTTCGGGTGTGGCGACGTCCTCGACGCGGTGTTGCGCCCATAGCCCGTCTTCAGTTTTGGTCTGATCTGGAAAAAGCAGCCGATCTGCCCACCGACATCGCACAGGCGCGGGCGGCCTTTGACGACATCGCCTCAAACCGCACAGACGCCCTGCAAAAGCACCGCGCCTTGCAACTGTTCGAGATCGCAAAAACCCATGACGCCCCACGCGTCCGCCGCGAGATCTTCGGTCCTGCAGGCCTGCCCACTCTCTCAGAGGGCGGTATCACCCTGTCCGATCTAGGCACACTGCACACGCCCGACAGCCGGGACCGCGATCGCAACGTCCTGCGCCATATGGCCAGCCCCGGTAGCGCGCCCGTCGCGGCGGAGGTCGCGGCCATGGCGGCCACGGCGCTGCCACTACTTTATCCGAAAACCCCTCGAGCACCTTATTTCGACACCCAGCAACAGGCCGCGCAGCAAGCACTTGCGTTGACCGCAAATCCCTCGCAGGCCGCTCTGGCGGAGGCCCTGACGGACAGCTTTGGCCAGTTAGCTGATGCAGGATCGCATCATTTGGGGCTGGGCATGGCCGTGGCCCTGATCGACAGCCTACATGACAGCGACGCTGCTCAGGTGCAGGCAATATGCGACTGGATCCGCCAGCAAATCGTCCTTCTTGACGCCCAGGGCGCGCAATGGCGCGCGGCACCCGCTTTGCACCAGCCCCTGCGCCGCCTCCAGCACCGTGAGGATTTGCTGCCCGTGGTGCAAGCGCTGGTCGATCATCTTGACATTTCCCTGGCCGCTTTGCCCGCGAGTGACAACACAGGCCTACCGGACGGTCATCCGCTGTTCGATACCATTATCACAGTGTTTTCCTGCGTGCCCTACCTTGATACGCGCATCCCCGCGATGCGCGCGGGCTGGCTGGGCCTGCTGGAGGATCTGGGCGTGCCTTATGTCGTCGTGGTCGGTGACGGCGACGGTACACGGGATGGCGACATCGTCTATCTGGACGCGCCCGACGACTACGAAGGGCTGCCGCAAAAAACGTTGGCCGCCATTAGATGGGTGCATGACAACACCCGCTACGGGCATATGGTGAAGATCGACGACGACTGTTTTCTCAACGCGCCGCTGTTTTTCCACTCGCTCAGCTACCGCAAGTTCGACTATTACGGCCGCCGCCTCTATCGCACAGTGGGACAGATGGACCGCAAATGGCACCAGGGCAAATCCAGCTCCCTGCGCGGCCGGTTCGATCTGGACAAATCGCCAGAGCCCTCGGAATACACCGATGGTGGCACTGGCTACGCCCTTAGTCGCACAGCCATGGCCGCCGCCTTGGAAGCAGCCGCAAGCCCCGAGGGGCAGCAATTGATTAGCGTTTCGTTCATGGAAGACAAGATGCTGGGCGATCTTCTGGCCATGCGCGGCATCTCTCCCGCCGAAGAGGACTACCGCATCTCCATGCGCCGCCGGACCTATGGAGACGCCCTCCCCGTCCCGCTGTGGCACAACAGCTTTCACCCCAGCCAGACGGCCCCCTTGCAACTGGTGCATCTCGATACTCATCTTGATCAAGCAGATGCATTGGTGCGCTACGACAAGCCCGGCCTGTGGCCGCGCAAGATCTGGCCGAGCTACCAAGAGGCCGAACTGGGTTATCAGAGCAACGCGCTGGAACTCGTCAGCTCGGAGGATAGCGTTACCCGGGCGCGCGATGCAAGGGTGGCAGTGGTGGCCTGCATGCGCAACGAGATGTTCATGCTGCCACATTTCCTAGCCCATTACCGCAAGCTGGGCGTGGAAGCGTTCCTAATCGCCGACAATTGCTCGAACGATGGCACGCTGGAATATCTGGCACAGCAACCCGATGTGGCGCTGTTTTCGGTGGATACGGATTATCGCCTGTCGCAATACGGCGTGGCCTGGCAGCAGGCCATGATGGCAGCCTTCCGGGTTGGCAAGTGGTCCTTGGTGGCGGATGCCGACGAACTGCTGGTCTGGCAGGAGAAACAGAGCCAAACATTGGCGCAACTTCTCAACCACTCTGATTTCGAGACTGCCGAGGCCATCCGTGTCTTCATGCTCGATATGTACCCTCAAGGCCCGTTAGAGGATGCCGATTTTGCCCAAGGCACGCCCTTCGACCAAGCCGGTTACGCCGACCGCGTACCGTTCCTTGCCAACACCTTGGCCCGCGGCCCCTTTGCCGATCAGCGCTGCTGGACCTCTGCGCTGCGCCACCGGCTGATTGCAGGCTCGCACCGCAGCATGTTCGTCGCGCAAAAACTGGCGCTGCTGCGTTACCAGCCGTGGATGCGCCTTTCGGCGGGGTTGCATTTCGTCGGCGACGCGCGCATCGCCCCGCGCGAATTGCTGTTTGCGCATTTCAAGTACAACACCGATTTTCGGCGCAAAGCACAGGCCGAAGTTCTGCGCGGCCAGCATTTCAACAACGCCGAGGAATACCGTAAATATCTCGCCCTCGTCTCTGAGGGGCGCAGCGTGATCTTCGATCCTGATCTATCGCAAAAATGGACGGATGTGCCTTTCGTCAGGCGCAGGCTCCGCGGCTGAAGCTGCGCATTCCCCCGCAACCCCGGGCCGATCATAGAGCCCTGCGAAGGCCAAAGGGGATAAGGGGGGCAACAGGGCGCAAGCACGGCTCAGGGTGCCGCCTCATGCTCCTCGTAAATTTCCAGCAGTTCCACGAGATGCTCAGGTACGGTCACCGGACGCATCGCCCCGTGCCAATAGGCCTGCATGGAGATCTCTCCGGCCAAAAGAGCCTGTATCCGTCGGGCAAAGTCTGCAACGTCGCCTGGCGCAAACACCATCTCCGGGCAGTTTCCCAGTTCCGGCGCACCGCCCCTTGCTGCCGTCAACAAGGGGATACGGCGCGCGTGCATCTCAATGGCGACCTGCGGCAGGTTGTCGTGCCACAACACAGGCACCACTCCTATATCTACCGGCGCCAAAATCGCTTCCAACTCCGCGTGGGTATAACCATCGTGATAGATCACCTCCGCCAGATGATCGCCCAACGCACGCAACCGCGCCATAGTGGCAGGGTCCGCCGCGCGCGCGGCGACCATGATGCGCAGCCGAGCAGCGAGATCCGGGGGCAATGCTTCCAGCGCATCCAGCAGGAAAAAGAACCCTTTGTCGCGGCGCATGTAGCCCAGATACCCCAGTGTCAGGGTCTGTTTCTGGGGGTTAACCTGGGCGGGTCCCGTCTCGTCGTAGAACTCGGCGGCACGGGTC
>NZ_JAXMOX010000177.1:0-9861 GCF_034669605.1 Leisingera sp.
CCCGGGCCTTTGGGGGCCATCATGATGACGTCGACGCCTTCTTTCGGCTCGATCAGGCCGAAGTGGACGTTCAGGCCGTGGGCGAATGCAATCGCTGCGCCCGGGCGGATGTTGTCGTGGACGTATTTTTTATAGGTATCTGCCTGCAGTTCGTCGGGCATGGTAAACATGATCACGTCGCACCAGGCTGCGGCTTCAGCGATGCCCATGACCTTCAGGCCTTCGCCTTCGGCTTTCTTGGCCGAGGGGGAGCCTTCGCGCAGGGCGACGACAAGGTTCTTGGCGCCGGAGTCGCGCAGGTTCAGCGCGTGCGCGTGGCCCTGGGAGCCATAGCCCAGGATGGCCACTTTCTTGTCCTTGATCAGGTTCACATCGCAATCGCGGTCGTAATAAACGCGCATGATCCACGTCCTTTCCATTGGTGTTTGAGGGTATCATAGGGAAGTGGGCCGGGAAGACGATTGCCGTTCCGCATGAAATAGTCGGATTTTTTGCGGTAGTTATTCGTATTTTCCCGTGATAGTGATAAGTTCATGCTTGATGATCTCGACCGGCGCATTCTCCGCCATCTGCAAAGCGAGCCGGGGCAACCGATTCCGGATTTGGCTGAACGGCTGGGTATGACTGCCTCGCGCCTGTCGCGGCGGCTGGAGAAGCTACGCGAGACGGGCGTGATCCTGGGCCAGCGGGCGATAATCGACTGGCGCGCGCTGGGATATGAGGTGGAAGTCTCGCTGCGGGTGACGCTGGAGAAGACCAACCCGCGTGCCTTTGACGAATTCATCGGCGCTGCGCGCAAGATCCCGGAGGTGCTGGAAATCCAGACTTTTCTCGGCCAGGTCGACGTGCGGCTTTCTGTGATCGCACGCGATATGCCGCATTATCAGCAGATTTACCGGGCCGCCATCCTGAACCTGCCGCATATCGCCGACATCGAGGCGCTGATGCACGTGTCGCGGATCAAATCGGATGAGGTATTGCCGGTATGACCGCCTTGGATGAGATTGATTTTGGCCTGCTGCGGGCCTTGGCCGAGGATGCCAGCCGCTCTGCGGGGGCGCTGGGGCGAAAGCTGGGCCTCAGCCAGCCCGCCACCTGGCGGCGCATAAAACGCCTGCAGGAGGCGGGCATCATCGCAGGCCGCAGGCTGGATCTCGACACGGAAAAGCTGGGCTTTGGCGTGACGGTGTTTCTGGGTGTAAAGCTTGCCACCAAGGGCCGGGTCAGTTTGGAGGATTTCGAACGCGCTGTCTCGGCCATCCCCGAAGTTCAGACGGTGGAGCATGTGTTGGGCATGTATGATTACCGCCTGCGGGTGACGGCGCGCGATATTTCCGATTTCGAACGCGTGTTGCGCCGCCGGGTGATGACGCTGCCGGGAGTCGGCAGTGTCGATGCCAATGTGCTCTTGAGCGAGGAGCGCAGGCCGGGGCCGCTGGGCTGAACCCGCAACTTTGTTGCCGATGTGAAACCGGCTTGGCGCAAATACGCGGGGTTTCTGTCGTGGCTGGGCTGTCTTTTTGGCGGGCTGCCGTCAATATCTCCCTTCGGAAGGCGGTTGCCCAGTTGTATGCCAAAGTAGGCTTTGCCAAACCCGGCGGCACCGGCTAGCCGTTTCAAGAGAATTTTCACGGAGGCCAAGATGGCATTGCTCAATACCGTTGACCCGCAGGGTCTGGATGAATTTTCGGTGGTTTTCACCGACCGTTCGCTCAACCATATGTCCAAGACCTTCCAAGGCGTGATGCTGGACATTAATGCGATGCTGAAAGAGGTCTATAACGCCGAAGCCGTGGCGCTGGTGCCGGGCGGTGGAACCTTCGCGATGGAGGCGGTGGCACGGCAGTTCGCCCGCGGCGCAAATGCACTGGTGGTGCGCAATGGCTGGTTCTCCTACCGTTGGAGCCAGATATTTGAGGCCGGCAGCTTTACCGCGTCTTCGACCGTGATGAAGGCACGCCGCACCGGCAATGAATCGGCCTCGCCGTTTGAGCCCGCGCCGATTGGTGACGTGGTGGCCGCAATCAAGGAGCAGAAACCGGATATCGTCTTTGCCCCGCATGTGGAAACCGCAGCGGGGGTGATCCTGCCCGACGATTACGTGACCGCAATGGCGGCCGCTGCGCATGAAGTCGGCGCGCTGGTGGTGCTTGATTGCATCGCCTCGGGCTGTGCCTGGATAGACATGAAGGCGACCGGCGTCGATGTGCTGATCTCCGCACCGCAAAAGGGCTGGAGCGCCTCGCCCTCCGCTGGTCTGGTCATGTTCTCGGAACGGGCGCTGGCGCGTCTTGAAGAGACCGTCTCGGATAGCTTTGCCATCAATCTGAAACAGTGGCGCACGATCATGAAGGCCTATGAGGACGGCGGTCACGCCTATCATGCCACTATGCCGACCGATGCGCTGAAGGCGTTCCGCGACACCATGCTGGAGACCCGGGAGTACGGCTTTGAGAAGCTGCGCGACGCACAATGGGCGCTGGGCAAAGGCGTGCGGGCGATGCTGAAGGACAAGGGTATCACCTCGGTTGCCGCAGAGGGCTTTGGCGCGCCGGGCGTGGTGGTGAGCTACACCGGCGACCCGGACGTGCAGAACGGCAAGAAGTTCCTCGCTCTGGGCACGCAGATCGCGGCTGGCGTGCCGCTGCAGTGCGACGAGCCCGCGGATTTCCGCACTTTCCGCTTGGGTCTGTTCGGTCTCGACAAGCTGTATGATGTGGATGCCACGATCGCACGGCTGAAAACCGTCGCCGATCAGGTGCTGTAAAGGCACCGGTCTTTCATCTTTCCGGAAATTACTCCCGCCGGAGGCACCGGCTTTCCCCTTCGGGAAAGCCGGTAGTCCCTACTTAACGCCCAATCCCATCTGCATCAGCGTCTTGCGCACGGGCGCCAGCGAGTAAAGCGCATTGAGACCAAAGGCGCGCAGGTCGCGCAGCGGGCGCGGCGCCAGCATCGAGGTGCGGTTGAGCAGGTCGATGCCCTTCACCCGCAGCAGGATCTCGTTGTGGCGCGCCTTATGGTAGGCGGCCAGCATCTGCGCATCGCCAAGGCCTTCGGGGCGGGCGGCGGCCAGTTCTAGTAGGCTGCGCAAATCGCCCAGCGACATATTCAGTCCCTGCGCGCCGATTGGCGGCACCACATGGGCGGCCTCGGCCATCAGCGCCAGCCGCTCGCCGTTGAGCCGCTCCGCCGACTGGCTGATGATCGGCCAGATGGTGCGGCGCGACGCCAGCTTCAGGTCGCCGAACAAACCGCAGCTGCGGTCCGTCATGGCCGCCTCAAAGGCGGCTGGTTCGAGGTTCAGCAGCTCCTGCGCTCGGGGACCCCGCTCCATCCAGACAATCGCAGAGGACGGCTGGCCCAGGTGATCGGGCAGCGGCACCAAAGTGAACGGCCCGCCGGAGCGATGGATCTCAGTAGAGACATTTTCGTGCGGCACCGTGTGGGTGACCGCGAAGGCCAGCGCCTTTTGACCGTAACGGGTGGTCTTTACCGGAATGCCCGCCGCCTCGCGCATTGGTGAAGTGCGCCCGTCGCAGGCCACCACCAGTTTGGCCGTGACCTGGCTGCCGTCGCTAAGGGTGACGCGGGCACTATCGGTACGGGTGAACAGCCCGGTGGTGCCGGTGCCGAAACGCAAATCGACATTGGACATGCCGTCCAGCCGGGCAATCAGCTCGCGCCGCAACAGCCAGTTGGGCAGGTTCCAGCCGAACGGTTGGCCGGAGATATCGGCGGCGTTGAAATCCTTGACCACCCGCGGCTCGGGGCGGGTGCCGCCGGCATCGACAATGCGCATGATCTGTAGGGGTGTGGCGTGATCCGCCAGCCGCGGCCAGATCGCGCAACGTTCCAGCAGCGCCTGCGCGGGCTGCAGGAAGGCGGTGGTGCGCAGGTCAGAGCCTGCGGCGTCGCGCTCTGTCACTGGCGGTGCGGGATCGGTGCAGATCACGGAAAAACCGCTGGACGCAAAAGCGGCGGCTGCGGTCAGACCCGCAATGCCGCCTCCGGAAATCAGAATATCGCAGGTATCGGCCATCTCGTCAGCCCTCCGTTCTGGGGCCAGAGATAGGCCCTGACGGCAGAGTAAGACAAGCCGGTACCGGCAGAAAGGGCGCTTAGCCGCGGGTAATGGTAATCAGCAGCGTGAACACCACCGGCACCATGCAGACCGCCGGAATATAAAGCCCGGGAATGCCGAACAACAGGATCGAACAGCCCCAAAGGCTGATCAGGGTCGCAATCGCGTAATACAGGTTTTCTTCCGGGCCGTAGGCGACCTCCTTGATCATCCGCCCCAGCAGCGGCACGGAAAAAAGTATGCGTTGCATCAGGGTCAGGCGTTCGGGAAGGACATATGCGCTCATCGGTCGGGCTCCAGAAGATCGTCTCTGCGGCGCATATAAGGACGATAGCTTGCAGCAAACAGGTATATTTTGCCGCAGGTGCGCAGAATTGCCGGCATGCGGTTGTGCACATTCAGCCATGCGGCGAACGGCGTCCTATCGCGCCGTCGGCAGCGGCCGGAGTTCAGGTCAGAGCGGCCAGAAAGCCAGCCAGATCGTCCGAATGATGGTGGATGTGCGCGGCTCTGACCGGCTCCGGCGCCACATGCACCGTGCGCATTCCCATCTGGTGCGGAGCAGCGAGGTTGCGGGCGTCATCCTCGAACATTGCCGCCTGTTCCGGGTTCACGCCAGCGCGGGCAAAAACCCGGTCAAAGGCGCGGCGTTCCGGTTTGGGGTGGTAATCCGCGTGTTCGACGCCATAAACGCCGTCAAACAGCCCCGACAGCCCGCGGGCGGCCAGCACCCGTTCAGCATAAGGGGCCGTGCCATTGGTGTAGACGAATTTTTTGCCAGGCAGATTGTTAATGTTGGCAGCCAGCACCGCATCCTTTTCCAGATGCTCCATCGAAATGTCATGCACTGCCACCAGATAGGGGGCCGGATCCAGATCGTGTTCGCGCATCAGCCCGGCCAGCGTGGTGCCATGTTCGCGCCAGTAATAGCTGCGCAGATGGTCGGCCTTGGCCTTGTCCACCCCCAGGGCCTCCATCACAAAGGCCGTCATCTTGACCTCGATCTGGTCAAACAGGCGGGCCGAGGGCGGATAGAGGGTGTTGTCGAGGTCGAACACCCATTGGGTGACATGGGAAAAAGCGTGCTTGGGCATAGGGCCGGATTAGGGGGCGAAGACTGGCATTGCAATCAAAAGCGCATTTAGACTGCGGGTTTTCGGCACATTGGCGCCATCAGGGTTGATTGCTGCCCTATGCGCTGTAGAGATTGGCAAACCGGAAATGACAGGAAGACCCATGAGCCAGAGCCGCAGCAACCAGAAAGATGCCTATGCGCTGATCCTAGAGGCGATCGACGTCGGCGTTTACAAACCCGGCGACCGGCTGGTGGAAAGCGATCTGGCCGAGCGTTTTGGCGTGTCGCGCACCCCGATCCGAGAGGCGCTGCAGCGGCTGGAGACGCAATCACTTCTGGAGCGTGACGGACGGTCGCTGATTGTCGCCTCGCTGGACCACAACCAGATGGCCGAGCTGTATGTGGTGCGGCGTGAGCTGGAGGGACTGGCAGCTCAGCTGGCGGCGCGTCATGCCACCGAAGAAGAGATCAAGGTGCTGAAGGAAATGGTCGAGGCCGATAACCAGCTGGTCGGAGATCCGTCGGCGCTGTCCAAGGCCAACCGCCGGTTCCATGAACAGATCCACTTGGCGTCGCACAACCGCTATCTGGTGCAGCAGCTGGACCTGGTGCACCGGACTATGGCGCTGATGGCAACGACCTCGCTGGCCGCCGAGGGCCGCAGCGAGATTGCCCAGTCCGAGCACAAGGGGATCGTTGATGCAATCGGCCGCCGCGACGAGGCAGCAGCGGGCGAAGCGCTGAAGGAACATATCTCGATCGCTTTCATGACCCGGCTGAAGCAGGACGCCAGCGGGCGGGGATGAACCGCCGGAGCCGCGGCAAGCGCCAGCGGCGGGGGGTGGCGCCGGGTTTGATGCAGTGCGCCGTCTTGTCCCAGAAAAAGGGGCGGACGAGCAGTTCATGCGTGGCCTTGGCGATGGCGACGGCCCCCATCGGAAAATACAGGATCATTGCTGGGGCCCAGGCTGCCAGCCAGGGCCGTCCCATGGCAAAAGCAGCAGTGATGCTGATGATCAGACCCAGAAGTTCAAAGAACACCAGCGCCGCCGCTGCCAGGGACAGCATCAGCGGCGAAGCCGTGCCTGCGCTGGGGTGCGGCAGGCCAAGCGTGATCAGCCAGAACGACCACAACAGCGGCGCAAACAGGAACTGCCCGATTGTGCCCAGGAAGAAGGCCTGAAAGCCCAGGAAGCGTTTCCAGCCAAGCTCACCCCGCAGCCGCAGCGGCTCGCGCATATGCACCAAATAGGTCACCATGAACCCTTTCAGCCAGCGCGAGCGCTGTTTGACCCAGGGCCAGGGGCGGCAGTTCGCCTCCTCGAATGTGGTGCTGGGCAGCATTCCGGTGCGGTAGCCGGCGCGGTAGAGCCTGACACCCAGATCCGCATCTTCGGTGACGTTGTGTGCATCCCAGCCGCCCAACTCTTCTAGCACCTTGCGGCGGATGAACATTGTCGTACCACCCAACGGCACCACCAGGCCAAACCGGGAAATACCGTGCAGAACGATGCGGAACCAGCTGGCATATTCCAGCGTGAAACAGCGGGAAATCCAATTGGTGCCAGGATTGTAGTAGTCCAATACACCCTGAAAGCAGACGGTTTTCCTGTCCGCGCGGGCAAAGGCCTGCGCCACTTTGTCCAGCTGGTCCGCCTGCGGCGCGTCCTCGGCGTCCCAGACGCCGATGATGTCGCCGCGGCAAAAGTTCAGCGCATAGTTCATCGCCCGCGGCTTTGTCGTCAGCCCGCCAAAAGCCGGAACCTCGACCACCCGGATCCAAGGCGGCAGGCGGGCGCCCGCAAGGGCAGCCCGGGTAACGGTGTCATGTTCCTCGAGCACCAGGATCACATCGGTCAAGGCCCGCGGGTAGCTGAGCTTGCGGATGCGGGTAAGCAGGGCCCGGCTGATCTCGGCCTCTTGGTACAGCGGCACCAGGATTGAAATGCCGGGCCGGTTTCCCAAGCCGGTTTGACAGGGGACGGGCTTTTGCGGCGGGGACTGCCGGGGGGGGCGGCCGGACCAATAGGCAGAAAGCCCGCAAAGCTTCAGCATCGTGAACAGCAGCACCGACAGCAGTGCCAGCAGGCTGAGAGCAGTGAAGACCGCCGCCGGGGCGGTCCAGCCAAGATAAAACGCGGGCAAGGCACAGGCTGAAAGCAGTGCGCGGCCCTTTGCAGGCTGCAGTGTGCGGCAGCTTTGCCGCGGGACCACGCTGCAGCTGGCCTGGCGCACCAGGGCGGGGCTGAAATGTGCGGTCAGCAGAGCGGTGATCTGCGCTTCGCAGGCCAGCACCGGGGTGATGCGGTCAAAACGGTCCTGCAACTCACCGCGCAGCGTCTCGAACCGGTCCGGGTGGGCGATGGCAACGGTAACGGTCTGGCCGAATTGCAGCCATGGAAGCGCAGCGTGGCGCAACCAGAACTGAGCGGGTTTGCGGGCCAGCAACCGGGAATTGGGGACCTGGCCGGTCAGGTCGGCGCGCTGCATCCGGAATTGCCGGGCCAGCGTGTCCTGAACCTGGTCTTCGCTGGCCAGACCCTCGGCCACCAGCACCCGCCCAAGGGCAGCTTTCTGGTGCTGGCGCAGCACCAGCGCCTTCATCATGCTACGGCCATCCACTGGTGGCGGCAGCCCCGGAGACCCCTCCCCGGCGGGCCGCGGCGGGCGGAACTGCCGCAGCGGCTGAGATAAAAAAACCATCGCCACCCCTTAACAAAAACATTGAGGGCTTCAGGCTGGTGGCGGGGGCTTAAGAATTGGTAAATGCGGCGTTAACCATGCTGTTCTAAAGCGTGGTTAACAGGTTTTTTACGAAGATTTGCGCGCGGCCATGGCTTCGGCAAAGCGTTCGAACAGGTAAAAGCTGTCCTGCGGGCCGGGGCTGGCCTCGGGGTGGTGCTGTACCGAGTAGACCGGGCGGCCGGAAATGCGGATACCGCAGTTGGAGCCGTCAAACAGCGAAACATGGGTCTCTTCTACCCCTTCCGGCAGGGTCTGAGCATCCACGGCAAAGCCATGGTTCATCGAGGTGATCTCGACCTTGCCGGTGGAATGCTCCTTGACCGGGTGGTTGGCGCCGTGATGGCCGTGGTTCATTTTGACGGTCTTTGCGCCCAGAGCCAGCGCCAGCATCTGGTGGCCGAGGCAAATGCCGAAAACCGGCAGATCGGTTTTCAGGACGTCCTGAATCATCGGCACCGCGTATTCACCGGTGGCGGCAGGGTCGCCGGGCCCGTTGGATAGGAATACCCCGTCTGGCTTATGGGCCAGAACCTCTTCGGCGGTGGCGGTGGCAGGCAGCACAGTGACGTCGCATCCGGCCGACGCCAGGCAACGCAGGATATTGCGCTTGGCGCCATAGTCGACGGCCACGACCCTATGCGCAGGCGCTTCCTGGCGGTCATAGCCGTCCGGCCAGGCCCAGCGCATTTCGTCCCAGCGGTAGCTTTGGGCGCAGGACACGTCTTTGGCCAGATCCATGCCTTCCAGCCCGGGCCATTCCCGCGCCTTGGCAACCAGCGCCTCAACGTCGAAGTTGCCCTCCGGGTCGTGGGCCAGGGCCGCATGCGGTGCGCCTTGCTGGCGGATCGCGCGGGTCAGGCGGCGGGTGTCGATGCCGCCGATGGCGATGCGCCCGGTGCGGGTGAGCCAGTCCTTCAGCTCCTCGGTGGCGCGCCAGTTGGAGGCCAGCGTCGGATCCCATTTCACCACCATGCCTGCGGCGACGGGGGCGACGGTCTCGTCATCCTCGGGCGTCACGCCGGTGTTGCCGATATGGGGGAAGGTGAATGTGACGATCTGGCCGGCATAGGAGGGGTCGGTCATGATCTCCTGATAGCCGGTCATCGCGGTGTTGAAGCAGAGCTCCGCCACCGTGTCGCCAGTGGCGCCGAAACCGGTGCCGAAAAAGACGGTGCCATCTGCGAGCGCCAGGCATGCGGTGGGCTTGGACGGGGCGGAAGCGGCCATTGCGCGAGTCTCCATGCGGTGAAATTCATGGGCTTGTAAGGGGAGCGCCCCAGCGGGTCAAGCCTGCACCAGCGGGCAGGCCGGCGCGGCAGCCGTCCCGGTGCCAGCAGATAGTAAACTTGCACAGCAGCGGCAGAATGGATAACCATCAGTGTCCGGCAACCATGGGATGCTTATTACGATGGATACGCGCACACAGGTCAATCAGGCCTTGAAGCAAGCGATGAAAGACAAGGCAGCGGAGCGGCTGTGCACGCTGCGGCTGATCAATGCGGCGATCAAGGACCGGGAAATCGCCGCCCGCGCCGATGGCGAGGAGGGCGGCATCGACGAGGGAGAAATCCTTGCCATCCTGGGCAAGATGACCAAGCAACGCAATGAAAGCGCCCGTGCCTATGAGGAAGGCGGGCGGCTGGATCTGGCGGAGCGGGAACTGGGCGAAATCGCTATTATTGAGGAGTTCCTGCCGCAGCAGCTGAGCGACGAGGAGGTCGGCGAGGCCATCACTGCGGCGGTGGCAGAAACCGGTGCCGAATCGATTCGCGACATGGGCAAGGTGATGGGTGCGCTGAAGGCGAAATACACCGGCCAGATGGATTTCGGCAAAGCCGGGCCCTTGGTCAAGGACCAGCTTTGCAGCAAGGGCGATTGCTGATCCTCGGCTGCCCGGGATGATACCGCGCTGGCGCGGTGCCTGCGGTGCGAGTATTTTTTGACAAAGAGGAAGAGG
>NZ_JAXMOX010000178.1:0-9850 GCF_034669605.1 Leisingera sp.
GGATCACCGCAAGATAAAGCCAACCCTCTTGGGTCCAAACATAGCTGATGTCACCGGCCCATTTCTGGTTCGGCGCGTTGGCGGTGAAGTCACGATCCAGCAGGTTCGGCGCAATGTTGAACTTGTGGTCGCTGTCTGTGGTGACCTTGTGTTTACGGGTTCTGACGACGGATATACCATTCTGGCGCATCAATCTGCCAACCCGGCGATGTCCGACGTCCAAGCCGATTTCCTTCAGCTCTTCCGTCATCCGTGGCCTGCCGTAGCTGCCCAAGCTGAGACGAGATTGTTCCTTGATATGTGCCAGCGTCACCAGATCGGACCGCTGCCTGCGACTGGCCGGACGGCTGCGGAACGCCCGCAATCCGCGCGTGCTAACGCCGACGACATCGCAAAGACGATTGGTTGGAAAGTCGGACCTGTGTTCTTCGATAAACCTAAACTTCATTGCTTTAGGCCCGCGAAGAACTGGGTGGCCTTTTTTAGAATTTCCCTCTCCTCCTTGAGGAGCCGGATCTCACGTCGAAGCCGGTCATTCTCTTTTGCGAGGTCCAAATCCTCTTGCGACACCACATCCGTGTCTCGATGTGCTGTGATCCACTTATTCAGTGTCGACATACCGACACCCAAATCATCAGCCACCTGTTTGCGCTTCAGTCCACTGGTCAGTGCAATGCGCACCGCATCCTTGCGGAATTCGTCCGTCCGTTTCAGTCCCATAGTCAGTCTCCTTTGTTGCAGTAAATGCTATCAAAGGAGCGGCATCAAACCGTGACAGGTCCAAACCTGACCTTACCAGCTGTCGAGTGATCCCTGGGGGCAGGCCCATCCAGGCCGCAAACTGTCTTCCGGATGCAAACTGCTCCGGTGCCGGCGCTTTCATCACCAGCAATACTGCACCGATCGGTCCGACACCGGGATCTTCGCGAGGCGGCGACAACATTCGTTGCTGCGGTATCAGGTCATCAAACTCGCCTCTATCTCTTCCAGGCGCTCCCTCAGCTGCGCAAATTCATCCGCAAGTGACGTCAACAGATCGCGCGCCAAGGCGGGGACGTTTTCATCAGCCATGATGCGTTCCAGAAGGCGCGGAATATGAGACACGCCTTTGGCCGCGGTCAGTCCGAACTCGGCCGCATAGCCACGGATTGTATAGGCAAGTTGCGTCCGGGAGGCTCACATGGCCAAGCCAGCTACGGTTGGCCCCGGTGACGACCTGATGGGAGAGCCTGTGCTGGAGCGCAAGGTTCACTCTATTCGCACCGCTGCCCGGGAGCTCGGCATGGCCCCCCCGGGCGCTTGCGAAAGCTTCTGGTCGATGCCAACCTCGTCCAGCCGGTTGAAACCGACCAGAATGACCAGTGGGAGTTGTTTGACGCCAAGGAGGCTCAGCCGCATCTCGACAAGGTCTACGCGACATGCCAACCTCAACGCAATTCGATGCCGTCGATCAATCCGAAAAGCGCATTCAGCGTCTCCATTTTGCGTTCGGCCGGGGTGAAGACCACCTCCGCGCTCGATGTATCGGCGCCGAGCAGCTTCAGCTGTTTCACATCCTCATTGCGCCCCGTTCCGGTTCGCCAAACGAACCCGACCCCCATGCCGTTGACCACCGCCTCATAGACGCCATCCCGGTTGTCGAGGGTCAGGAACGGCACAGGTGAGACATCGTGGCGCCGAAAGTAGCGGTCGAGAACCTTCTGCGTCGAAGACCCGCTTGTGCGAAAGATCAACCTGTGGCGCAGCAGTTCTTCGCAGGTGACTGCGTCCGCACTGGCCAGCGGATGCGACGGCGTCACGATGGCAACGACATTGTTCTTCAGGAGTTCCTTGCGGCGGAAACGTCCATCCCTGGGAACCTCTGGCAGGATTCCGACATCGACGGTGTGGTTGATGACCTGCCGCATGATCTTGTCATGTGACCCGGTGGTGACCTGCAGGACAACCTGCGGGTAGGCCTTGTTGAAGGCCGCGATCACCGACATGCCGGGCATCGCGTTGCCCAGCCCCACGGACAATTCCCCCTTGCTCAGCGACCCGTGGCGCCGCAGCATCTGCTCAAGTGCTTCATATTCGCTGATCACGCGCTCGGCCGCATCACAGAGCCTTTCGCACAAGGGTGTTGGATGCAGCTTTCCCTTGTCGCGGTGGAAAAGCACCACTCCATAGTCCTCTTCCAGCCTGCGCACCTGCTGCGAGATTCCCGGCTGGGTGACATCCAGTAGCCGCGCGGCCGCAGCGTATGAGCCGGATTCGGCAACCGAACGGAGCGCTTCGAGGGTGCGGAGGGAAATTGTCATGGCCAATCCAAAGCGGGACTATGGTTTCCTCAAAGCATAGCTTTGCTTTGTCACAGCAATGTTACGGCCAGAAGGCAGGTGTGCCGCCGAGGCCGGAAACGGTCGCACTCGAACTTGAACGATCTCTCATATCCACACCAGACCGCCTCGGCACAGGTTGCGCCGAGGCCCAGGGAGCCTTTGACCGTGGCCTCAGTACTGACCGTAAACAACCAGCTTACCAGCCAACTTTCGGCCGATCTGGTCGCGCAAGACCGCCTTGTGCTGTGCGATCTCGACGGTTGTCTTGTCTCCGAAGGGCGAGCCTACAAGGATTCCGCGTCTTTCCTGAACAGCTGCGGAGAGCGCCTGTGGCTGGTGTCCAACAATTCCACCCATTTCTCGGTAGAACTCAGCAGGCAACTTGCGGCGCTTGGACTGGAGGTGCCAGCCAACCGGATCTTGCTGGCCGGGGAGCAGACATTAGCGCACCTGGCGCGCCTGCACCCTGGCGCGCGCCTCGCATTGTTCGCCAGCCCGGCAATCGAACAAGAAGCGCGGCGGCTGGGCTTTGCCCTGACACAGGATACGCCCGATCTGGTGCTTTTGTGCCGCGACACGCAACTGTCGTTGGATAGGCTGAACGCGATGGCGGCTTTGGTTCAGGGCGGCGCTGCCTTCTGGGTGTCCAACACCGATACCGTGCATCCCGGCCACGACGGCCAGCCCATCGCCGAGACCGGCGCCTTGCTGGCGGCGCTGCGCGCCATGCTGACTGAGTTGCATTTCGAAAGCATCGGAAAACCGCACCCCCATCTTGCCGCGCTGGCGTTGTCACGCACCGGCGTCTCTGCCGAAGAGGCCGTCTTTGTCGGGGACAACCCGGATACGGACGGCGCCATCGCACGGGCCATCGGCACCCGCTTTGTTCAGCTTCGCCGTACAGGAGCCCCGGAATGACCCTCTATGTCCTGCGCACCCTGCTCAAGATGGTGCTGACCCTGTTCGCCATCATCACGCTGGTGTTCTTTGCCACCCGGATGTCCGGCAGCCCGCTGGACACCGCCCTCGGCGACGGTCTGACCGAAGAAGACCGCACCCTCATGATCGAGTATTTTGGGCTGGATCGGTCGCTCTGGTATCAATACCTCGCCTACCTGCGCGGCATCCTAGAGGGCAACTTTGGCCAATCCTTCATAGAACGCCGCCCGGTGGCCGACATCGTGGCTGAACGCATCTGGCCCACGCTGCAATTGCTGGGCAGCGCGTTGGCGCTGACGATCGTGGTCTCGGTGCCGTTGGGGGTCACGGCCGCGCTCTGGCGGGACAGCTGGATTGGAAGCGCGGTCATGGGGCTGGCCTTTATCGGCTACGCAGTGCCCAATTTCGTGATCGCCGCCTTTATGGTGCTGATCTTTGCCTTCTCTCTCAACTGGCTTCCGGTGGTCGGCAACGGCACGCCCTGGCATTTCATCATGCCCACCATCGCCATGTCCGGGGTGCTAATCGCCGCGCTGACCCGTTTCACCCGCAATGCCATGCTGGATGTGTTGGGACAGGATTTCATGCGCACCGCCCGCGCCAAGGGCCTGCCCGAAACTGTCGTGATCCTGAAACACGGGCTGCGCAACGCCGGTGTCACGGTGCTGTCGGTCCTTGGCCTGCAAATCGCCGGTATGGCCGCGGCGGGCAACGTCGTGGTCGAGGCCATCTTCAGCTGGCCGGGAATCGGCGAACTGCTCGTCTCGGCCGCCATCATGCGCGACTATCCGGTGCTGCAATTCGGGGTGATCTCTGTCGCCTTCGCCGTGGTCGTCATCAATGCCCTCACTGACATCGCCTATGTCGTCGCGGATCCCCGCACCTCCATGGCGAAAGGATAACATTATGACCGCCACCACTAACATCCCGTCGCGTACCCCGCTTCTGCTGACGCTCTGGAAAGACAGCAATGCCATCCAAAAAGCCGCGGTACTGATCGGCCTTGCGCTGTTGCTCATGGCGTTGCTGGCGCCGCTGATCGCCCCCTTCGATCCGATTACGCAAAGCCTGATCTCGCGGCTGCGCCCCCCGCTTGGGTTCGAGCGCTACAAGGACGGGTTCTACCTCGGCACCGACGAACTGGGCCGCGACGTCCTCTCGCGCAGCCTGCATGGTCTGCAGCTGACCCTTGGACTGGCGCTGGCGGGGGCCTGCATCGGCCTGTTGATCGGCGGCACGCTGGGGCTTTTGGCGGGACTGCGACGGGGCTGGGCGGAAAACGTCATCATGGCGGCCGTCGATTTACAGATTGCCGTGCCCTTCACCCTGCTGGCGCTCTTGATCCTCGCGCTGTTCGGATCGTCGCTGACGGTGATGATCTGTGTGTTGGGCATCGCCGGATGGGAGCAATATGCCCGCATCCTGCGCGCCGAAGTGCGCAAAATAACCCAATTGCCCTTTATCGAGGCGGCGCGCGCATCGGGTGGCGGCCAGCGCTACATCGCGCTGACCCATGTGCTGCCCAACATCGTCTCGCCGCTGGTGGTGCAGTTCACCCTGTCGCTTTCCAATATCGTGATTCTTGAATCGACCATGTCGTTCCTCGGCCTTGGCGTGCAGCCACCCACCGCCACGCTGGGCAGCATGGTGGGCTATGGCCGCGACTACATGCCGACCGCGCCCTGGATCGTGATTGCCCCCGCCGCCCTGATCATTCTTGTCACCTTTGCCGTGCAGATCCTCGGCGACTGGCTGCGTGACCGCGCCGATGTCCGCCTGCGCGCCCGTTAATCAAGAGGCCGAAGACGCCCTCCTACGTCCCTCAATGGAGAAGACCATGAAAACCCTTCTGATGACCACCGCTGCCACGCTTCTTGCGGGCTCGGCCTTCGCCCAGTCGATCACCGTCGGCGCGGCCAATATCTCGGACTACCTCGATCCTGGCCGGGACCATTCCAACGTCGGATCGCAGTTCTATTACAACAGCTTCGACACGCTGATCGACCGCGACCATTCCAAGCTGGAACCTGAATGGGTGCCCGCGCTGGCGACCGAGTGGAAGCTGATTGATGATGTGTCGATGGAACTGAAACTGCGCGCGGGCGTCAAGTTCCACAATGGCGAGGCACTGACCGCCGATGACGTCGTGTTCTCGCTCAATCGCATGTATCAGGCGACCTTTGCGCCCTATGTGGTGCGGTCCAAGGACCGTCTGGCCAACTTCGCCGAAGCGGTGAAGATCGACGACTACACCGTCCAGATCAAGGTCGAACGCCCCGAGCCGCTGTGGGAAACGCTGGTTTCGCTGCAGCAGGTCATGATCATCCCCGAGGACTACACCAAGGCGCTGTCGGGTGATCCCGAGGTGGCCGAGGACGGCGATTTCGAGGCCTTCTCGCTGGCGCCCGTCGGCACCGGCCCCTACGCCATCTCGGAGTTTATTCCGGGCCAGAAGGTGGTCTATTCCCGCTTTGACGGGTTCTGGGGGGACCGCGCGCCGCTGGAACAGGCGACCGTGATCCGCATCCCCGAAACTGCCAGCCGCATCACCGCGCTGAAAACCGGCGAAGCGGATATCGTCACCAACATCGCCCCCGACCAGCTGGATCTGGTCAACGCCGATCCGAACCTCAAGACCGAGGGCTCGGCCACCGCGCTGTTCCACGTCATGATCATGAACGTGAATCACCCCCACCTGACCGATCCCAAGATCCGCCAGGCCATGTCGCTGGCGATCGACCGCGACCTGCTGAACGACGCGCTGTGGCTGGGCAAGGCGATCGTGCCCTCGACCCACACGATGGCAGAGATGGGCAAACTGCACATGCCCGAGCTTACCACCTTCGAATACAACCCCGAACGGGCCCGCGAACTGCTGGCGCAATCCTCCTACGATGGCGAGGAAATCGTCTTTGACGCCTATCCCGTTTACTACACCAATGGAGTTCTGGCCGCTCAGGCAATCACCGAGATGTGGGCCGAGGTCGGTATCAAGGGCCGCGTGAACGTGACCGAAACCTGGACGGGCGCAAGCCCCGATCTGATGGCGCGCAGCTGGTCGAACCCGATGTATTTCGCCGATCCTTTCGGCTCTTTCGGGGTGATGTGGGCGCCCAACGGCCCGTCCGAGGGTTCGGGCCGCTTCAACACCGACGCGGAATATGCCGCGATCTGGGAACGCTTCCGCTTTTCCGAGGAAGTCGAGGCGCGCAAGGCCGCCTTTGTGGAACTGATGGAGCGCATCAAGCAGGATCCGCCGGTCCTGCCGTTGTATCGCCCGTTCGAAAGCTGGGGCATGCACAAGGGGATCTCTTGGGCGCCGCAGCTTGGCCACATCCCCTACGTGCTTGATTTCCGTGCCGGCGCCATCGCGCTTGCCGACAGCTAAACATCTGTGGCGCGCCCCGTACAGGGGCGTGTTCCTCCCTCTGCAGGACAAAAGAAATGACACTCCGTATTGCCATCATTACTGACATCCATCACGGCGCACCTTCTGAATCCAAACGCGGTGATACCGCGCTTGGGCTGATGGCCGAATTTTCCGATTGGGCGAACACCATGGAACCCGACCTTGTCCTGGATCTGGGGGACCGGATTTCGGACGTAGATGAAGAGACCGACCTGCGGCTCGAAACCGAGGTGGCCGAGGCGTTCAAAGCCGTGAACGCGCCGATCCACCACATTTGCGGCAACCATGACCGCGATTACCTGACCACTGCGCAGAATGAAGAAATCCTCGGGCAGACCCTGCAGAGCGAACTGCTGGATTGCGGTGACTGGCAGGTTGCTTTGTGGCGGGCCGATCCGAAGATCACCCGCACCGCCGAACATTACGGCTTCTCCCTGCCAGAAAGCGATCTGCTCTGGCTGTCGCGCACGATGCAGACGGCTAAAAAACCCACCTTGGTGGCCAGCCACGTACCGGTATCGGGGCACGGACAGGTCGGCAACTACTGGTTCGAGCGCAATGAAGAGGTCTCGCGCTATCCCGAAAGCGACCGCGTGCGTCTGGCACTGGCGCAGGCGCGGGTGCCGGTTGCCTGCATCGCGGGCCATGTGCATTGGAACACCGTTTCAACCGTCAATGGCATCCCGCATCTCACCCAGCAAAGCTTGACCGAGAGTTTTACCACCCAAGGCACACCCGCCGGGGCATGGGGGATGCTGGAGTTGTCCGAGACCCTGCATTGGAAAGTGTACGGCGCCGACCCGCTCGAGGTCCGGCTGACCCCGAAACCCGGGCGCTGGACGCCCCCGATGGGACGGTTCTGAACCATGCTTGATGCGCCTGTCCTTTCCGTCAAATCCTTGTCGGTCGCCTTTGGCACGCATACCGCTGTGCGTAATCTGTCCTTTGACATCCACGCCGGTGAAACCCTGGCGCTTGTCGGGGAATCCGGGTCCGGCAAATCCGCCACTGCGCTGTCGGTGCTGCGCCTGATCGAACGCGAGGGCGGGCGCATCACCGCAGGTCAGATTCGCCTGGGGGCCGAGGCCCCCGTCGACCTGGCCGAACTGTCCGACCGGGCCATGCAGAGCTATCGCGGCAATCGCGTCTCGATGATTTTCCAAGAGCCGATGACCTCGCTGAACCCGGTTATGCGGATCGGCGAGCAACTGGGCGAGGTCTTGCGCCGCCACCAGGGCATGAACCGGGCCGAGGCGCGGATCGCTGCCGAAGGTGCGCTGGACCAGGTGCGCATCCCGGATCCAGCGCGCCGACTGGACCAATACCCGCACGAACTTTCGGGCGGGTTGCGGCAGCGGGTGATGATCGCCATCGCACTGGCTTGCCGCCCGGATGTGCTGATGGCCGACGAACCGACAACCGCGCTGGACGTTACCACGCAGGCCGAGGTGCTGAAGCTTCTGAAAAGTCTGCAACAGGAAATTGGCATGGCGATCCTGTTCATCACCCATGACATGGGCGTGGTGGCCGAGGTTGCCGATCGCGTCGTAGTGATGCGCCACGGCAATACCGAAGAGGTCGCTTATACCCACGCGCTGTTCGAAGCGCCGCAATCGCAATACGCGCGGGACCTGATGGCCGCGACACCCAAGCTGGGCCTGTCCCTATTGCGCCCGCAGGTGGCCCCAGCGGAACCGGTGCTGAAGGTTGACGGGCTGACCAAGAGCTTTGCCCGCAGCGGCGGCTTCCTCAAGCCCAAGGTCAAGGTTCCTGCCGTCAAGGGTGTGTCCTTTGAGATCCGCCCGGGCGAAACACTGGGCCTTGTGGGCGAGTCCGGCTGTGGCAAATCCACCCTGTCGCGCGCCCTGATGCGCTTGATCGAACCGGATGCGGGCCGCGTGACCCTTGCCGGGCGCGAGATCAGCAGCCTTGGCCCGCAGGCGCTGCAACAAGCGCGCGCCGACGTGCAGATGGTCTTTCAGGATCCCTTCGCCAGCCTCAATCCCCGCATGAAAGTGCGCGATCTCATCACCGAACCGGCTTACCTGCACAGCGGCCTGAGTGGTCAGGCACGGGCCGATCTGGCCGCCGGCCTGCTGGAGAAGGTGACGCTGGACCCGGGGGCGGCGGACCGTTTCCCGCACCAGTTTTCCGGTGGTCAGCGCCAGCGGCTGTGCCTTGCACGCGCCTTGTCGGTCTCGCCCAAGGTGATCGTCGCGGATGAGGCGGTGTCGGCGCTCGACGTGTCCACGGCGGTCCGGGTCACGTCTCTGATGCAGGATATCCAAGACCGTCTGGGCATCGCTTTCCTCTTTATCTCGCATGACATCGCAGTGGTTGAACGGGTCAGTCACCGGATCGCGGTAATGTACCGGGGCGAGATCGTCGAGACCGGCGAGACCAAACAGGTGCTGCGCTCGCCCCGGCATCCCTACACTAAAAGGTTGCTTTCTGCCGTGCCCAGCCCGCTTCCCAATAGGCCCAACCGCGCCAAAAGGGACTTTTCGACGAACAATGCTCCGGCATTTTTGGAAGGAGCAACGTAACATGAAAGCATGACAAGCCCCAACTGAGGAACCGGGAGATGATCAATGTTCTGCTACAACTCGGATTTTGGCTGCTTTGTCTAAAAAGGATAGGCTCGCATGCATCCTTGGTTCGCAGCCGCAGCGAATGACCGGTCTTGCGGGCCGCACCATAACAATTGAGGCTGCTGACGAGCGATCGCAATGGGCCGGTTAGGTTCCGAAGGGCGACCACAGTTCGCAGCTTTGCAGCGGCAGGTTTCTGCGCTTCGCTGACCTTGGAGTCGGGCAAAGCCCCCCTTGGGTCAACTGAGCAAATTTGAAGGTCCGCTTTCGAGAAGCCTTTCGCGCACGCAGCACCTTCATCGCTGCGCCTTGTATGAATGTCGCGATTGGGCCGATTTCGTTGAAAAAGTCGTTTGGTTTTGTGCGTTGGGGATGGGTACGGCGCACATTTTGTTGGGCAGTCTGAGGCGATACCGCCTTGTTACGCTACGGCGGGTGCCATCGGCTTGAGTTTTGCCAATTTCCGGAGGTTTTGGGCTGTGGCTGCGAGGGTGAATTCGTCCTGGACGCCCCAAGGCCCCCGTAATCGGAGCCGTGCCAGACCGAGGATGCGTTTTAGGTGGGCGAAGAGCATCTCCACCTTCTTGCGC
>NZ_JAXMOX010000179.1:0-9824 GCF_034669605.1 Leisingera sp.
CCGGCGCCGAGCGGCACCTGGGCGCCGACGATGCCGTGGCCGCCATAGAAATGCTTCTCTTTCGAGAACATGTGCATGGAGCCGCCCTTGCCCTTGGAATAGCCGCCTTCGCGGCCGGTCAGCTCGGCCATGACGCCGTCGGGATCCATGCCGCAGGCCAGCATATGGCCGTGGTCGCGGTAGGAGGTGATGCGCTTGTCGCCTTCCTCGGCGGTGGCCTCAAGGCCGACAACAACAGCTTCCTGACCGATGTAGAGGTGGCAGAAGCCACCGATCAGGCCCATGCCGTATAGCTGGCCCGATTTTTCCTCGAATCGGCGGATCAGCAGCATCTCACGATAGTACTTGGTCAGCTCTTCGGCAGAAACGTTTGGTTTCTTTGCGCTTTTCCTAGCGGCCATGGTGGTAGGCTCCCCCTGCAGGCTAGATAGTTTAGTGTTAAACCAATTAGTATCCGGTTTTGGCCCGGCTGGATAGTGCTATTCTGCTGCGGGGGTTCCGCGGTGTGAAAATCCGCCCGGGCAGCGCAAAAATGCCACGCCGCCCCTGGTGCGGAAGGTGGTCCGGCGAAACTGCAGCAGCGGAAGTCTGCAAAATTATACCGGTCAGGAAAAGCGGTAATTTTCCTAGCCGCATTGCTGCCGGAGACGGGGAGGGGGGCGCAGAGGAAGGTGGGCTGCTTTGGCGGACCTGCCGGGGAGGGCCATGTGCCCTTAGCGGATGACAATCTCGTCGGCACGGACAAGGCCAAGCACCGAGCGGGCCTGTTCATCCAGCAGGTCAAGGTCAAGATAGTCGTCGGACAGGCGGCTGGTCAGGTTTTCCATGCTGCTGATCCGGGACTGAAGGCGGTCGAGATCCAGCCGCAGTTCTTCTGCTTCGGCTTGGATCTCGACCCTCCGGAACAGACCGAAGTCGCCCTGCACGGCCGCAAAGGTGAAATACGCGCTAAGCGCGAAAGCGGTGGCAAAGAAGGCGATGGCGCCCAGCGACGGGCGGTTGCTTCGGGTCACTTTGGAGGTGCCTGTATGTTACTGCTCAAGTTTTTGATTTTGCGCCGTTTCCCGGCGTCTGCCCCTGTTATGCCACAACCGAATCGGCTTGTGAATCCCAAAACTGTCCACAGGGGGATTTTTCTGAGCGCGGCGTGGAACGGGCGGGGCGGGAGGGCTGTGCCCGGCGCGGGGCAGGCGCGCGCTCCCGGGCCGGAAACAGAGGTCTGGAACTCAGGCCTGAAACACGGGTCTGGAACACGCGGATGGCCCGCCCGGCTGACCGGGCGGGCGTTGTTCTTTACTGATCCAGCGCCGCGACGCCGGGAAGGACCTTGCCTTCCATCCATTCCAGGAAGGCGCCGCCGGCGGTGGAGATATAGGTGAAATCACCTGCAGCGCCGGAGGCGTTCAAGGCCGCCACGGTGTCGCCGCCGCCGGCCACCGAGATCAGCTGGCCGGCGCGGGTCAGCGCGGCTGCTTTCAGTGCGGCGGCGTTGGTGGCAGTGTCAAAGGGTTCCAGCTCGAAGGCGCCAAGGGGGCCGTTCCAGACCAGCGTCTTGCTGGCCTCGAACACCGCGTTGATCCGGGCCAGGCTGTCGGGGCCTGCATCCAGGATCATGCCATCCTCGGGGCATTCATCGGCGGGCAGGATCTGGTGCTCGGCGTGGGCTTCGAATTTCTTCGCCACCACGATGTCGGAGGGCAGGATGATTTCGCAGCCCGCGGCCTCGGCCTTGGCGAGGATTTCGGCTGCGGTGTCCTTCATGATGCGTTCGGCCAGCGAGATGCCGACCGGCAGGCCCTTGGCGACCAGGAAGGTGTTGGCCATGCCGCCGCCGATCACCAAATGATCCACCTTCTCGATCAGGTTGCCCAGCAGATCCAGCTTGGTCGAGACCTTGGCGCCGCCGACAACTGCGGTGACCGGGCGCTGCGGCTGACCCAGGGCGCTTTCCAGCGCCTGCAGCTCGGCCTGCATCAGGCGGCCGGCGCAGGCGGGCAGCAGCCGGGCGATGGCTTCGGTGGAGGAATGCGCGCGGTGGGCGGCAGAGAAGGCATCGTTGCAGTAAACCTCGCCCAGACGCGCCATGCCGGCGGCCAGTTCGGGGTCGTTTTTGGTCTCGGCGGCGTGAAAGCGGGTGTTTTCCAGCAGCAGCACCTCGCCGGGCTGCAGCGCGTCCGCGGCGGCCTCGGCGCCGGCACCGATGCAATCGGCGGCAAACAGAACCCGGGTTTCAAAGGCGCGTTCCAGCGTCGGCACCAGCTGGTTCAGCGACAGGTTCTCGCGGCGCTCGCCGCCGGGACGGCCGAAGTGGGCCAGCAGGATCGGCTTGCCGCCGGCGGCCAGAATATCGCGCACCGAGGGGGCGATGCGGCGGATCCGGGTGGAGTCGGTGACAACCCCGTCGACGATCGGCACGTTGATGTCGACGCGCAGCAGCACGCGCTTGCCGTTCAGATCCATGTCGTCGAGTGTTTTCCAGCCCATCAGCGAGACCCCTTATGGTGAAAATGCAGGTAAATCCGGCCGCTGTTTCGGGGGTTTTTGCGGATCAGTCAATGCTCCCTTGGCATTTCCGGGCGCTGGCCTTAATTATCGGTGCAAATTTCGACGACAGGAGAGCCTCATGGCCGAGATTAAAGATCCCGAAAACACCGTCATCATCGAACTGAAAGACGGTAATGTTGTGATTGAGCTGCTGCCCGATGTGGCGCCGAAACATGCCGAGCGGATGAAAGAGCTGGCCCGGGCCGGCGAATACGACAACGTCTGCTTTCACCGGGTGATCGACGGGTTCATGGCGCAGACCGGCGACGTGGCCAATGGCGACATGGAAGACGGGTTCAATATCCGCATGGCGGGCACAGGCGGCTCCGACCTGCCGAACCTGCCGGCCGAGTTTTCCAAGCTGCCGCATGACCGCGGCACCCTGGGCGCGGCCCGGTCTGCGAGCCCGGATTCTGCCAACTCGCAGTTCTTCATCAACTTCAAGGACAACCACTTCCTGAACGGCCAGTACACCGTTTACGGCCGTGTCATCGAGGGCATGGAGCATGTGGACGCGATCACCAAGGGCGAGCCGCCTGCGAACCCGGACCGGATGATCTCGGTCAAGGTTGCTGCGGATGCGTAAGGCGCTGACAGCGCTGGCCCTGCTGGCGGCTGGGCCTGCCTTTGCCACCGGTCTTGAGGTTCAGGTCGAGGGCGACGCCAACGGCACCATCAGGATCGACCTGTTCGAGGATGTGGCCCCCAAGCATGTGGAACAGATCACTGCGCTGGCCGCCGAAGGCCAGTATGACGGTGTGGTGTTTCACCGGGTGATCGAAGGCTTCATGGCGCAGACCGGCGATGTCGAGTTCGGCAAGGCCGGCGGCGACATGAGCGCGGCCGGGCGCGGCGGTTCCGGCCGTCCGGACCTGCCGGCCGAGTTCTCCGACCTGCCGTTTGACCGCGGCGTGGTGGGCATGGCGCGCTCGCAAAACCCGAACAGCGCCAATTCGCAGTTCTTCATCATGTTTGATGCGGGTCATTTCCTGAACGGCCAGTACACGGTTGTCGGCAAGGTGACCGAAGGCATGGATGTGGTTGACGCGATCAAGCGCGGCACAGGGCAGAATGGCTCGGTGACCGGTAAGCCCGACGCCATGTCCAAGGTCACTGTGACCGAATAAGGATCGCCGTTTTCCGGAAAACCGCAGGCCCGTTCCCGGTATCCGGGGGCGGGCCTGTGCCGTTGCAGCCCTGCGCTGTGCCAGGTCCCTGACATCAGGTCACAAGCCTGTGTCTCGCTCTGGTCAGGCCCGGCAAGGTGCCAATACTGGGGCCCGGCGGGGAGTTTGTTATGTTGAGACGTTTTTTGTTGAGTGCGGCTGTTTTGCTGCCCTGGATGGTGCAGGCGGACCCCGCGCGGTGGCAGCGGGAATGGCCGGAAACCGATTTCAACCGGACAAAGATCGCGGATTGGGGCCAGATCCGTTCCGGCGGGGTGCCCAAGGACGGCATTCCGGCGCTGGATGCGCCGCAGTTCACAGCGGCAGCCAAGGACCGGCGGCTGCAGCCGCGGGAGCCGGTGATCGCGCTGGAGATCGGCGGTGCCCGGGCGCGGGCCTATCCGCTGCGCTATCTGACCTGGCATGAAATCGTGAATGACGAGGTGGCCGGGGTGCCGGTGGCGGTGACCTATTGCCCCTTGTGCAATTCCGCGATGACCTTTGACCGGCGCACCCGGGCCGGGGTGCTGAGCTTCGGGGTTACCGGCAAGCTGCGCTATTCCGATATGGTGATGTATGACCGCGAAACCCAAAGCTGGTGGCAGCAGGCGATCGGCGCCGGCATTGCCGGCGAGATGAGCGGACAGCAGCTGGCCAGCCTGCCCAGCTGGGTCGAAAGCTGGGAAGAGTTCAAGGCGCGCAACCCGGATGGGCTGGTGATGGCGCAGCCGGCCTATAACCGGCGTTACGGGCAGAACCCCTACCGGGGGTACGACACGTCGGACTGGCCGTTCCTGTATGATGGCACCCCGCCGCCGCACGGGCTGGCGCCGCTGGACCGGGTGGTGCGGGTCGGCAGCCGGGCCTGGCCGCTGGCGCGGCTGGCAGAAGCAGGCGAGATCCGCGAGGCGGATGTGGTGCTGAGCTGGCGGGCCGGGCAGGCGTCGGCGCTGGATGCGGGCGCGCTGGCCAAGGGCCGGGATATCGGTTCGGTGCGGGTGCGGGACGGTGCCGGGCGCGATGTGGCGCATGACGTGATGTTCGCCTTTGCCTTTCACGCGTTCTGGCCGGACGGGCAGTGGATGCTGAAATAACAACGGCGCGCCGGCGGGGCGCACCTTGAACTGGTCATAGATTGCGCAGGTCAGAACAGGAAGTTGTCCGCGTCCTGCAGCTGCGCCACGGTGATGTCTTCCACCAGAATGGTGACATTGGCAAAGGTGACCAGGACGTCATCGCCCTGGCTGTCGAACTCCAGCCGGCTCAGGCGGTTGGCACCGCGGCCGATGGCGATGTGGTCTTCTCCGGCGGTGAAGTCACTGATGGTGTCATTACCGTGGCCCTTGTGGAAGACGAAGACATCCGCATGTTTGCCGCCCGTGAGCATGTCGTCGCCCTTGTGGCCCAGCAGCGTGTCGCGGCCGGACTCGCCCCGCAGGGTATCGCCGCTGCTGCCGCCGGCCAGCAGGTCGTTGCCCGAATTGCCGATAAGGACGTCCTTGCCGCCGCCGCCCTTCAGCGTGTCATTACCGCCTTCGCCCAGCAGCCTGTCGCCGTGTCTGCCGCCATTCAAAAGGTCATTGCCGTTGCCGCCGATCAGCTGGTCCCGCCCGCTGTCGCCCAGGAGGGCGTCATCGCCATCGCCGCCGTTGAGGGTGTCGCGCCCGGCCCCGCCGAGCAGGCGGTCACTGCCACCTTCGCCAAGCAACAGATCGCCGCCGGACAGCCCGGACAAGCTGTCATTGCCGGCACCGCCCAAAATCAGGTCGCTGGACAGCCCGGCAGAATGGTCTCCGGTCAGGGAATTGCCGCTGTAGCTGCCGGCAGTCAGGGCAAAGGTCCGGTTGGAAAATTCAAGCTGTTCGATCGACGACAGGATGTCGCGGCCATCGCCCGAGCTGATGGTGACCGTGCTGTAGCCGGAGGACAGCGACGCATTGCCGAAGGTGTCCGCAATAATCAGGCGGTCGGTGCCGCTGCCGCCATAGAGCGTGTCGTCGCCGGTTCCGAGTTTGACCGTATCGTTGCCGCCATGCGTCAGCCAGCGCTGGCCCTCGGCCATGTTGGAGGTGATTGTATCGCTGCCGGAGAGAAGAGACGCTTCCAGACGGGCGCCGCTGGTTGACGCAAAAGTGTAGAAGTTCATCGAAAAGCCGGAGAACGAAAGAACCTGCGCGCCGTTGGATGTGATGCTGAGCGACTTTAGCGTCCAGGCGTAGGGCGAGGCGGCGGAAAAATCGCCGGTCAAGCTGAAACCAGCGCCGTTTGTGCCGGTAAAGACAATCAGGTTCGAAGTTTGCGTTGTGATGCTTGCGTTGGCAAAATCCTGCGAATTCAGGTCATTGAGCGACCATCTTCCGCTCGGATCATTGAGGATAACTGTTGCCATATGAAAAATGTCCTGAGTTTTGTGCTGCGGGCTGCTGTGGCAGCCGGAAGGTCAGGCATTTCTTACTGGCGGCAACTTCTGGCTGCAAGGTAAGGAATACAGGACACCTGAGCGGGAGGGAGCCATGGCAACACCGCTCCCGGAAACGGAAAAAGCCGCAGGCGTCGGCCCGCGGCTTTGGATGTTTGCTGCCGGATCCGGCAGGGAAGGCGGCTCAGCCCTCGGCTTTATGCGCGGCGGTTGCGGCCTGCACGGCGGCGGAGGGGGCGGCGGCGGCAGGGGCCGCGGCAGGGGCGGATTTGCGGCCGCCCGGGTTCAGCGGGTCGTCCTGGCGCTGCACGGAGCCTTCGAAATGGGCGCCGCTTTCAATCGCGATGGTCTTGTGAATGATGTCGCCTTCGACGCGGGCGGTGGCGGTCAGGCGCACCTTGAGACCGCGCACGCGGCCAACGATGCGGCCGTTGATGACGACGTCATCGGCGGTGACTTCCCCCTTGATGGTGGCGGTTTCGCCAACCGTCAGAAGATGCGCGCGGATGTCGCCTTCGACGGTGCCTTCGACCTGGATGTCGCCAGTGGTTTTGACGTTGCCGGTGATGTGCAGGTCCGAGCTCAGCAGCGATGCGGCGGGCTTGGCCTTGGGCGCGCTGGCCTTGTAGTCGCTGACCGGAGCCGCCGGCGCAGCAGAAGGTGCCGGGGTTGCTTCGGCCTGCTTCGGCCCGGGCTCGTTGATTTTGCTCTTAGAAAACATTTCTCGCAGCCTTGATGTAGATCATGGGGTTTACTGGTTGCCCGTTGACCCTGACCTCGTAATGGAGGTGGGTCCCGGTGGACCGTCCGGTGTTACCCATATCAGCAATGTGATCCCCGCGCGAGACCCTTTGGCCGACCTTCACGCGGAGTTTCGAGTTATGGGCATATTTCGTTTCGATGCCAAAGGCATGGCGGATGGTGACCAGCCGGCCATAACCGGATTGCCAGCCCGCATGGGTGACCACGCCATCGGCAGTGGCAAAGATGTCGGTGCCGGTGCGACCGGCGAAATCCGACCCCTTGTGCAGGCGGCGGCCGCCGGTCTTGGGATCGCGGCGGTAGCCGAAGCCCGAGGACTGCCGGACCTGGCCCAGGTTCACCGGCGTCGCAAACGGCGCCTGCTGGGCGGCCAGGCGGTAGAGGTTCAGCTGGTCCAGTTTGGCCAGGATGCTGTTGGCCCGCAGTGCCTCGGCTGTGGGGGCCTCACCGCGGGTCGACATCGCCAAAGGGGTCAGCGGCCCGCCCTGGCCGTTGTAGCCGCGGCGCACCTGTTCCAGGATCCGCTCGGGCGGCATGCCGGCGTTGCGGAACATCTTGTCGAGCGGGGTGACGGAGACGGTGACGGCCTCCTCCAGCTGGCGGAAGATCTGGCTGTTGCGCTCGTCCATCAGCTGCAGTTCCAGTTCCAGTTCGTCGCGCTGGCCGATGGCGTCGCGGGCATCGGCCATGATCTGGTCGCGTTCCGCCGCGGTGTCCGACAGCACCCCGGCCAGCAGGTCCATCTGCGCCGAGGCGCTGGCCATCGCCGCATGGGCCGTGTTTTCGTCCCGGGTGTCCGCCTTGAGCTGGGCCAGGGAGTTCCGGGCGGTATCGCGCTCGCGCATGGTGTCGCGCAGGGTGGACTGGATCACCTCGATGCCGGTTTCCAGCTCGCGGCGGCGGGTTTCCGAGGCCAGCAGTTCCGACTGCATCATCGAAATTTGGGTCAGCGCGGCATTAAAGCGCTCCTGCGCCGCCAGCGCCTCTTCGGCGCGGTTGTCGCGTTCGGCAGAGATCGCGTTGAGCCGTTCGCGGTAGGTCTGCTGATCGCGCTTGGCCAGTTCGCGGAAGTTGCCGGCGCCGATGGTGTCCATCAGAACGATGGCCGTGGCAACGATGGTCCAGGCGACAAACAGGGTGATGCCGGTCACGGCAACCAGCTGGGTTTCGGACCGCAGCCGGATGAAGCGGGTGTCGCTGTCGGATTTCAGGAACACCCGCCGCTCGGGGAAGCGGCGTTCAAGAAAACTGTGAATTCTGATCGCAAGCCGTGTGCGCAATGTCCGTTCCCTGTCCAGTCCTGTCCCGGTCCCGCCCCGGCGCCGCAGGGCGTGCCGGGACCTTGGGCGAAGTGAATAGACAGGGCGGACCGGTTGGGCAAGCCTGTTGACCCAACAGGCCCCGAACGCGCCGGTCCGGGGGAAAGATAGGCGGAAATTTGCCGAAATGGAGACGGGCCGCAGCAGGCCGGGCGCGCGCGGCGGTCAGCCCTGGCGGTCCTCCTGCGCTTCGGTCCAGCCGCTTTCCCAGGCCTGATGATCGGCGTTATCAAAGGCATAGGGGTTGGCGGTGAAGGGCTGGCCGTTCATGCAGGCCTGAAAGCCCTCGTCAAACCGGTCCTGCCGCGGGTCCATGCCGCAGGCGTGGTGGGCGGTGTCGCGCAGGTGGGCGGCGAATTCCGGATATCTGGCAAGGTCGGTCTGGTCGAGGCCTTCGGGGTGCTGCCGCAGCGCCTGCCTGCCGCGGCGGGTCAGCTGCCAGCTGCCGTTCTGCGCCGGTTCAAGAATGCGGGCGGTCTCCAGGTCCGACAGATGGCCGGCCAGCCGGTCGCGCAGCTCTGCCGGCGGCAGGCCCGGTTTCTCATCAGCTTGCTGAAACAGGGCGGCGAGGGCGGCATCGCAACTGTCGAGGGAGACCGGCCCGGCGGCGGCCTTGTGCAGGATCAGCGCAACCAGGCTGGCGGTGCTCAGCAGTGGAAAGTCGTTCTCGAACATGGGTCCATCCGGGGGTCCGGGACTTTCCAGTCTAGGCTTCGGCGGCGCTCAGGTAAAGGCTGCCCTGCGCTCCGGCTGCCAAGGGCGGGCAGCGGTCTACCAGCCTGGCAGCGGTTTCACCTGATCGGCGAGCGGCCAGTAGAAATCCGGCGGCAGGCCGGCATCGGCGCGTTTTTCCTCGTTGAACGGCGGTTTGAGAGGGCCATGGAAATACTTGCGCACCAATGCGTGGAACACCTCCTTGGGATCCAGGTTGTCCCGGCCGCAGAGGAAGTTGAACCATTTGGAGCCATAGGCGACATGGCTGACCTCCTCGGCATAGATCACCTCCAGAGCCTGCACGGCCTGGGTGATGCCGGCCTTGCGGAACACCCCGATCATGCCGGGGGTGACGTCCAGTCCGCGCGCCTCCAGCACCATTGGCACCACGGCCAGGCGGCCCATCAGGTCGCCTGCTGTGTCCTCGGCTGCGCGCCACATGCCGGCATGGGCAGGCAGGGCGCCGTAGTGGCTGCCAAGGGCTTCAAGACAGTCGCACATCAGGTTGAAATGATTGGATTCTTCATCCGCGGCCTGGACCCAGTCGTCAAAGAACCCCATCGGCATCGGCACATGTGAAAACCGCGCGATGAGGTCCCAGTGCAGGTCCACGGCGTTGAGCTCGATATGGGCGACGGCATGCAGCAGGGCAATCCGCCCGGCCTCGGAGCCGGGTTTGCGTTTGGGCACATCGCGCGGATGCAGCAGCGCCGGCCGGTCCGGGCGGGCCGGGTGCAGGGGCGGCGATGCGGTGCCGACAGGGATTTCCGGCGCGGTGCCGGCGCGCCAGGCGGCCCATTCGGCCGCATGGCGGCGCGACACCGCAGTCTTTTCCCGGCCGTCCGCGGTGGTCAGAACTTCGGCGGCGCGTTCGGCAAGCGACAGGGGCTGATCGGTCAT
>NZ_JAXMOX010000180.1:0-9807 GCF_034669605.1 Leisingera sp.
CCGATCTTTTACACCACGGTGATCCGGGCGGTGCCGGAATTGGTGCTGATCCTGATCCTCTACTACGTCGGCAGCGATATCATCAACAAGATCTCCGAGGCGGTGGGCGGCGGCCGGGTCGAGATCAACGGCGTTGCGGCCGGCATCTGGGTCTTGGGCGTGGTGCAGGGGGCCTATGCCACCGAAGTGCTGCGCGGCGCCATCAAGGCGGTGCCGGTGGGGCAGATCGAGGCGGCGAAATCCTATGGTATGCCCGCCCTCATGATCATGCGGCGGGTGACGATCCCGGCGATGATGAGCTTTGCGGTGCCGGGGCTGGCCAATCTGTGGCTGATCGCCACCAAGGACACCGCGCTGCTGGCGGTTGTGGGCTTCAACGAGCTGACGCTGGAAACCCGGCAGGCGGCCAGCAGCACACGCGCCTATTTCACATTCTTCCTGGCGGCAGGGTTCCTGTACCTGATGGTGACGCTGTGTTCCGGCGCGGTGTTTGCCCGGGTTGAGAAATGGGCGCGGCGCGGCCAGCCCTCGCTGAAGGGGGGTACGTCATGACCGGCCTGAAGGAGCTGATGCAGCCGCACCGTATCGTGATGATGATGGTCTTTGCAGGCCTTGCCGCCTGGTGTGCGATGTCGCTGCGCTGGGACTGGATCCCGCAATATACGCCGCTGGCGCTGGAGGGGCTGTGGACCACGATCTGGATCCTGGCAGTTTCCACCTTTATGGGCTTCATGCTGGCGGTGCCGCTGGGATTGGCGCAGGCCGTGGGGCCGTGGTACCTGTCTATTCCTGCCCGTACCTTCTGCACCATCATCCGCGGTACGCCGCTGCTGTTGCAGATCTGGCTGCTCTATTACGGGCTGGGTTCGCTGTTTCCGCAGTTTCCCTGGATCCGCTCGTCCGAGCTGTGGCCCTACCTGCGGCAGGCCTGGCCCTATGCGGTGCTGGCGCTGACGCTGTCTTATGCGGGCTATGAGGGTGAGGTCATGCGGGGGGCGTTTTCCAGCGTTGCCAAGGGACAGCTGGAGGCGGCGAAGTCCTTTGGCATGCCGCGCTTTACCATGTTCCGCCGGATCTGGCTGCCGCAGGCGATCCGCAACGTGCTGCCGACCCTGGGCGGCGAGACCATATTGCAGCTGAAGGCGACGCCGCTGGTGGCGACGATCACGGTGGTGGAGATCTATGCGGTGTCCTCGCGGGTGCGCTCTGACACCTTTATTGTCTATGAACCGCTGCTGCTGCTTGCCGTTGTTTATATGGCGATTGCGGGGGTGATTGCCTTTGCCTTCCGGCGGTTTGAAAAGGGCTGAATTGCCAGGCGCCTAGCCCGTTTTGCGCTGGGCTGAGGATTAATGCGGAATTTTCGATTTATCTGGCATACATCAAATTGCGGCACTGAAGTTCGCTCTAGTATCAGCGGCGAATGCAGCAAGAGATTCTTGTACCAGATGCCGTGCACGACTTGCCTATCCACTGCTTGCCGCGCCGGGCTCCTCCTGCGGCTGGCAGGGGTGGCCCGGTGCGCAGCGATGTACCGGTGGCGCCGGTTCTGAATGCGGGCGAAACCATTGCCTACGCCTTTCTGGCCTCCGATTTTGTGGGCACCACCGGCTAGAGCGGCAAGCCGATCCATGTGGTGGCTGCCACCGGCACCGATGCGGTTCTGGCAGGTGTGAAGCTGGTCAAACACTCCGAACCGATTGTGCTGATCGGCATCCCCAACGCCAAGATGGTCAAGCTGACTGAAAGCTACGCCGAACTGGACTGCGCTGGCGGGCGACGGCTCGATGCGGCGGATGACGCCGGACGTCGGCCTGATCAACGCGGCATTTGAGGTCACTGGTGACAGCCGTGCGATCAAGCGGCCGGAACCGGGTGCGGATGACATATGTCATCGACATGCACATGGCCCTGGTTTCCGTGCTCTTAATCGGCAAATCGCTGCTGGGCGAGGCCGAGTACCAGAACCTGCGGTCCTGGCTGAAGGAGGGCAAGAGCGCGATTCTGGTGCTGCGGCGCGGCAGCTACAGCTTCAAAGGGTCGGGCTATGTGCGCGACGGCATCTTTGACCGCATCCCGCTAATCCAGGGCGATGCCTCGGTGCGGTTTTTTGACAAGCAGCACAAGCGGCTTGGGGGACTGGCGGTGGCGGACAGCCCCATCTTTGGTGAGCTGGATCTGTTCAAGATCCCGGCAGATGCAGAACTTGATCGGGCAGAACCGTTCCGTCTGCAGCTACTGGTGCAGCGGTCGGTGGGCGCGCTGGAGCGGGCATTCCTGACCTTTGATCAGGGTTATAATCTGCCGGAGCAGTATCTGCTGCCTGCCGCACCTGCACCCAGGGTGGTTGCGGATGACACCGGCGAGGCCGCGGCAAAGGCGGCGCTGTGGCAGCGGATCTGGAAGGACAGCACGCTGGAGATCGGTGTGCTGGGGGTGATGCTGCTGGTTCTGACGGGGGTTTTCTTCTTGCAGTCCAGGCTACCGCGAACGTGCATATATTCGACTGGTTCCGCATCGGATACCTGACCGTCACCCTGGTGTTCCTGGGCTGGTACGCCAATGCGCAGCTGAGCGTGGTGAACCTGATGGCGCTGGCGGGTTCCTTGCGGAGCGGGTTTTCCTGGGGTGCTTTCCTGCTGGATCCGCTAGTTTTCATCCAGTGGTTTGCCGTCCCGCCGCGCTGCTGTTCTGGGGCCGTGGCGCCTATTGAGGCTGGCTGTGCCCGCTGGGGGCCGCGCTGGCGATCCCGGCCCGTGTGCGCTGCGACGTGATGAAATGCGACAGGATCATCGAGATCCCCAACGCCAAGGACATCCACGGGTTGCGCCCGCAAAAGTTCCCGCGCCCCGGCTATGTCTTTTTTAAGGGCGAGCACGAGGTGCCGCTGGTCAACCACGGCTAGATTCTGGATGATCCGTCGCAATACGTGAACATCTTCTCGGCCATTGACGGCGGCAGCTTGGAGGTCGCCTGGCAGGTGATCGTCTCAGCCAACCTCGATAACACCGATTGCGATTTCAGGGCAAATACGCCTATTCGACCTCCTGCAACTCGGAAATGGCATGACCCTGGCCGGGATGACCGAGAACGAGCAGCTGATCGGTATTTCCGGCGACAGATGAAGGTGGTCCGCGACGGCCCGACCTTTGCCGAGCCGCATGACTCGATCATCGTGCACCGCTCCAAGGTGAACCCGGTCAATATCTGGGACCGCAATGACCCGATGTGGGCCGAGGCAGGCAAACAGGCCGAGGCGGACGGGGTCGATCTGGACGACTGGCAGGACACCATCGCGCGCGACGGCGATAAGGTGCGGGTCTACATGTCGAGCCAGGCGCCAAACTTCAGTCTGGAGAAGTGCACCGTCAAGCAGGGCGATGAGGTCACCGTTTATGTCACCAATCTGGATGAAATCAGACGATCTGACTCACGGTTTCTGCCTGTCGAACGTCGGCGCCGCGATGAAGGTCGGGCCACAGGCGACTGCATCGGCCACCTTCAAGGCCGAGCGTCCGGGCGTGCATTGGTATTATTGCCAGTGGTTCTGCCACGCGCTGCACATGGAAATGCGCGGCCGGATGCTGGTCGAGCCGCGAAGCGCGTAAACATGAACCGGCTCCTGCCCATATCTTTGGTTGCGGCCATGACCTGCCTGACGTCTGCCTGGGCGGCAGACTGGGACGTGCCCAACCGGGCTGGGGCCATTGCGAAAACCCTGGCGCAGGCGGCGGATGGGGACACCCTCCACCACGCCCCCGGCGAAAATGCCAAAACACTGGTGCTGGACCGGCCGGTCGTTCTGGACGGGCAGGGCCACGCCACTTTGGACGGGCAAGGTTCGGGATCGGTGATAACCGTGACCGGGACCGGTGTGACCGTGCGGAACCTGACCGTTGTGGGCTCCGGCTCCTCGCATCGGGAAATCGACAGCGGCATCAAGCTGACCAAGACGGCCAAGGCGCCGCGGATCCTGAACAATGTGCTCTTGGGCAACCTTTACGGCGTTGATATTCACGGCGCCAAAGATAGGCTGGTCCTAGCCACCCGGACCGTAGGCCGCCTGGATCGCCATATGAATTCCAGCGGCAACGGGGTTTAAGTCTGGAATGCCTCGGTCGCGGTGGTGGACGGCAATGACATCCGCTTTGGCCGCGACGGTATCTTTGTGAACAGCTCCAGAAATAACAGCTTCATAAACAACACGTTCCGCGACCTTTGCTATGCTGTGCATTACATGTACGCCGACAATTTCGAGGTCTCGGGCAATGTCTCGATCGGCAATCACCTGGGCTTTGCGGTGATGTTTTCCAAACGGATCAAGGTAACCGGGAATGTCTCGCTGAATGACCGCGACCACGGGGTGATGCTGAATTATGCCAACCAGGGCGAGGTGCGCGGCAATTATGTGAAGGGCGCCAAGGGCAAATGCACCTTCTTTTAAAACGCGCACAAGAATGATTTGTCCGGCAACTGGTTTGAGGGCTGCGGTATCGGCATCCATTTCACCGCAGGCAGTGCCGGCAACCGGATGGTGGGCAATGCTTTCGCCGAAAACCGGCATCAGGTGAAGTTTGTGTCCACCAAATGGGTGGAGTGGAGCGAAGAGGGCCAGGGCAATAACTGGTCAGACTTCGCCGGTTTTGATGTGGACGGGGATGGCATTGCCGATGCGCCCTACCGTCCGAACGACAGCATGGATCATGTGCTGTGGACACAGCCGGCAGCGAAACTGCTGATGGGGTCGCTCGCGGTGCAGCTGGTGCGCTGGTCGCAGTCGGCCTTCCCGGCGCTGCTGCCCGGCGGAGTGATCGACAGCCATCCGCTGATGCGGCCGGAGCGGCCAGAGGCCGCCAGAAAGCTTGAACAGGATGGATAACGCAAACTGCCTGCTGCAGATCCCCGCGCTGGACAAATTCCGCGGCAGGACACAGGTGCTGCGCGGCATCGACCAGGACATCGCGCCGGGCGAGCGGCTGGCGCTCTTGGGTGACAACGGCGCAGGCAAGCCGACGCTGATCAAGGCGGTGCTGGGCAGAGAGCCTGATAGCGCTGGGGCGGCTGGTGCTGACCTCGATCCTGTTGGGCGCGGTGTTCCTGGTGCTGGGCTGTGCGCTGTCGGCGCTGTCCAGCGGTACAACGGCCGCGGCCGGACTGCCGGCGGGTGTATGGCTGGTTTTTTTGGTGCTCTATGACCTGGGCCTGCTGGGGGCACCCCGGGACCATGAACTGGATTGATGCCAGCGATGCGCATTTCGTGGTCGGCCTCAACGTGGCCGGGGGCATGGGGGCGCCGGAAGTCGTGCCTTATGCCTCAGCGGAGTTGGCGGCGCGGTTCGCCTTCCGTCATGGCGGTACTGTTGCCGGGTTTGAGAGCATTCCCGACAACGCAGTGCTGGGGCCGGTGGATTTAGACCAGCATCTGGAGGCGCCGTTCTGAACGCTCCGCCGCCTTGAAGGCTCAGACCGCCTCCGGCTGCAGCCGCATCTCGGCAGCGATGGCGTGGCCTTCCATTCCTTCCATCCGGCTGATGCGGGCGGTGCGCTGGGCCAGTTCGTGCGAAGCGGCTGCGTTGCAGCGCTGCCAGGTCACGGTTTTGGTGAATTTATGCACCGACAGCCCGCCGGTATAGCGCGCCGCACCGCTGGTCGGCAGCACGTGGTTGGGGCCGGAGACCTTGTCGCCGAAAGACACCGTGGTCTCTTTGCCCAGAAACAGCGAGCCATAGGCGGTGAGGTGGTTCAGCCACCAATCCAGGTCCTCGGCCTGCACTTGCAGATGCTCGGGGGCGTAGCGGTCGGCCACCTGCGCGGCCTCCTCGCGGCTATCGCAGAGGACCACCTCGGCGCGCTCGTGCCAGGCGCGGTGGGCGGCGGAACGATTTGGCTCGGGCAGGGTTTCGATCAGCGATTGCGCCCGGGCCATGACGCCGTTGGCGAGGGCTTCGCTGGTGGTAACCAGCCAGACCGGGCTGTCGGCGCCATGCTCTGCCTGGCTGACCAGATCCCAGGCGACTGTTTTGACGTCGGCAGTGTGGTCGGCGATCACCAATGAGTCGGTGGGACCTGCAAACATGTCGATGCCGACCTCGCCGAACAGCATCCGCTTGGCCTCGGCCACGTAGGAGTTGCCGGGACCGACCAGAATGTCGGCGGGCTGAGCGCCGAACAGGCCCTGGGCCATGGAGGCGATGCCCTGTACGCCGCCCAGGTTCAGGATCAGATCGGCCCCGCAGAGATCCATCGCATAGACGATGGCATCGGGAATGCCGGTGCCGGGTCTGGTCGGGGAAACCGCCGTGATATGGGGCACTCCGGCCACCTTGGCAGTGGTGATCGTCATCAGCGCGCTGGCGATATGGCTGTAGCGGCCACCCGGCACATAGCAGCCTGCACTGGAAACCGGGATCTGCTTCTGTCCTGCAATCAGGCCCGGAATGACCTCCACTTCGCATTCGCCCATCGTGGCCTTCTGCGCCTCGGCAAAGCGGCGGATGTTGGCATGCGCGAACTGGATGTCCTCCTTCATCTGCTGCGAAACTCGGCTGCCGGCGGCACGTCGCTGGGCGTCGGTCACCACGATGGGGCCGGTCCAGCCGTCGAGCTGTTCTGCATAACGGCACACCGCGTCTTCACGGTCGCGTGCGATATCGGCCAGCATTGCGGCAACGGTATCGCGGATATCGCTGTTTTCGGCTGCCGGGCGGGGCTGGGCCTGTTTCAGATAAGTGATTGCCATGGGGTCAGCTCATTTTTCAAAAGAGGGCCGCCGGATGTGCTGGATCAGCACGGTGCGGATTGCGCCTAAAACAGCGTCCGGCAGGCCGAACGGTCAAGCGGCGGCCTGCCGGTTTCGAGAAAGACGGATGTTTGTTTCTAATTGCTGGCGGGACTAGGTGTCCTTTGCCGGAAGCGTGCGGAACTCTTCGGCCAGCCAAGGAAAGCACGTGCTGATCGGATCGGTGAAGTGGTGGCGCAGGGATTTTTGCAATGCTTGATGGATCAGTTGCGACGTGGCTGCCGGATAGACGCTGGTGGTGAACAGCGACACTGTGCGCGCAAAGTTCTTGCCGGGAAACCGGACCACCTTGACCCTGTTATGAAAGCGCTGGGCGCGGTGGTAGCTGGCGGCGGTGGTGATGGTCCAGCCGCTGCCTTCGGACACCAGCCCGATGATCGATTGGTTGCATTCCAGTTCAAACCGGTTGGGCAGCGAGATCTTGAGCCGGGTCAGCTGGGTTTCGATTTGTTTGCCAATCGTGTGATCGCGGGAATAGCGCAGGAAGGGCAGAGCCGCATCGGCTTTGGTCAGCTCCTCGACGTTGCCGGAATATCCGACGGGCAGCACCAGGATGAAGGGATCACGCATCAGCGGATATTCGATCAGGTCCGGCAGCAGCCCGGCGGGACGTGTGGCAACACCGGCATCCAGTTTTTGCTCCTGCAGCTTTTCAATGATCTCGTGGCTGGGCCGTGTGTAGTGGCGGAAACTGCAGCGGGGCAGGGCGGTAGACAGAAACTGAAACAATTCCGGGCCGACCTCGTTGTCGAAATCATCGAGTAAGGCCATCCGCAGGTCGGTTGCGTGCTGCCAGCTGCCGGACCGGATTTCCGCCTCGCCGCGCTTTAGCGTCATCAGCCCGTCATAGACATAGCGGGCAAAGACCACGCCTGCGGGGGTCAGCCCCATCGGCCGCCGTGTGTGGTCCACCAGACCCACGCCAAGCGCGCTTTCCAGGCTGCGCAGGTGATTGGATACTGTGCTGATCGACAGGCCGGTTTCTGCGGCGACCTTTTGTATCGATCCCGATTTCGAGATCAGCTGGAACACTTCCAGCCAGCGCAGACTCAGCGTCTTTTGCATATGCCGTCCTCCCTTGCCGCCTGCATATGCGGTTCGCTGATTTGCGTAAAGATATCCGTGAAAAGCGGAACTAAGTTTGGCTTTGGCCGCAAGAGTAATTTTATTCTACAGCGGACTATCTTCCCGGATATGGTTTGCAGTGTAAAAATTTAAGCCTTGAGGCCCGCAACGAACGGGTCCGGCGCATCAACCGGGAGAATCTTTAAAATGATCAAAAAGTACCTGCTTTCAGCAATCTGCGCAGCTGCAGCCTCAATTTCGGCTGTGAATGCCTCTGATTTGGATGAGATCACCGTGGCCTATTTCCTAGAATGGCCGATGCCGTTCCAGTTTGCCAAGGCCAATGGCACCTATGAGGAAGAGTTGGGTGTCAAGATCAACTGGGTCTCCTTCGACACCGGCACCGCAATGTCGGCAGCGATGGCGTCGGGCGATGTGCAGATCGCGGTGAGCCAGGGTGTGCCGCCGTTTGTCGTGGCTACGTCCGCCGGACAGGACATCCAGATCGTAGATGTGGCCGTCAGCTATTCCGACAATGACAATTGTGTGGTGGCTGAGGCTTTGGAAATCGATAAGACCAGCGCCGGTGAACTGGCGGGCAAGAAAGTGGGTGTGCCGATTGGTACTGCCGCGCATTACAACTTCCTGTCGCAGATGTCGCATTTCGGTGTTGATATCAGCTCGATGGAGATCGTCGATATGGCGCCTGCCGATGGCGCCGCCGCCTTTGCCCAGGGTAATCTGGACATGGTCTGCGGCTGGGGCGGCGCACTGCGGCGGATGGTCGAGCATGGCAACGTGCTGCTGACCGGCGCGGAAAAAGAAGAGCTGGGCATTCTGGTGTTTGATGTGACCAGCGCACCGGCAGAGTTCATTGCTTCGGACAGCGAACTGCTGAGCCAATTTCTGAAGGTGACCGCAGATGCCAATGCAATGTGGAACTCCGGCGATCACAAGGACGAGATGCTGCCGGTGATTGCTAAGGATGCCGGTATGGATCTGGCCGATGCGGAAGGCACAATTGCCACCTTCACTTTCCCCTCGGCTGAGGACCAGCTGTCCGAAAAATGGCTGGGCGGCGGTGCTCAAAGCTTCATGAAGGGCGTGGCGGATGTGTTTGTGAAAGCGGGCAGCATGGAAGCGGCGCTGGAGTCCTATGATGGCGCCGTGAACAGCGAACCGCTGGCAGCTGCGCTGAACTGAGCCGCGACAATCCTATGAAGGTGAACGGCCCGTTAACCGGGCCGTTTGCATCCGTGGCTTAAGCAGGAAGGGGGAAAGATGTCAGGACTGGACATCAAAAATGTCTCCATGCGTTTCGATCTGCCCAACGGCAGTTCGGTTCAGGCGCTGAAAGACGTTTCATTGAGTTTGAAGGCAGGTGAGCTGATGTCGGTGCTGGGGCCTTCGGGCTGCGGCAAGACCACGCTCTTGAACATTCTGGCCGGGTTTCTGGCCCCCACGGAAGGCGCGGTTGAGCTGAACGGCCATATCGTGACCGGGCCGGATGCCGAACGCGGCATGGTCTTTCAGAAGGGCGCGCTGTTTGAGTGGATGAACGTGCGTGACAATGTGGAATTCGGGCCGCGCATGAAGGGCATGGCGCGGTCGGAGCGAGAGAAGATCTCGGATCATCTGTTGGAAATCGTCGGTTTGCAGGATTTCAAGGAAAAGGCGGTGTACGAGCTGTCTGGCGGCATGCAGCAGCGTGTGGCGCTGGCCCGCTGCCTGGCGAATGAGCCGGATGTGATCCTGATGGACGAGCCGCTGGGCGCGCTGGACGCGCTGACGAGGGAGAAGATGCAGGGCCTGGTGCTGAAGCTGTGGAAGGAGACCGGCAAGACCATCATCCTGATCACCCACTCGGTCGAAGAAGCGCTGCTGCTGGGCGAACGCCTGTTGGTTATGGCGCCCCGCCCTGGTCGGGTCCACAAAGAATACCG
>NZ_JAXMOX010000181.1:0-9505 GCF_034669605.1 Leisingera sp.
GGCCGGTGTCGAGCCCTGCCTCCATTTGCATAATGCAAACGCCGGTTTCTGCATCACCAGCCATGATCGCGCGATGGATCGGCGCCGCGCCGCGCCAACGCGGCAGCAGGCTTGCATGGATGTTGACACAGCCGTATTTCGGCGCATCCAGGATCACTTGCGGCAGGATCAACCCGTAGGCCACAACCACAGCGACGTCCGCCTGCAGCGCAGCAATTGCGTCCTGCACCTCCCCGCCTCTAAGCGAGACCGGGTGACGCACGTTCAGCCCCAGAGCCGCGGCGCGGGCATGAACGGGCGCGGGGCGGTCTTTCTTGCCGCGGCCAGCCGGCCGCGGCGGCTGGCAGTAAACGGCAGCAATTTCGTGCCCTGCATCGACCAGCGCATCCAGCACCGGCACCGAAAATTCAGGCGTTCCCATAAAGACAATGCGCATCAGTCAATCCGTCCGTACCCCGGTTGCCATGCCGCGCCTGCCGTGGGGGCCGGTCCGGACGCGCATCGGGCCGCATACGGCCCGGCAGTAGAAATCAGTGTCAGCCGTTAAGCTTTTTCGCCTTACGGGTCAGCATATCGCGTTTCACCTTGCTTAGATGGTCGAAATACATCTTGCCGTTCAGATGGTCGATCTGGTGCTGCACCGAGGTCGCCTCGATCCCGACGAAATCCTTGCGGTCGACCATGCCCTGCTCGTTGGTGAAACGAACGGTCACGGCGCGCGGGCGTTTGATCCTGGCCGAAACACCCGGCAGGTTAGGACTCGCCTCGTCATGTTCGCGCACCTCGATCGAGGAATGCAGGATCTCCGGGTTAGCCAGCTTCACCGCGCGGCCGCGCTCGGCAGAGCCGTCCACCACAGCCAGCCGCAGCATCACACCGATCTGATTGGCAGCAAGGCCAACACCGGGCATCGCGTCCATGGTGTCGATCATGTCGCCCCAGATTTCCCGGATTTCGTCAGTTATTTCGCTTACTTCTTCGGCCTTGGTGCGCAGGCGCTTGTCAGGCCAAGGCAGGCAGGTGCGGACGGTCATGTCGGATATTTCCTCAGGCGCGGGCGCGTTCGCGCTTCAGCTTCTGCATCTTGCGCGTGATCATCTGGCGCTTCAGCGGCTTCAGGTAATCAATGAACAGCTTGCCGTTCAGATGGTCGATCTCATGCTGCACGCAGGTCGCCCACAGCCCGTCAAACGTCTCAGCTCTCGCGTTGCCGTCGCGATCCATCCATTCGACTTCAACCACCTTGGGCCGGGTGACTTCGGCGTATTGATCCGGGATCGACAGGCAGCCTTCCTCATAAACGTTGGTGTCGTCGGAGGCGGACAGGATTTGCGGATTAAACATCACCAGCGGACGCGCATCACCGTCTTCTTCCTTGACGCAGTCCAGCACGATCAACCGTTGCAGAATTCCGATCTGCGGCGCCGCCAGCCCGATGCCGGGGGCCGCGTACATAGTTTCCAGCATATCATCCGCCAGGACGCGCAAATCGTCGCTCAGGTCCGGCACAGGCACGCAGAGCTTCTTCAGGCGGGGGTCGGGATGGATCAGTATCTGTCGTTTCATAAAGTCCATTTATGCGATCAGCGGTTCCATCGCAACGCCCCCCTTGCTTATGCCGCTGCAGCGATTAGCTTCGCCTACAATGATACGGGAGTTCACCATATGAATTTTGACAAGATCACCGACCGCCGCGGCACCCATAGCTCAAAATGGGACAAGATGGAGGCATTGTACGGTCTCTCCCCGCAGGACGGTCTGGCGATGTGGACAGCCGATTCCGACTACGAAACCGCCCCTAGCGTGATTGAAGCAGTCAAAGCCGCCGCCGAGCACGGCGTGTTCGGCTATTCCTGGCAGCACCCGGAGTATCTGCAGGCAGTTCAATGGTGGATGAAGACCCGCCACAGCTGGGACATTGAGACCGATTGGGTGCTGACCTCGCAGGGGCTGGGCAATGCCATTGCCCTCTGCCTGGATGTCTGGAGCCAGCCCGGCGACGGCGCAGTTATCTTCTCGCCCGTTTATCATGAATTTGCACACAAGGTGAACAAGACGGGGCGCAAGGTTACCGAATGCCAGCTGGCGCGCGACGGCGACACCTACAATCTGGATCTGGATGATGCGCAATCGCGCCTGAACGGAACCGAAAAACTGCTGTTGTGGTGCTCGCCGCAGAACCCGTCAGGCCGGGTCTGGACAGTGGAAGAACTGCGTGCGGTAGCCGATTTTGCCAAGCGCAATGGGCTGATCCTAATCTCCGACGAAATTCACCACGATCTGGTCTATCCCGGCAGCACCTTTGTCCCAATGGACGTGGCGGCCCCCGACGCACGCGCCTGGACTGTCACGCTGACCGCCCCCTCCAAAACCTTCAACATTGCCGGCCAGCGGACCGGCAACATGATCATTCCGGATCCGGATCTGCGCACCGCGATGCGGCACAGACAGAACACGCTGGACTATGACCCCAGTGCACTTGGCGTTGCCATGATCACCGCCGCCTATTCCCCGGAAGGCGCTGAATGGGCCGATGCGCAGATCGCCCATTTGGAGGGCAACAGAAAACTGTTTGATGAGACCGTGAACGCATTACCCGGTCTTAAATCCCTGCCGTTGCAATCAACCTATCTGGCCTGGGTGGATTTTTCCGGCACTGGCATGAGCCGCGCGGAGTTTATCAGACGGTTGCGTGAAGACGCCAAAATCGCCACCTCGCCCGGTGATGGCTTCGGCGCCGGCGGTGAGTTCATGGAGCGTTTCAACCTCGCCACCCAGCGCTCGCGCGTTGAGGACGCGTGCCGCCGCCTGACTGCGGCGTTCTCGGACCTGCAGTAATCATGAAGCGCCTGCTGCGCCTCGTGGCGCTGGTTGTTTGGACCGGCGCCGCCTGGATTGCGTGGCAGACCTTTGCGCCGCTCCCCGCGCCGCCGCCATCCGCAGCAACGGACCAAATCGACCGCATCCTGATCGAAAAATCCGCCCGCCGCCTGACCGCCAGCCGCGACGGGGAGACGGTGCTGGAATTCCCTATCGCGCTAGGGTTCGCGCCGGCCGGCGACAAATTTCAGCAAGGCGACGGCAAAACGCCTGAGGGCATTTTTCTGATCGACCGGCGCAACCCGAACAGCGCCTATCATCTATCGCTGGGGATCAACTATCCGCTCCCCGAGGACATGGCGCAGGCCAAGGCCGCAGGTGTCAGTCCCGGCGGCGACATCTTTATCCATGGGCAACCGAATTCCATTGGCGGCCTTGCCACCCTGTTAAGCGATTGGACGGCGGGCTGCATCGCAATCAGCAATGACCAGATGAAAACGCTTTGGCGGCTTGCCAGGATCGGGACGGAAGTGGAAATCCGCCCCTGACACCCCGTGCATCCGGTGTCAGATCTTGCCTTGCGACTGATCGAACGGGATCAGTCCGGCAGGTCCACCTGGTGATTCATAAAAATCCAGCGGCGCCTTGTCCGCAGCCGGCGTCGAGCGCTTGAACTCATAGCGCATCTCTCCGCCCTCTTCCTCACTGGCGACGATCAGGCATTGCGACAGGTGCCGCGCGCCATCGTAAAGATCCACCAGACCGCGCAGCATCGGTGCGGTTTCTGCTTCAACCGAAAAGCCCGTCTTCCACATCCGCAAAACCGGAACCAGTTCATTGTCCGCCATCACCCGCAGACGGTTCCTCTTGCGCATCCCCTGAAGGCGGGCAGTGTCCAGCGCTTCCTGCACGGCTTTGGGCACATATGTGTTCATCATTCAGGCCTTCCAAATGCATAGGTTCTCTTGGAACCTTCTATTCAACGGTGCGTCACAAACAGATAAAATCAAGTGAACATTTTCGAAAATTTGACGGTCGCGCAATTTTGTTGCTCTTGTGCAGTAGCGCAGATGGCTTGCGCGCTGCGTTGCGTAGGCGCGAAGCCGGAGGAGGCTTATGTTTGGTCCGGCACAGCAGCAGGAGCAGACACGATGGGCCTTTTGATTGACGGGAAATGGCACGACCAATGGTATGATACTGATTCCACTGGCGGTGCCTTTAAACGCAGCGAATCGCAGTTCCGCAACTGGATCACAGCGGATGGCAGCGCCGGTCCTTCGGGCGAAGGCGGGTTCCGAGCAGAAAGCGGACGGTATCATCTATATGTGTCGCTCGCCTGCCCCTGGGCTCATCGCACGCTGATCTTCCGCAAGCTGAAGGGGCTGGAGGACCACATCTCCGTTTCCGTGGTGCATCCCCATATGCTGGGCGAAGGCTGGGCCTTTGAAACGGACGATCATGGCGCAACCGGAGACACTTTGTTCGGCAATTCGCACATGCATCAGATCTACACCCGCGCCGATTCAGGCTATACCGGCCGGGTGACCGTCCCGGTGCTGTGGGACAAGGCACAGGATACCATCGTTTCCAACGAAAGTGCCGAGATCATCCGGATGTTCAACGCGGCCTTCAACGGGATCACCGGCAACACCGAGGACTACTGGCCGGAGGAGCTGCGCGAACCGATCGAGGCTGTCAACGCCCGCATCTACAGCACCATCAACAATGGCGTCTACAAATGCGGCTTCGCCACCTCACAGGAGGCTTATGACACAGCAGTCGAGCCGCTGTTTGAAAGCCTGGACTGGCTGGAGGACCTGCTGTCGCAACACCGCTACCTGCTGGGGGAACGCCTGACCGAGGCCGACTGGCGGCTGTTCACCACCCTCCTGCGGTTTGATCCGGTCTATCACGTGCATTTCAAATGCAACCGCAAGCGGCTGGCAGACTACCCTAACCTCTGGGCCTACACCCGCGAGCTGTATCAATGGCCGGGCGTGGCGGGGACAGTCGGCATGCAGCATATCGTGCGCCACTATTACTACAGCCATGAGACCATCAACCCGCACCGGATCATCCCGGTCAACCCGGATATCGACTGGCAAGAACCGCATCGGCGCGGCTGATCCGCCGCGCGCAGCCACCAAACAGGCCTTTTCGGTTGATACCGCTATAATTAAGGAGTTCACGCCTCGCCCTGGTTGCTTTATGAACCGCTGTGTCTGATTTAAAGTCCGACCCGTTCGGAGCAACACTCAACCGGTGGCGACCGCGATGCTTGAACTTCCGCTCGAGAATGCAGCCCCATCCAGGGACCACGGCGGCAACCTGAGCGTTGCCAGGGCAGAGTTCGGTGGCAACCGCGGCGATTGGATGGATCTGTCCACCGGTATCAACCCGCACCCCTATCCGCTGCCGGACTTTACAGCCGGAGACTGGAACGCCCTGCCGGACGCCGATGCGCTGGCCGTTCTCGAACGCGCCGCGCGGTCGTTCTGGAACATCCCGGAACAGGCCGCGGTCCTCGCCGCCCCCGGCGCATCAGCCCTGATCGCGGCCTTGCCTGCACTGGCCGCGCCGCGCTGGGTGCAGATCACCAAACCGACCTACAACGAACACGCCGCCGCTTTTGAAGCCCGTGGCTGGAAGATTCGCGTGGATGGCCCTGCTGAGGCCCGCGTGGCGGTGCACCCAAACAATCCCGATGGCCGCCTGTGGCGTGAAGAACAGCTCGCTGCACCGCTGACTATTATCGACGAGAGCTTTTGCGACGTCTGCCCGACGGAGAGCCTTATTCGCATGGCCGCCCGGCCCGGTGTCATTGTCCTGAAAAGCTTTGGCAAATTCTGGGGCCTCGCCGGCCTGCGGCTGGGCTTTGCGATTGGCGATCCGAAATTGATCGCTGCTCTGTCAACCTGGCAGGGCCCATGGGCGGTTTCGGGCCCGGCCCTGCGCACTGGCGCGCTGGCCCTGCAGGACCGAAGCTGGGCCGACGCCACCCGCATCCGGCTCAGGGCGGATGCCGCGCGGTTGGATGGGATGGTGCTTGCCAAGGGTGCCAGCCTGGCCGGCGGCACTGACCTGTTCCGGCTCTACACTGTTGAAGACGCCGCGGCCTGGCAGGAAAAGCTGGCCCGCGCCCATATCTGGAGCCGCATCTTCCCCTATTCCAAAACCTACCTGCGCCTGGGCCTGCCGCCCGCGGACGGCTGGGACCAGCTGGAGGCTGCGCTATGACCACTGCGGCCATGCTGTCGGTTGCCCTTGTGCTGGATGCCGTCATCGGCGAGCCGAAATGGCTGTGGACGCGTGTCCCCCATCCTGCCGTTCTTATGGGAAAACTGGTCGGTATGCTCGACCGCAAGCTCAATACCGGGCCCAACCGCCGCGGAAAGGGCGTGCTGGCCGCTCTGGCGCTGGTACTTTGCGGTTTCACCGCGGGCAAGCTGCTGTCGCTGCCGGGGGGACTGATCGAAATCCTGGTGGCTGCCATCCTGATCGCGCAGCGTTCGCTGACTGAACATGTCACTGCCGTTGCCAATGGCCTGCGCAGCAGCCTGCAGGACGGCCGCGCGGCCGTGGCAATGATCGTCAGCCGCGACACCACAGCTATGACAGCCCCGCAAGCCGCCCGTTCCGCCATCGAAAGCGGCGCCGAGAACTTGTCGGACGGTGTCATAGCGCCCGCCTTCTGGTTCCTGATTGCCGGACTGCCCGGGCTGATCATCTACAAGATGGTCAACACTGCCGACAGCATGATCGGCTACCAAAACGACCGCTATCAGGACTTCGGCTGGGCTGCCGCCCGGCTGGACGACCTGCTGAACCTGGTCCCCGCCCGGCTGACCGGACTGTTGATTGCCCTGGCCGGGGGGCAGCTGCGGCATTGGAGGGCCATCGCCACAGACGCGAAGAAACACCGGTCCCCCAACGCCGGCTGGCCCGAAGCTGCCATGGCCCGGGCGCTGAACAGCGCGCTGGCCGGCCCAAGATCCTACGACGGACAGATGCGCGACTTCTCCTGGATCCATGCGGATGGGGCCAAAAGCACCAGCGCCGAAACCATCACCCGCTCAGTCGCCTTGCTTTGGCGGACTTGGGCAATTGCCTTGGCTCTCACGGTTGCCATCGCTGCCGTTTTCTAGCACATAAGACCCTATGGGAGCGGTAAGACCAAGGAACGCCAGAATTATGCGCCTATTACCCTTCGTCCTTGCAGCGGGGTTGCTGCCTGCGGCAGCAACTGCCCAGTGCGGCGGCGGCTTTCAGAATTTCGTAAAGCTGATGAAAGATGAGGCGGTGCAGGCCGGCTTTGATACTGCCACTGTCCACGCTTTTTTCTCTGGCACCCGCCAGGATGCCGCCGTGCTCAAGGCCGACCGGGCCCAAAGTGTGTTCCAGAAGCCCTTCATCGAATTCACCCGCCACCTGATCTCGCAATCCCGGATCAAGCGCGGGCGCCAGATGGCCCAGAAACATGATGCCACTTTCCAGCGGATTGAGAACACCTATGGCATTGACCGCGGTGTGCTGCTGGCGTTCTGGGCCTTCGAGACCGACTACGGCGGCAATCAGGGTGATTTCAACACCCGCGATGCGCTTGTCACGCTGGCCCATGATTGCCGCCGCCCGGAGCTGTTCCGCCCGCAAGTCTTCTCGGCGCTGGAACTGTTCAGCCAAGGTAATTTCGACCCCAAACGCACCACAGGCGCATGGGCGGGCGAGATCGGCATGGTGCAGATGCTGCCTGGAGACATTTTGAAATATGGCGTCGATGCCGACGGCGATGGCCAGGTCAGCCTGAAGACATCCGCCGCCGATGCACTGATGTCGGGCGCGCGAATGCTCTCGCATCTGGGTTGGCAGCCTGGGCAGCCCTGGTTGCAGGAAGTCAGCATCCCCGAGGATCTCGACTTGACGCTGACGGGCACTGCACGCAAGAAATCCATTGCCCAGTGGCGCAGTCTGGGAGTCTCGGCGCGGGACGGCAAACTGCCCGATCCGTCCTTGCGCGCTTCGCTGCTGCTGCCGCAGGGCCACAAGGGGCCGGCCTTCCTCGCTTATCCCAACTTTGAAGTCTACTTTAAGTGGAACCAGAGCTTTACCTATGTCCTCACCGCAGCCTATTTTGCCAACCGGCTGGAAGGCGCAGAGGTCTATAGCGCCGGGCAACCCGAGAACGGATTAAGCGGCACTCAGATGAAGCAGCTGCAGCATAAACTACAGGCCCGCGGCCATAACGTTGGCGATATCGACGGCATTCTTGGCGCCCGCACCCGGGTTGCCGTGCAAAAAGAGCAGGCCCGCCTCGGCCTGCCCGCCGATGCCTGGCCGACTCCGGTGTTGCTGCAGAAGCTTTAACGCACCGGGAACCGCTCGCCTCTTTCCGTTATCAGGATAACGCGGCTGCCGTTGCGCACATACAGATCGCAACGGTCAAACCCGTTGGCGAACTCCACGCAGATGCTACCGTCCCCGGCAACCCGGTAGGTGCCCCAGGCAGTACCACCGCCATTCTCCGCCGAGTAAGTATAAGCATAGGCGCCATCGCTGCCGTACAGCGACTCGCCGCCGTCATAAAAGCGAAAAGACTGCCCCGCCAGTGCCTCCAGTTCGCCTTGCACCAAGGGGATGTCGCCGGGACGCAGCGGCCAATCGCCGGCTAAGGCGCTGCCTGCCATCAGAGATAAGAAAAGGGGCATGATCTGTTTCATGCCCCGACTTTAGCGGTTCACTTGTTAAGTCCGGGTCACAATCCAGTGACAGGTGGATTTACCAGTCGATGAAGGCTTCAAAATCCTGCATTGCGCGGTTCCAGATCCCCACGGCCTGGGCAAAATCATCCGGACTCATCCCATTGCTGCCCAGCAACACATCCATCTCGATCCGGGCTGAACCCTCTTCCGAGACATAACCGCGGGCAAAACGGTTTTCATTGTTCCACTCGTTTATCTTGGACAGGCGCACGCTGCCATCTGTCTGATAGCCGGAAAAGAACTGGATGGCCTCGCAATTGAGGTTGTTATCGCAACCGTAGTAATAGACCGAGAAATCGTTCCCGTAGTACTCAACTTTCAGGTTAGGGTCGCCAACGCTATCGGTGGTTACTTCAACCTCGGCTCCCTCATCCTTGAAGAAGTTGGCAACACTATCGCCGGTCTTGGCCACCACATTCTGGGCCGTCGCGGCAACCGGCATCATCAGGACCGCGGATGCGGCAATTGCTTTGAGTATATTCATTCGTCACCCCACTGGGAAATTTCACAACCAAGAGCACCAATTCCATGAGTGCCTCTGCGTCAGGCCACCATCGCCTCTGCTTTCTTCAGGTCAACCGAAACCAGCTGGCTGACGCCCTTTTCCTGCATGGTGACCCCAAACAGCCGGTCCATTCGCGCCATCGTCACCGCGTGGTGAGTGATGATCAGGAAACGGGTGTCAGTCTGGCGGCACATCTCGTCCAGCAGATCGCAGAAGCGGGTCACATTGGCATCATCCAGCGGCGCGTCAACCTCGTCCAGCACGCAGATCGGCGCCGGATTTGACAAAAACACCGCAAAGATAAGCGCCATTGCCGTCAGCGTCTGCTCGCCGCCTGACAGCAGCGACAGGGTCGACAGCTTCTTGCCCGGTGGCTGGCACATGATCTCAAGGCCAGCATCCAGCGGGTCATCGCTTTCGACCA
>NZ_JAXMOX010000182.1:0-9473 GCF_034669605.1 Leisingera sp.
ATAGTGGCGGAGAGACAGGGATTCGAACCCTGGGAACCCGTGAAGGCTCAACGGTTTTCGAGACCGCCCCGTTCGACCACTCCGGCACCTCTCCGCGGGGGTCTGGTGGGGCAGCGTTTAAGGTTGATTCCGAGTTGGCGCAAGTGGGAAATGCGGCTTTGACGAAAAAAGCCGATTTCCCGTTGCCTGCCAAGGGTTTTTGCCTAAATTTGGTTTATGCAGATGACCCTCATCCCCCCCGCCGTGCTTTTGCGCCTCCTGGCTTTGCTGTGTTTCGCCGCCGCGGGATTGCCGCAGACCGGACTGGCAGCAGACCGTGAAAGGGTCGAGACATTCCTGCAAATCACCGGCTTTGATGTGGCGCTTGATAGCATAGCCTTATCTGCGTCCAGCGCACCGGACATGCTGGGCGTGGATGCAGGCGCCTTTGGCAGTCAATGGACCGAACTGTCCGGGGATGTCTTTGATACCGCCGAAATGCGCAGCCTGGCGCTGGAGATCCTCGAAAGCACTCTGGACGATGAAGCCCTGGATCATGCGACAGACTTTTACGCCAGCGATTTCGGGCAGCGCTTGGTGCGGGCGGAAAACGCCTCGCATACGGTCAAAGACGACGCGGTGAAGCAATTGGCGGGCAACCGTATTATTTCCGACCTGGTCAAAGCCGGCAGTGATCGGATTGCGATGTATCAGCGAATGGTATCTGCAATTGATGCCGCTGGCACAGGTGTAAAAGCGCTGCAGCAGATCCAGTTCCGCTTCCTTATGGCTGCTGCTGCTGCCGGGGTAATCGAATTGGAGCTGGATGCTGACGGCCTGCGCGCTCTGATGCAGGCGCAGGAGGGCGAACTGCGCCTAAGCATGCAGGCCTCCAGCCTGGCAGCCTCTGCCTATACCTACCAGGAATTCAGCGATGCAGAGGTTGAGGCTTATGTTATAGCCCTGGAAGAGGCGCCGATGCAGCGGGTTTATGAGCTGCTGAACGCCGTGCAGTATGAGATCACGGCCAACCGGTTCGAGGAGCTGGCGCACCGGATGGCCGACCTGACACCCGGGCAGGATATCTGAACCTGCAAACACTTGCGGCGCAGGTTGTGGAAAACTGTTGACACTTCAGGAGTTCCGAACCATAAGCCCGCATCCCGGCCCGGAATCCGTGCGCCGGGGTTTATTTGTAATACGCCCATCACAGGGGCGCGCTGTTCGAGGCGGCTTTGGCCGGAACGCCCGCAAGGGGGCCGTAGGACGCGGGTAGAAAAGGAAAGACGCATATGTTTGCGGTCCTCAAGACCGGCGGCAAGCAGTACAAGGTTCAGGCGGGCGATATCCTCCGCGTTGAAAAACTTGCTGCAGACGCTGGCGACACCATCCAGTTCGACGAAATCCTGATGCTGGGCGGCGACGCACCTGTTGTCGGCGCTCCGCTGGTGGACGGCGCTGCCGTCAAAGCGGAAGTAATCGACCAGATCAAAGGCGAAAAGCTGATCAACTTCGTCAAGCGCCGCCGGAAGCACTCCTCCAAGCGCACCAAAGGCCACCGTCAGAAGCTGACCCTGGTCCGGATCACCGAGATCCTGGCATCGGGCGCAACCAAAGCTGCTCCGAAAGCCGCTGCAAAAGCTGCTCCTGCTGCTGACGCCGCCGGTTCGGACGACCTGACCCAGCTGACCGGCGTTGGCCCTGCTGCCGCCAAGAAGCTGAACGAAGCCGGCCTGACCAGCTTTGCCCAGATCGCAGCCTTGTCCGAAGACGGTATTGCTGCTATCGAAGCGGTCAAAGTGAAGCCCGAGTGGGTTGAACAGGCCAAAGAGCTGGCTAAAGGCTAAGGAGAGAGAGAATGGCACATAAAAAAGCTGGCGGTTCCTCACGTAACGGCCGCGACTCCGCGGGCCGCCGTCTTGGCGTGAAACTCTTCGGTGGCCAAGCGGCCATCGCAGGCAACATCATCGTGCGTCAGCGCGGCACCAAGTTCTGGCCGGGCGAAAACGTAGGTATTGGCAAAGACCATACTCTGTTTGCCACGTCCGAAGGTGCTGTTACCTTCCGCAAAGGCCTGAAAGGCCGCACCTTTGTATCGGTTCTGCCAGTGGCGGAGGCCGCTGAGTAAGCCGACCCGAAGGGTGATGACATCTTTAGAGGGACCGGCTTCAGGGCCGGTCCCCTTTTCCGTTTTACGGATGCGGGTAAATGATGTTCACAAAAACGACCAAGGGCGGGGTTTCTGCTGAAGGCCGAAATGCCGCGCACGCCCGGCCAACAGAAAGTTTCACGACAATTGAAGCGACTGCGCCTTGCCGCCCGGGCAGGGCATGCACATTTAAAGATGACCGCCGCAACAACAAGGGCAGTTACAGCCAGAAAGTCTTTGGCAGAGGAGGAGCACATCCATGAACTTGGAACAGATTGTGTGCCAGCAGGTAATCGAAACGGACCGCTTTATTCTGCGGCCCTTGCGAAAATCCGATGCCGGCCTGATTGAACACTACGTCAGCGATGCGCGTGTTGCCCGCATGACCCGTTCGGTGCCGCATCCGCTTCCGCCGGGCGCCGCCGAGGCCTTTGTCGCCCGCGCCATGGCCGAAGAACGGGACGAGGATGTCTGGGCTATTGATGGCACCGCCGAAGGTGACGCCGAACTGAAAGGCGTGATCGGCCTCAAACGGATGGACCGCAACCAGTCGGAGGTCTCTTACTGGACCGCACCGCCGTTCTGGAATACCGGGCTTGCCTCCGCGGCGGTAAAGGCTTTGGTGGATGCAAATCCGCAAGGCAACGCAGCGATGTTTGCATCGGTGTTTCAGGACAACCCGGCTTCGGCCCGGGTGCTGATCCATTGCGGCTTCGATTATCTCGGGGACGCCGAGAGCTATTCCGTCGCCCGTGATGCCTCGGTCCCAACCTGGACTTACAGCCGAAAACTGTGATTGGCGCGGCGCGCGCTTTGCGGTAAGGCAAACGAAACATTCCCGCCAGAGCCCCGGGGCTTTGGCGGGACACGTGTATTGCGCGGGCGGGCACAGGATCCCGCCGCATTAAGGAGCTGTCATGAAATTCCTCGATCTGACAAAGGTCTATATCCGCTCGGGCGCCGGCGGGAACGGCTGTGTCAGCTTCCGGCGCGAAAAGTATATTGAATACGGCGGGCCGGACGGGGGCGATGGCGGCAAAGGCGGTTCGGTCTGGGCCGAGGTGACCGACGGGCTGAACACCCTCATCGATTTCCGCTATCAGCAGCATTTCTTTGCTAAAAACGGCCAGTCCGGCATGGGCCGTCAGCGTACCGGTAAAGATGGCGACGACATTGTTCTGCGTGTCCCCGTGGGGACCGAGATCATGGACGAGGACCAGGAAACCGTTCTGGCGGACCTCACCGAGGTTGGCCAACGGGTGCTGCTGGCCAAGGGTGGCAACGGCGGCTTTGGCAACCTGCATTTCAAATCGGCCACCAACCAGGCGCCGCGCCGCGCCAACCCCGGCCAGGAGGGAGTCGAGCGCACCATCTGGCTTCGCCTCAAGCTGATTGCCGACGCGGGTCTCCTGGGGCTGCCCAATGCGGGCAAGTCGACCTTCTTGTCGGCAACCTCCAACGCGCGCCCCAAGATTGCGGATTACCCCTTCACCACATTGCACCCGAATCTCGGCGTGGTCGGCATCGACAATACCGAATTTGTGGTTGCCGACATTCCCGGCCTGATCGCAGGCGCACATGAAGGCAAAGGGATCGGCGACCGGTTCCTGGGCCATGTGGAACGCTGCGCGGTGCTGCTGCATCTGGTGGACGGTACTTCCGACACCGTGGTCGAGGATTACCAGACCATCATCGGTGAGCTGGAGGCCTATGGCGGCGTTCTTGCCACCAAGACCCGGATCACTGCGCTGAACAAAGTGGATGCAATCGACCCGGAGGAGCGCGACAAAAAACGCGCTGCGCTGGAACAGGCTGTTGGCGGCCCGGTCATGATGATGTCCGGCGTCAGCCGCGAAGGGCTTAACGAAGTGCTCCGCGCGGTGCGGGCAGAGATCGACGATGACCGCGTCCGCATGAAACCCGCCGAGGAGGAAGCGCCTTGGCGGCCCTGAAGTCGGCGAAACGGATTGTCGTCAAGATCGGCTCGGCGCTGCTGGTTGACCGCGCCACGGGCGATCTGCGCGCAGGCTGGCTGCATTCCCTGGCCAATGATGTCGCCTGGCTGAAGGCGGGCGGCACCGACGTGGTGCTGGTGTCTTCCGGCTCGATTGCCTTGGGCCGGGGTGTGCTGGGACTGCCGCGCGCGGACCTGCCGCTGGAACAATCCCAGGCGGCCGCGGCAGTTGGCCAGATCCGGCTGGCCCGCGCTTATGAGGAGGCGTTGGCGCCGCACCGGATCACCACGGCACAGGTTCTGGTGACGCTGGAAGACAGCGAAAACCGCCGCCGCTACCTCAACTCACGTGCCACCTTGGAAACGCTTCTGGGGATGGGCGCGGTGCCGATCGTCAATGAAAACGACACCATCGCCACCGATGAAATCCGCTACGGCGACAACGACCGGCTGGCGGCGCAGGTGGCAGTAACGGTCGGGGCTGATGCCTTGATCCTCCTGTCCGATGTTGACGGTTTCTACAGCGCCAATCCGGCGCTGGACCCCGCGGCCGAACGCTATGACCGGATTGACCGGATCACACCGGAAATTGAGGCGATGGCCGGCGATGGCATCTCTGGCCTGTCCAAAGGCGGGATGATCACCAAACTGCTGGCGGCCAAGATGGCCACTGCTGCCGGCTGCGCCATGGCGATCACCGAAGGTTCGCCTCTGAACCCGCTGAAAACACTAGAAGATGGCGCGGCGTGCACTTGGTTCACCGGGCAGGGAGACCCGCAAACCGCGCGCAAGCGCTGGATCAGCGCGATGAAGACCCGCGGTGTTCTGACAATCGACGAAGGCGCCGCACGCGCGCTGATGTCCGGTAAAAGCCTGCTGCCCGCAGGTGTACGTCATGTGGAGGGTGACTTTGGCCGCGGCGATCCGCTGGCCATCCTTGGCCCAGACGGGCGCAAACTGGGGCAGGGACTGTCACGCTATACAGCGGACGAGGCCCGCGCCATCCAAGGGCGCCAATCGCAGGAAATCGAGGCCACGCTGGGCTATCCCGGCCGCGCCGCATTGATCCACCGCGATGATATGGCGCTTTGAGCTGACCATCTGATAATCTATTCCAGCCGGCAGGCACCCGACGTGCCACAGAAGGACCGGCAAGGGCGCGAGACACATGAAAGACAATGAAAACATCCCCGCTGTGATGGCGGATCTTGGCAAACGTGCCAAGCAAGCGGCGCAAATCCTGGCAACAGCCAGCGCAGAGCGCAAACATGCCGCTTTGATCGGCGCCGCCGAAGCGGTTTGGAACCGCCGGGCGGAAATCATTGCTGAGAACGCCAAGGACTTGGAGTTCGGCCGCGGCAAGGGACTGTCCGGCGCGATGATGGACCGGCTGATGCTGGACGAGCCCCGCATCCAAGGCATCGTCGACGGTCTGCGCGCGGTGGCAGAACAACGCGATCCTGTGGGGGAGGTGATGGAGGAGTGGGAACAGCCCACCGGCCTCAGAATCCAGCGCGTGCGCACGCCGCTCGGGGTGATCGGCGTGATCTACGAAAGCCGCCCGAATGTGACGGCGGACGCCGGCGCGCTGTGCCTGAAATCGGGCAATGCCGTCATTCTGCGCGGCGGCTCGGAAAGCTTTCATTCCTCCAAGGCAATTCATGCCTGCCTGGCCGAAGGCCTTAAATCCGCCGGTCTGCCCGAAGACGCTGTTCAGCTGGTGCCGACCCGCGACCGGGCCGCGGTGCAGCAGCTGCTGACCATGACCGATTATGTCGACGTCATCGTGCCCCGCGGCGGCAAAGGACTGGTCGGCCTGGTTCAGCGCGAGGCGCGGGTGCCTGTCTTTGCCCATTTGGAAGGCATCGTGCACATCTATCTGGACAAGTCCGCCGATCCGCAAAAGGCGCTGGACGTGGTGCTGAACGCCAAGACCCGCCGCACCGGGATCTGCGGCGCCGCGGAGTGTTTGCTGATCCATCAGGACATCGCGCCGACCTTGGGCAAGGCGGTTCTGGACAGCCTGTCTGCTGCCGGGGTGGAAATCCGTGCCGAAGCGGGCCTGCCGGGACCGGACAGCATGGTCACCGCGAATGACGAGGATTGGGGCAAGGAATATCTGGATTCCATCATCGCCGCGAAACAGGTCGCGGACATTGACGAAGCAATCCAGCACATCCGCACGCATCACTCGCAGCACACCGATTGCATCATCACCGAGGAAGAAGCGGCGGTTCAGAAATTCTTTGCTGAACTCGACAGCGCGATCCTGATGCACAACGCCTCCACCCAGTTCGCCGACGGCGGAGAGTTCGGCATGGGTGCGGAAATCGGTATTGCTACCGGCAAGATGCATGCGCGCGGCCCGGTGGGGGCTACCCAGCTGACCAGCTTCAAATACCTGGTGCGCGGCGACGGGGCCACCCGGGCTTAAGCGGTGGAAAATGCAAAACGCCGGGAAAACTCCCGGCGTTTCTTTGCGAATGATGGTGGATATCAGAACTGCAGCGTGATCTTTTCCAGATTTTGCTCCAGCCGGACGGTACGGTCTGATTCCCTGGCGGCCTCGGGCAGCAGGGCAAATTGCACCAAGGCAGGCGTGATTTCCGCACTTGAATTGCCGCCGCTGACCCGCGCCCACAGCTCATCATCCACGTTCAGCTTGCGGCCTTCGCCCATCACCGTCCATTTGCCGCCGGCACAGAAAATCTTGACCGATCCACCATAGGGCAGAGCGGATTCCAGGCACAGCGCCGCCAACAGGGACAACCGCGCCTCGCTGCGGGTGCAGCCCTCCAGCGGGGACCATTGGTATTTGATCCGGGCGCCCTTGCTGATGTCCTCCAGCACAGAAACCAACTCGGCACGGCTCATTTGCTGGTCGCCTGCAGCGCCAAAGGCAATACGGAAAAAACGGATGCGCGCATTGGCATTGGCCACACTGTCAGAGATCAGTTCAAGTTCAGGTCCGGACATGCTGCCCGCCATTCCAAGCAGTTCCAAACCGTTGTTGATGGCACCGACGGGGCTGATCAGATCATGACAGATCCGGGACCCTACCAAAGCGGCCAAATTGGCGTTATCTACACCCATAACTTCAACTTCCTCCGAACTGGGCCACCCGCCAATGAATGACCTCAACGCTATTTTAGCCCCCGGCATGTACGTCCGGCACCCGGATCACCCTGAATGGGGTGTTGGGCAGGTGCAGTCAAATGCGGGCGGCAAGATCACCGTGAATTTCCCCGACCAGGGCAAGCTTGTGATTGACGGTGCGCGCGTCTCCCTTATTCCCGTCTTTGATCCATAACGGTTTATGAAGTGTTAACGAACCCCATCTAATTCGCCTTAAAAGCTGCGCGTTCTTTGCCTTAATAGAAGCATGCGCTCAAGCCTGATCGACGTAATGGTGACCAAATGCAAGACTGCCCCCCGGAATTTTCCGTCAGGATCGCTGAAACAGATGCGGAACTGCGCGCGGCACAGGCCCTGCGGTATGACGTATTTGTGCGGGAGCTTGGCGGCGGCGGCGCGATGGTGGACCATGATGCGGGGCTGGAGCGGGACAGGTTCGACCCGTTTTTTGACCATATGCTGGTGATCGATGACACCACGGGCACGGTGGCCGGTGTCTACCGTCTGCTGCGCGATGATCAGGCCGCCAAGGCTGGACAATTTTATTCCGAGGACGAATATGATCTGACCGTGCTGAAGTCTTCGGGCCGCAGGCTGCTGGAGCTGGGACGCTCTTGTTTGCATGCGGATTACCGCGGCGGCATGGCGATGTTTCACCTCTGGTCCGGACTGGCCGGCTATGTGGAGGCCCACAGAATCGAGGTTCTTTTCGGGGTTGCAAGCTTTCACGGCACCGACCCAGCTGGGCTGGCCGATCCGCTAGCCTTGCTGCACCACAATCACCTTGCCCCGCCCGAACTTCGCGTGCGTTCAAAAGCGTTTCAATCCATGAACTTGGTGGCCGCAGATGATCTCGACCGCAAACGTGCGATGGTGGAAACCCCGGCACTGATCAAAGCGTATCTGCGGCTGGGCGGATTTGTGGGCGAGGGCGCCTATATCGATCAGGCTTTCAACACCACCGACGTGTGCCTGATCCTCGACACTGCGCGCATGAACGACCGCCAGCGCAGGATTTATACCGGAGGCAAGGACCGGGGATGAGCATCAGCTGGCAAAGCGAAGAGGCGCCGGATCCAGTCCGGATCGGTACCCTGGGCTGGCTGCTGGTGCTGGTGCGCGGACTGCCGCTGGCGGTGCTGGTTTTTGGCGGTTTGCTGGTTCTGCTGGCCTTGCGGCTGATCGAACGGCCGGTTTTCGGCGTGCAGCGGCCGGTGACGCCGTTCATCACGCAGTTTGTCTGCCGCAACGCCTTTCGCATTCTCGGGATCAGCTTCAGAACCCGTGGGGCGTTGATGCGTCAAAAAGGGGCCGTGGTGGCCAATCATGTCTCCTGGCTGGATATCTTTGCTCTCAATGCGCGTAAGCGGATCTACTTTGTCTCCAAGGCGGAAGTCGCAAAATGGCCGGGGATTGGCTGGCTCGCGCGGGCCACCGGAACAGTTTTCATCGAACGCGATCCCAAAAAGGCCAGGGAACAGGCCGTCCTGTTTGAACAGCGCCTGCTGGCAGGTCACAAGCTGCTGTTTTTCCCCGAGGGCACCTCGACCGATGGTTTGAGAGTTTTGCCCTTTAAAACGACGCTCTTTGCGGCGTTCTTTTCAGAACAACTGCGCGAGGATCTGCACATCCAGCCTGTTTCAGTCTGCTATCATGCGCCGGAAGGCGCTCCGGCCCGGTTTTACGGCTGGTGGGGGGATATGGATTTCGGGCCGCATCTTCTTAAAATCCTGGCAGCCCCGCGGCAGGGCCAGGTGGAACTGATTTACCATCAGCCCTTGAAGGTTGCCGGTTTTGCAGACCGCAAAGCCCTGGCCGCGGCGGCTGGGGCAATAGTAAAAGACGGCCACCGCCGCGCCTTGGGTGGCTGGAAATTGAGGCCGGAAGCCGATTCCGCCTGATCCGCTATTGTCAGCTGACAATTTCTGCTCTATGAGCGCGCCTACGAACCCGCAGGCGGGGTTTGGCCTGATCAGGGGAGACATCCCTGACGGACCCCCGGTTGGAGCATCCGCTCTGAACCCCCGCCGAGGATTGAAACCGGAAAGGATATAATAGCATGGCTCTTCCTGAGTTCACCATGCGTCAGCTGCTCGAAGCTGGCGTTCACTTCGGCCACCAGACCCAGCGCTGGAACCCGCGCATGGCGCCGTTCATCTACGGTGCGCGCAACGGCATCCACATCATGGACCTGACCCAGACTGTTCCGATGCTGGACCAGGCGCTGCAGGTTGTCCGTGACACCGTTGCCAAAGG
>NZ_JAXMOX010000183.1:0-9416 GCF_034669605.1 Leisingera sp.
CCACGCCCAAGGCCGCCAGCGACGGCGGCGCCAGCCGGCGATGCGCGGGCGCGGGAGGGGGACCGCTGCCTGCGCTCTTCAGCTTCGGCGCGCCTGATCAGGCTCCGCTGCCGGTGTAATAGGGCGAATTCATTGCCTGGCTGGCCGCCTTGGTGACCGAGGCATCAAAGACCCTTGTGTAAAAGGCGCAGCCCAGTTCTGCCGCAGTTTCCGGGAACAGGTTCAGCGCAAAATCCAGTGCATTGTCCAGCGTGTCAAAGGCGTCGAACCCGCCCAGAGTCTGGGTCTGCAGCCCGCTTAGCCAAACCTTGTTCTGCAGCCCCGGCAGCATTTTCAGTGCCGCGTTGCGCGCTTTCCAGGGGGCCTCCTCAAACGGCACCGACAGTTGCAGTTCGGTGTACACAAATGCACCCGGCGCCGCAGCCCCGCTGTTGTAATGCGCCGCCCCCATATCGCGGCTGGCCTCGGCGGTGGCCTCGGCGTCAAATATCCGCGTGTTGTGCGCCACGCCAAAGCTGCGCGGCTCGCCCGGGAAATAGCCAGTCACGAATTTGCGGGCATTCTCAATGCTGTCAAAGGCATAAAGGCCGCCGATCGAGTTGTTGCCGTGGCCGGACAGCCAGGTCTTGTTCAGAAAGCCCGGCTGCTTCCGGATCGCGGCGTTGATCTCCTGCAGCGGCACCTGGTCAAACGGCACAGAGATGGCAACTTCGGTATAGACAAAGGCTTTCGGGGTCATGGCAGTTTCCTGTGTTTTGGCAAGAGAAGGCAGCAGCAGCGCCCCGGCAGAGGCCGCCAGCAGTTGGCGGCGGGACATCCGGGAGGGCGCGCGGCAAGCCGCGCCGGGTCGGTTCTGTGTCATGTTGGCTCCGGTTTAACTACTTGCATTTTGCAAGTTGTGCAAAGCTTCCACACCGGCTTGCATTTTGCAAGTAAAAAAAATATCAAGAGTGCATGACTGAAAAGCACAGCAAATATGCGTCCGGTTGCCCGGTGGCCTATGCCCTTGATATCTTCGGCGACCGCTGGAGCCTTCTGGTGATCCGCGACATGGCCGTCAAAGGCGCGCGCACCTACGGCGAGCTTCAAAACGGCTGGGAGGGGATCTCGACCAACATCCTGGCGCAGCGCCTCAAGCAACTGGAGGAGACCGGGATTCTGAGCAAAAGCAAGGACCCGCAGAACGGCCGCAGCTACATCTACACACTGACGCCAAAGGGCCGGGATCTGGCCCCGGTACTGGCAGAGATCGCCCTGTGGAGCGCAAGATACAACAAAGCCGGCCATGCAATGACCGGCTTCAGTGACAAAGTGCAGGCGGACCGAAACGGCGTTGTTGCCCGGATCCGCGCAGGCAAACTGCCTTAAGCGCCTGGCGTTACGCCGCCAGGCCCTTGGAACCGATGTCCAGGAATTTCTGGCGCCGGTCCTTGATCAGCTCAGCGGCATCCTTGCCGGCCAGCTCGTCCAGCATCTCCTGGATAGCGCCGCTGACCGAGGCCATCGCGGCCTTGGCATCGCGATGCGCACCGCCCAGCGGTTCCGGGATGATCCGGTCATTGACGCCCAGCTTGTGCAGGTCCTGCGCGGTCAGGCGCAGCGCTTCCGCTGCTTCGCGCATTTTCTCGGCATCTTTCCACAGGATCGAGGCGCAGCCTTCGGGGCTGATCACCGAATAGATCGAATGCTCCAGCATCGCCACCCGGTTGGCACTGGCAAAGGCCACCGCGCCGCCGGAACCGCCCTCGCCGATGATGACTGAAATCAGCGGCACGCCGATTTTCAGGCACATCTCGGTCGAACGCGCGATAGCTTCAGACTGGCCGCGCTCCTCGGCGCCCTTGCCGGGATAGGCGCCGGCGGTGTCCACCAGGGTGATCACCGGCAGCTTGAACCGGCTGGCCATCTCCATCAGGCGGATGGCCTTGCGGTAGCCTTCGGGCCGGGCCATGCCGAAATTGCGCTCAATCCGCGATTTGGTATCGCTGCCCTTCTCATGGCCGATCACCACCACCGGCTGGTCGTTGAACCGGGCAAGGCCGCCCATCACGGCCAGATCGTCGGCAAAATTGCGGTCGCCGGCCAGCGGCGTGTACTCGGTGAACAGCGCCTTGATGTAATCTTGGCAATGGGGGCGGTCGGGATGCCGTGCCACCTGGCATTTGCGCCAGGGCGTCAGCCCCTTGTAGAGGTCCTTCAGCAGCTGCGCCGCCTTGGCGTCCAGCGCCTTGGCCTCATCCGCCACGTCCATTTCCTCGTTCGCGCGCGCCAGCGCCCGCAGCTCCTCCGCCTTGCCTTCGATTTCGGCCAGCGGTTTTTCGAATTCCAGATACTGGGTCATATCGCCTCTGCTCAGCGGGTTTGCAGCTATATGGCCTTCTGCGCCGCAAGATGCAACTCAGCAAGATTTGCGATCTGCTGCCAGGGCATCAGGGACGGGCCGCGAAAGCAAAGGGCGCACTGCCAATGGCCGCCGGTTGCAAAGACCGGAGACCGCGGGTTCAGGCCAGTAACCGCGGCCGCACCGGCGGCCCGCTGCCCGAACGGGTGGAGAAGGTCGCCCTAGGCCTGCAGCAGGATCGCCGCCAAGGACGCCAGCAGCAGAGCGGCCATGGTCCAGTTGAACGCTCGCAGCTGCGCGGGCCGGGTCAGCAGCCGCCGCAGCTGCTGGCCCAGCATGGTCCAGGTCGACGCTGAAAAACTGCCGACCAGCAGGTAGATGCCGGAGACCCACAGAATGGCGCTCAGGTCGCGGCTGGCCGCATAAAGCGTGATCGCCCCCAGCGCCATTGCCCAGGCCTTGGGGTTGACCCATTGAAAGGCGCAGGCCTGCACAAAGCTCAAGGGCCTGCCCTCGGCCGCGCCCTCCCGGGGCGGCGCGGCATTGGCGATCTTCCACGCCAGCCACAGCATGTAAGCGACCGACAGCACCGTCATCACCGGGGTCAGCAGCGGGAAGGCATCAAACAGATGCATCACCCCCAGCCCGACCGGCAGGATCATCAGCGGAAAGCCGACCGCGACCCCCAGCAAATGCGGAAGCGTCCGCTGAAAACCGAAATTGGCCCCCGAAGCCATCAGCATCAGGTTATTGGGGCCGGGCGTGAAGACCGTGCCAAAGACAAAACCGGTCAGCGCAAAGAGGAGTTCATATGTCATGGGCAAGAAGATTGCGCAGTAATCGCCAAATGAAATTGCGTTCTGCAGCGCCTGATGTGTATTTTCACAACGAATGGCGAAAAATGATCAGATAAACCAGCATATATTGCAGGAACTCACCCGCGACGGCCGGATCAGCAATCTGGAACTGGCCGAGCGGGTCGGCCTGTCGCCCTCTGCCTGTCTGCGCCGGGTGCAGGAGCTGGAACGCACCGGCGTCATCACCGGCTACCGCGCGGTGCTGGACCGGCAGAAGCTGGGGGTGGGATTTGCCACCTATATCGGCGTCGGCCTGGGTGAACACACCAAGGACGCGCAGGAAGCTTTTGAACGCGCCATGCAAGCCGCACCCGAGGTGGTCGAATGCCACAATATCACCGGCACCATCGAATACCTGCTGCGCGTCGAATGCGCCGATCTGCCCAGCTACAAACGGTTCCACACCGACATTCTGGGCACCTCGCCCTATGTGACCGGGATCACCACCTATGTGGTGATGGGCTCGCCCAAAGATCTGCGGGCGTGACCGCGGCGCGGTTGGACTTTTGAGTATTTGGGGAAAGATGAAGCGAGGCAGCTTTTCATTTTTCCTCAAATACTCACGTCACTTCTGTGGCCGCAGGCGTGCGGCGGCGGGTGTTGCGGATCCGGCGTACGCTGGCCTCACCTGATCTTAAGCCGCCCGGGGCAGTCTTGCACCCGGTCGCGATCACCCGCCGGGGCTTGGCTCTCCGGCAGATATGGAACAGGGCTCCCGCATGGCAGCGGGGTCATGCAGAGACAACGTTTAGCATGCGGGCGGATACGCCCGTCCGCCTCCGCCTTATTGGCGGCGCCGCCAATCCTTAACGGCCACTTGTGACGGCACGTGAAAACGGCACAGGGAAACGGCACAGGCAACATGATCTGGAACAGATGAGCAACCGGCGGGGCAGGGGCCCTGGCCGGGCAGACCGCATGGGCCGGGGCAGCCGTTTTACCGGGCGGGCAGCAAAACCCGCATGGCGATCTCCGGCGAGGCCAGCACCGGCACCTTTGTCTGCGCCCGCAGCTCTGCTGCCGCCCCGGCCATCGAGGCCTGCGCCAGCACAACGCAGCCAAACGCGTCATCATCCATCATCGCCCTTGCGATGCTTTCGGCTATAGCCGCAGAAAACGCCGTGCCGGCGCCGGTTTCAAACAGCGGCCAGTGCTGCGCCAGAGATAACGGGGTCAGGTGCGGATCACGCCCGCCAAAGGCGCGCCGCAGCAGCGCCTCCGAGGGGGCCGCCGTGCTGTTCAGGCAATAGGCCATCAGCACCGGCCCGCCAATCCGCGCCGCTTCCTGCATCATCGGCCAGTCGATGCGGATGGCGCCTGCCTCTTCTGCCACCGGTCCAAGGGTGGTGCAGCTGCACAGCACCGGTCCGTCAGCCGCGCTGATGGCCGCCGCAATCTCCGCCCTCAGGTCGGCGCCGATGCCATTCCGCGCCCGGGCCAGCCAATCGCTGCGCACTTGCTGGTTCAGATCCGCTTCGGGTGCCAGCGCCCGGAACGTCCTCGCATGCGCGTCTGCGGTATGCAGCAAAGTCAAATCTGCCATCAAACCCTCCCTGCGGAAAAGGCGCCCCACCGGGACGCCCTTGCACTTAGTCCATGCGCGCCGGCGTCAGCTGTTTGCAATCAGTTCGGCCTGGGCGACAATCACCTCAGCCTGCTTGATCGAGGCGATATCGACAAGACGGCCTTTGTAGACGGTCGCGCCGGCGCCCGAGGCCTTGGCCTCTGCCATCGCGGCCAGGATCTCACGGGCTTCCGCCACAGCCTCATCCGAGGGGGTGAAGACCTGATTGGCCAGTTCGATCTGGCTGGGGTGGATCGCCCATTTGCCGACCATGCCCAAGGTCGCAGACCGTTTCGCCTGGGCGATATAGCCGTCCTCGTCCGAGAAATCCCCGAACGGCCCGTCAACCGGCAGGATGCCATGGGTGCGGCAGGCGGCGACAATTGCAGCCTGCGCCCAGTGCCAGGGGTCGGACCAGTGCTTTTCGCCGTCGCGGATCATATAGTAGTTTTCCTGGGTTCCGCCGATGCCTGTGGTCTGCATCCCCATCGAAGCGGCGAAATCCGCAGCCCCCAGGCTCATCGCCTGCAGCCGGGGCGAGGATGTGGCGATGTCCTCGGCATGGGCAATGCCTGCCGCCGACTCGATGATCACTTCAAAAGACACAGGCTTGGTCCGGCCCTTGGCGCGCTCGATCGCGGTGACCAGCGCGTCCACCGCATAGACATCTTCGGCGCAGCCGACCTTGGGGATCATGATTTGATCCAGGCGGTCGCCGGCCTGCTCCAGAATGTCCACCACATCGCGGTACCAATAGGGGGTGTCGAGCCCGTTGATCCGCACCGACAGATATTTGCTGCCCCAGTCGACGCTGTTGATCGCCTCGATCACATTGGCGCGGGCCTGATCCTTGTCGGAGGGGGCCACTGAATCCTCAAGATCAAGATTGATCACATCAGCCGCCGAAGCCGCCATCTTCTCAAACAGTTTCACTTTGGAGCCGGGGCCGAACAGCTGGCAGCGATTGGGGCGCGCCGGTGCGGCGGGCTGGATGCGGAAGGACATGCGGAAACCCCCTGGGTAAGGAAATTGCAGAATTTTCGCACATCGGGTTATTAAATTGCGCGCCGTCTTGCAAGTGGATTTTGCACTTGCGGCAAGAAACGCCGCGTTGCGGCAATCCCGTTTGCGCCCTTTCCGTCGCAAACCTGCGCGAAGCTGCCGCCGCCATGCTGCATTGCGCAAGAAAAGACACGGGCCCCGATCCGTGCGGAAAAGGAGCTGCATGAAACGCGCATTGATCGACAACTGGGCCCTGTTCCTGGGCATGCTGCTGCTTATGGTCGGCAACGGGCTGCTGGTCACGCTGCTGACGATCCGCGGCTCGACGCTGGGGTTCACGGACCTTGAGATTTCCGTCATGCAGTCCTGCTACCCGCTGGGGGCGCTGGCGGGCACCATGCTGACTCCGCTGCTGATCGAGAAGGTCGGCCATATCCGGGTGTTTTCGGCGCTGGCGTCGATGGTTTCGGTTGCGGCGATTGTCCATCTGCTGACCTCGGACCCGGCCAGCTGGGCAGCGATGCGGCTGCTGGCGGGCTTCTGTTTTCCGGGCCTGTACGTGATCACCGAAAGCTGGCTCAACGCCAAGTCGGAGAACCGGATCCGGGCGCAGGTGCTGTCGGTCTATTTCATCATTCAGACGGCGGGGCCGGCGCTGGGCACCGCAATGGTCGGCCTGCCGGATCCCAGCGGCAACCTGCTGTTCGGGGTCACCTCGATCCTGCTGTCGGTGGCCATTGTGCCGCTGTTGCTGTCCAACATCAGGGCGCCGGACTACTCGGCGCCGGACCGGATGCCGGTGAAACGGCTGTACAAAGTCTCGCCGATGACGGTTTTGGGCATTGTCATCATGGGGGCGGGCGTGGTGGCCTGGTACATCAGCCTGCCGCTTTATGCGCTGCAGAACGGCTTCAGCGAGGCGCAGGCCTCGGGTGCGCTGGTGATCGCGCTGATTGCCTCGGCGCTGGTGCAATACCCGGTCGGCTGGCTGTCGGACCGCACCGACCGGCGCTATGTGGTGATTGCGCTGTCCGGTATTTCGGCGCTGGTGGCGCTGTGGATGGCTGTGGACACGGCGCCCTCGCGCATTGTGGTCGGGTTTTCCGTCATCGCGGCAACCACGCTGCCGATCTATTCGATCCTGGCGGCGCATGCCAACGACCAGCTGCAGCCGGGCCAGGTGGTTCCGGCCAGCGGCACCATGGCGTTCCTGCTGCAGCTGGGCCAGTTTTTCGGGATCCTGATCGGGCCGAACATGATCCGGCTGGCCGATGGCCGCGGGCTGCAATATTTGCTGATCGGGGTCGGGGTGACCGTGGCGCTGATCGCCATTGCGCGGCGCGCGACCTCCGGGGCGCCGGAGGACACCGGCGAGTTCCAGGCGATGGGGGTGATCGGGGTCGCCCAGCCGGGCGTGCTGCAGGCGGAATCCTGGCTTGAGGGGGAGGAAGCGTCTGCAAGCGGCGGGCGGGCGGAAGAAACTTCGAAATTCCCCGGAAACTGACGAAGAAAATCGCGCAAAACCCCCTTTCTTGCGCGATTTCGAGAGGACTTTGCGCGAAATCCGCCTGACATTGGCGCGACCTGTTATACTGGAAGGATGAGCGCGATGATCGAGACCCCTTATCTGCTGTTTCTGGGCGACGCGCCTGACATGCTGGCCGCCAAAGTTGCCATCGGCATCCGCGACTGGCGCCCGGACCATGCCGTCGGCCAGATCTCCCTGCCGGGCTGCGGCGCCGACCTGGGCCTGACCGAGATGACCCTGGCCGAGGCCAAGGACGCCGGCGCCAAGACGCTGGTGATCGGCGTCGCCAACCGCGGCGGCGTGATTTCTCCGGCGTGGAAAGAGGTGCTGATCGCGGCTCTGGAAATGGGCTATGACATCGCTTCGGGCCTGCATAACCTGCTGCGCGACGAAGGCGACCTGGTGGCAGCGGCGCAGACCCACGGCGGCACCCTGCACGATGTGCGCGTCCCCACTGTCGGCTATCCGATTGCCAATGGCGTCAAGCGCAAGGGCAAGCGCTGCCTGGCCGTAGGCACCGATTGCTCGGTCGGCAAGATGTACACCGCCCTGGCGATGGATGCCGTAATGCAAGAGCGCGGCATGAAGTCGACCTTCCGCGCCACTGGCCAGACCGGCATCCTGATCACCGGCCACGGCGTGCCGCTGGACGCGGTCATTGCCGACTTCATGGCGGGCTCCATCGAATATCTGACCCCGGACAATGATGATGACCACTGGGACCTGATCGAGGGCCAGGGCTCGCTGTTCCACGTCTCCTACTCGGGCGTCACCATGGCGCTGGTGCACGGCGGCCAGCCGGATGCGCTGATCCTGTGCCACGAGCCGACCCGCACCCATATGCGCGGCCTGCCGGAGTATGACGTGCCAAGCCTGGAAGAGCTGAAAGCCGTGGCCCTGCCGCTGGCTCAGCGCGCCAACCCGGCCTGCAAGGTTGTCGGCATCTCGGTGAACACCCAGCACCTGACCGAGGATGAGGCGGTTAAGTATCTGGCAGAAGTTGAAGAGCGGATGGGCCTGCCCGCCGTCGACCCGTACCGCCACGGTGCAGGCCGGCTGGTGGACGCGCTGGCCGCAGTCTGATCTAACAGCCCCGCCGGAGGTGCTGGCTGCAACGGCAGGTGCCTCCGGCGGGAGTATTTTTAAAAAGATGAAAGCGCCGGAGCCGGATTTTCCGGGCATCCGGCTGAGGTTCGCCGCGCGCTGCGGGGAACCGGTGGAAAGGGCAGCTTCATGAATATCACCGTCACCCCGGACGTCTTCAAACTGGCGCAGGTCTTCACCATCTCGCGCGGCTCGCGCACCGAGGCCAAGGTGCTGACCGTGCGGGTCGAGAAGGACGGCGCCGCCGGCTGGGGCGAATGCGTGCCCTATGCCCGCTATAACGAGACGCTGGAGAGCGTGACCGCCGAGATCGAGGGGCTGCCCGGTGATTTCACCCGTGAAGAGCTGCAGTCGCTGCTGCCCGCCGGCGCCGCCCGCAACGCGGTGGACTGCGCGTTGTGGGATCTGGAGGCCAAGCAGGCCGGAAAGCGGGTCTGGGAACTGGCCGGGCTGGACGCGCCAGGGCCGGAGATCACCGCCTATACATTGTCGCTGGATACGCCTGAAAAGATGCAGGCGCAGGCGGCAGAGAATGCGTTCCGCCCGCTGCTGAAGATCAAGCTGGGCACCCCCGACGATATGCCCCGGCTGGAATCGGTGCGCGCCGGCGCGCCCGATGCCAAGATCATCATTGACGCCAACGAGGGCTGGTCGGCCGAAGTTTACGCCGCGCTGGCACCGCATCTGCTGCGGCTGGGCGTGAAGCTGGTGGAGCAGCCGCTGCCTGCGGGGGAAGACGCCGCGTTGATCGGCATGGACCGCCCGGTGCCGGTCTGCGCCGACGAGAGCTGCCATGACCGCACCAGCCTGCCGAAGCTCAAGGGCAAATACGACGTGGTCAACATCAAGCTGGACAAGACCGGCGGTCTGACCGAGGCGCTGAAATTGCGTGAACAGGCTTTGGCCGAGGGTTATCAGGTGATGGTCGGCTGCATGGTCGGCTCCTCGCTGGCGATGGCGCCGGCGACGCTTGTGGCGCAGGGTGCGGCGGTTACGGATCTTGACGGGCCGCTGCTGTTG
>NZ_JAXMOX010000184.1:0-9407 GCF_034669605.1 Leisingera sp.
GAGCGTAGATCAGGTGCTGGCGGATGTCGGCGGCAAGCAGTTCTCGGAATTCAAGCCGATGCTGGCGGATCTGGCCGTGTCGAAACTGGCGCCGATCTCGACCGAAATGGCGCGGCTGATGCAGAACCAGGATGAGATCGACAAGATCCTGTCCCGCGGCTCGGAGCGCGCGCGCGAAATCACCGCGCCGATCCTGCGTAAAACCTATGACATCGTCGGCATGGTTCCGCCCGCAAGCCTCTGAAACGGCCTGCTGCTGGCGGAAACCAGCCAGACCACAGCCGCCCCTGCCGGGGCGGCTTCTTTTTTGCCGGGATGCGCGGAAACTTTTCCTGCTCTCAGCGGTTACCTCCGTACGGCCCCGTGCCGGAGCAAGGAAGGAACCGCAATGAAACCGGGAATTTTCAAATCGGCCACGGCGCTGGCAGTGGTGGTCTCGCTGGCAGCCCCGCTGCCCGCCCTGTCGCAGGACAAGGGCAACAAGCGTATTGACCTCACCGGGATGACCAACGCCGAGATCGGCGAACTGGTCGAGCGCTGCCGGAACCGCGCCGAGCGGCGGCAAAAGGAACTGGCCGCAGGCGAAGAAGTCCAAGATAAAAAGGGCCGGATTGCCAAGTTCTGCAAGGCCTATGCCACCGGCGCCTTTGACGCCGGCCTGCCGGGTGAACTGCAATCCGCCAGCGTGCTGGCCAGCGTCGCAGAGATGACTGCCGGAACCGAGGCTGAAGCTGAAACCGCCGGTACTGAAACCGGTGTCGAGGCCGGTGCCGAAACGGAGGCGTCCGCCGAAGCAGAGGCTGCCGCAGACACTGCAACCGCCCAGGAAGCGGATGAGCCCGCGGCTCTGGCAGAGGCACTGGAACAGCAGACCGAAGCGCAGGCCGCCGCACAGAACGAGCAGGCCGAAGCAGACCAACCCGCCGGGGCGACCGCCGCTGTCCCGGCCCAGTCGCAGGGCGAAGCCAGCGATGAAACAGACAACCCCGAACTGGTTGAGCTGGACAGCCAGGCCCAGGCTGACGCTCAGGCCGCAGCTGAGACGGGCACCCCAGCAGCGGCCGCAGCCGCGGCAGAAAACACCGCCGGCAAGGCCGAGGTGATCGAGGAAACGGTAACCGAAGACACCGTGCGCAGTTCGGACGAGGAGTTTGAAACCGACGCCGGCGAAAACGCCCAGGCTGCGGCAGAAGCCCCCGACCCGCAGACCAATACCGCCCCAAAACAGGATGACGGCGGCCTGTCCAACCAGCAACGCAACGCGCTGCTTGGCCTTGGCGCCTTGGCCATCGGCACGCTGCTCAACAATGGCGGCAAGGTCGTCTCCAACACCGGCGACCGCGCCATCGTGGAACAGGACGGCCAGTACCGCGTCCTGAAGGACGACGACGCCCTGCTGCGCCAGCCGGGCTCCAACGTGACCGCCTACCGGTTCCAAGACGGCTCCACCCGCACTGTGGTCATCCGCGATAACGGGGTTGAGGTGGAAACCATCCGCTCCGCCGAAGGCCGGGTGCTGCGCCGCACCCGTATCCTGCCTGATGGCCGCAGCGTGGTGCTGTTCGACGACACCCGGAAGGCCGAAAAGGTCGACGTCAACGAGCTGCCGCAGTTTCAGGACAACCGCCGTGCCTTCTCCAGCACCGGCGCAGTCTCAGCAGAGGACCTGGCCGCAGCGCTGGCCGCACAGCAGGCACCGGATGCCGGCCGCAGCTTCTCTTTGGCACAGATCCGCAATATTGACGCCGTGCGCCGGCTGGTGCCGGTGATCAACGTGGATTCCGTTAATTTCGACACCGGCTCTGCGGTGATCCGTACCCACCAGGCCGAAGAACTGGCGTCATTGGGCAACGCGCTGCGTGAATTGGTCGACCGCAACCCGGGCGAAGTGTTCCTGATTGAAGGCCACACCGATGCGGTGGGTGCAGCCACCTACAATCTGGCGCTGTCCGACCGGCGCGCTGAAACGGTGGCGCTGGCTCTGACTGAGTATTTCGGCGTGCCGCCGGAAAACATGGTGGTGCAGGGCTATGGCGAAAGCGATCTGACCGTGAGGACACTGGCCGCTGAACGCGCCAACCGCCGCGTTGCCGTGCGCCGCATTACGCCGCTGCTGGGCAGCGAGGCTGATCGGTGAACAAGAACAATTGCGCCCCGGGGGGCTGCCCCTCCGGGTGTTTGCCTGCCTCTACTCCACCCGCGTCCTGCGCCGGGACATGAGCCCGTATTTCAGGGCAAAAGACCTGAGCGAGAACCGGCGGCCAAAGGATTTCAGTTGCGGCCGCCCCGGCCGGCGGTCGAATTCATGAATGTCTATCACCCGCTCGGCGCAGCCGCAGCCCTCGCCCAGCCCGACCTTTTTGTAGTAGAACTTTTCGAAACTTTCAGAGTTTGCCATGCCGCCCTCCTTGAGGTCCGCAAGTTTAGTGCAGGCCGGCGCAAACGCAAAAGAAACTCTGCGGCGTTTTCAGGTCACGTTTTCGTGCTGAACGTCCAGGGCGTCAAAGGCCCTTGATTCCATTCAGAACCAGATCTGCCGCCAGCCGCGCATAGTACTCGCGCGCCATGGAGCCTGCGCCGGAATTCCACATGTAATACCAGTTCAACATGCCGAAGACCGACATGGTTGCGCCGCGCAACTTGGCAGTTTCGCCCTCGAACACCTCCGGAGCCACCGCTGCCAGCGCGCTGCTGACGACCTGCACCATCTCGCGCTGGTAAGCGCGCAGCAGCTTCTGCTGATCCTCCGGCAACGCACCCATGGCGCTGATCTGCACCTGATGCTCGTGGTCCGCGCCCTGATAGGCCAGCATGATCTCCGACACGATACGGCGCAGCCTGTCCTCCGGACCGCAGACCTCCGCCTCCACCCCGCAGACCCGGTCGCGCAGGTCGCAAAGATAGGTATCAAGAATGCCGAAAAGCACGGCATCCTTGCTGTCGTAATAGTGGTAGATGTTCGCCTTGGAGATCCCGCATTCCCGCGCCAGCTGTGTCATCGACGCGCGGTCATAGCCCGCTTCCGCAAACACCTTGGCTGCGGATTTCAGGATCTGGGTGCGTTTCTGGTCATGGTCTTTTGCGATGGTGCGGGCCAAAACTCACTCCCTCATTCAGGACTTGCCACGGTTGTCGACGACGCGTTTTGCCTTGCCCTGGCTGCGCTCGACCGATCCAGGGTCGCCTACAATGATCTCGGTGGAAACGCCAATCATATCCTTGATCCGCTTGGTCAGCATCCGCGCCGCAGCGGTTCTGCTCAGCTCATCCGTGGCATCCGGATTTGCCTCCACATAAACCCGCATTGCATCCATCCGCCCGGATTTGTAAAGCTCGATCTGGTAATGCGGCGCCAGCCCGCCGGTTGCCATCAGCTGTTCTTCCACCTGACTGGGGAAGACATTGACACCGCGCAGGATGATCATGTCGTCGCTGCGGCCGGTGATCTTCTCCATCCGCCGCATCGACCGTGCTGTGCCCGGCAGCAACCGCGTCAGATCGCGGGTGCGGTAGCGTATCATCGGCAGGCCTTCCTTGGTCAGCGTCGTGAACACCAGCTCACCCATCTCGCCATCCGGCAGTACTTCACCGCTCTGCGGGTCAATGATTTCCGGAAGGAAGTGGTCTTCCCAGATTACCGGGCCGTCCTTAGTCTCAACGCATTCATTGGCCACACCCGGCCCCATAATTTCGCTCAGCCCGTAGATGTCGACCGCGTGCATATCAAAGGCCTGTTCAACCTCCTTGCGCATTGCATCGGTCCAGGGTTCGGCGCCAAAGACGCCGACCTTCAGAGAGCTTTCACGCGGGTCCATGCCGACCTTGTTGTACTGCTCCAGAATGTTGAGCATGTAGGAGGGCGTCACCATGATCCCGTCAGGCTTGAAATCGGTGATCAGACCAACCTGCTTTTCGGTCTGCCCGCCCGACATCGGCACCACGGTCGCGCCCAGCCGTTCAATCCCGTAGTGGGCGCCCAACCCGCCGGTGAACAGCCCGTAGCCATAGGCGTTGTGCACCATATCGCCCTTGCGCAGGCCGGCTGCACGCAAGGACCGCGCCACCAGATCCGCCCAGTTGCTGATGTCAGTCGCCGTGTAGCCCACAACTGTCGGCTTGCCGGTGGTGCCGGAGGACGCATGCAAGCGGATGATCTCACTGCGCGGGACGGCGAACAGGCCAAAGGGATAATTGTCCCGCAGGTCGTTCTTGTAGGTGAAGGGAAACTTGGCGAGGTCCTTCAGTTCCTGCAGGTCGTCCGGATGCACCCCCGCCTCATCGAACCGCTGCTTGTACATCGGCACGTTGTCATAGGCATGGCGCAGCGACCACTTCAGCCGCTGCAGCTGAAGGGCGCGGATTTCGTCAATCGAGGCGATCTCGATCGGGTCCAGATCAGCCTTGTTCGGGGTCAGGTCTTCCATTGCGTCCTCCACGCCTTATTCGTCAAACAACTGGCCTTTGACCGCCCGGGAAAAACCCCGGAACTCGGCGATTTGCCGGCCGTCCTGGTTGGTCACTGTCACGTCATAGATGCCGCTGCGCCCGGTCAGGGAAATCTCGCGGGCCTGCGCGGTCAGCCTGTCGCCCAGCCGCCCCGGCGCGGTGAAGCTGATCACGTTGTGCTGCGCCACGGTTGCCTGGTTCCGGCTGTTGCAGGCAAAGGCAAAGGCGCTGTCGGCCAGCATGAAGGTCACGCCGCCATGGCAGATGCCGTGGCCGTTGCAGTGATGCTGGGCCACGGTCAGCTCCAGTGTCGCCTCGCCCACATCCACATGGGTGATCTCCATCCCGGCCCATTTCGAAGCGTGGTCATCCGCCCACATGGCGGCAGCAGATTTTTCGGCGCGTTCTTTCGGGGTCATGGTCATTTGCCCTTGAACGCAGGCGCGCGTTTTTCCAGAAAACTGGCCACGCCTTCAGCATAATCCGCACTCTCGCCGCAGGTTTTCATCGCGTCGGCTTCGATATCCAGCTGATCGGACAGCGTGTTGACCGCCGCCGCCTGAATGCATTGTTTGGTGAGACCCAGGCCCAGAGTGGGGCCGTTTGCGAATTTCTCTGCCAGCGCGCGGGCCTCGGTCATCAGCTCGTCATCCGGCAGCGCTTTCCAGATCAGGCCCCAGTCTTCGGCCTTTTTCGCAGGCAGCGGTTCGGCGGTCAGCGCCAGCCCCTTGGCCCGCGCTTCGCCCAGCAGCCGCGGCAGATGCCAGCTGCCGCCGGTGTCGGGAATCAGGCCAACCTTGGAGAACGACTGGATGAATTTGGCGCTCTCCCCCGCCAGCACCATGTCGCAGGCCAGCGCCAGATTGGCCCCGGCCCCGGCGGCCACGCCGTTGACCGCACAGATCACCGGAACGTTCAGCGACCGGATCAGCCGCACCAGCGGCGCGTAAAAGGTGCGTACGGTCTTGCTCAGGTCCGGCGGCCCGTCCATCTTGCGCGGATCGCGGTCGCCCAAATCCTGGCCCGCGCAAAAGCCGCGGCCCGTCCCGGTCAGAAGCACGGCACGGGCACCCCCGTCACGCGCCGCTTCCAGCGCGCCACGCAAGGCGTTGTGCATCTCCTCGTTGAAACTGTTCAGCCGGTCCGGGCGGTTCAGGGCGATCTCCACCCAGCTCCCGTGATCCTCTACCAGAATCGTATCGCTCATCGTTCCCTCACCCTGTCAGCGGCGCATTTGACAAATACCTTGCATAAACCGACCGGACGGTCAATATATCTCAGCATCGGATTCCAGCCAGCCGGCCCTACCGGCGTGACGAAAAGGACAGCACCATGAGCCTTCTTGAGATTTCCAGCTTTGCAGCGGGCCGATGGGTCGCACCGGGTGCAGGCGCCCGCAACATCGCCAGCGCCATCACCGGCGAGGTGATCGCCAGCGCCGGCAATGATGCGCTCGATGTGCAGGCGATGCTCGATTATGCCCGCTCCAAAGGCGGTGCAAACCTGCGGCAGCTGACCTTCCACGACCGCGCCCGCATGCTGAAGGCACTGGCAGGCCACCTGAACAAGCACAAGCAGGCGCTGTATGACCTCAGCTTCGACACCGGTGCCACCCTGTCCGACCATATGATCGACATCGACGGCGGCATCGGCACCATGTTTGTGTTCGCCTCCAAGGGGCGGCGGGAGATGCCCGACGGCCATGTCTATCTCGACGGCGATGTGGAGCAGCTGTCGCGCAACGGCACCTTCCTGGGCCAGCACATCTGCACCCCGCTGCGCGGTGTCGCGGTGCATATCAACGCCTTCAACTTCCCGGTCTGGGGCATGCTGGAAAAGCTGGCTCCCACACTTCTGGCCGGCGTTCCCGCCATCGTGAAACCCGCCACCAACAGTTGCTACGTCACGGAACTGGCGGTGAAGCTGATGCTCGACAGCGGCATCCTGCCCGAAGGGGCGCTGCAGCTGGTCTCCGGCGGGCTGGGCGACATGCTGGACCACCTCACCATGCAGGATGTTGTCAGCTTTACCGGCTCGGCGCAAACCGCGCTGAAACTGCGCGCCAACCCGGTGATCCTGCAGAACTCGGTGCGTTTCGTGGCCGAGCAGGACAGCCTCAACGCCTCGATCCTGGGGCCGGATGCCACACCTGGCACACCGGAATTCGACCTGTTCGTCAAGGAAGTCAGCCGCGAGATGACCACCAAGGCGGGCCAGAAATGCACCGCTATCCGCCGCATCATCGCGCCGCAGGCGCAGGTGGATGCAGTGATCGAAGCGCTGTCAGGCCGGCTGGCGAAAACCAAGATCGGCGACCCGCGCCTGGAAACCACCCGCATGGGCGCACTGGTCTCGAACAGTCAGAAACGCGACGTGCTGGAGAAAGCCGCGATCATCGGCCAGGAAGCCGAGCGCGTCTTTGGCGACCCGGCGAACTTCACCGTCGAGGGCGCAGATGCAGATAAAGGCGCCTTTGTGCCGCCGATGCTGTTCCACTGTGCCAATCCGGACAAGGCGAGCCGCGTGCACGACACCGAGGCTTTCGGCCCCGTTTCCACCATCATGGGCTACCGCGATCTGGATCACGCCATTGATCTGGCCAACCGCGGCCAGGGCTCTCTGGTGGCCTCGGTCATCACCCACGACCTGGCCGTCGCGCGCGAGGTTGCCATCGGCGCCGGCGCCTACCACGGGCGGCTCTACTTCAACAACCGCGACTCGATGAAGGAAAGCACCGGCCACGGCTCCCCCCTGCCGCATATGGTGCATGGCGGCCCCGGCCGCGCCGGCGGCGGCGAGGAAATGGGCGGCGTGCGCGGCGTCAAACACTACATGCAGCGCACCGCCATCCAGGGCTCCCCAGATATTCTGGCGGCGATCGGTGAAAAATGGGTGCCCGGCGGCGCTGAGATCCAAGGCCCGGCACATCCCTTCACCCGCAAGTTCGGCGAGCTGGCGATCGGCGAGACCCTGCACACCGCGCCCCGTACCGTGACGCTGGAGGATATCGAAACCTTCGCCCATTTCACCGGCGACACCTTCTATGCCCATATGGACGATGATGCCGCCAAGCGGAACCCGTTCTTCCCGGGCCGCGTTGCGCATGGATACCTGCTGCTGTCCTTTGCCGCCGGCATGTTCGTGCAGCCGGACGAAGGTCCGGTTCTGGCCAACACCGGCCTTGATAATCTGCGCTTCATGAAACCCATTTCCGCAGGCGAAAGCATCAAGGTGCGCCTGACGGTCAAGAAGAAGACCCCGCGCAATGAAGAATACGGCGAGGTCCGCTGGCACGTCACCCTCACCAATCAGGACGACGAGATTGCAGCGGAATATGAGCTGCTGACCATGAACGCCTTTTGATCCCATGTTAAAGCGGCAGGGAGCCGCAACGCTGCCCCCGCCCGGACTGGTCTAACCCGTCCGGGCGGACTATGTTTATCCCTATGAACGAACAGCTGAACCCCTGGTTTGACGCCACCGTCCAACAACTGAATGACCCGCAGAACCAGCGGGTCTGGTCGGTGATTGTGTCGCTGTTCGGCGATCTGGCCCAGGAAAAGGGCGCCCGGATCAGCGGCGGCGCCTTGACACGCATCATCACCCCGATGGGAATCAAGCCCGAGGCAATCCGGGTCGCCCTGCACCGGCTGCGCAAGGACGGCTGGATCGAAAGCGCCCGCGCTGGCCGTGCGTCAATCCACTATCTAACCGAATACGGCCGCAACCAATCCGCCGCAGTGACGCCCCGGATTTACGGCCGCAGCGCCGCGGCGCCGGGCGACTGGCATGTGCTTATCGCCGAGGACGGCTCCGGTCAAACCACCCTGGACGACGTTCTGCTGTTGCCCAACTACGTAAGCGTGAACCGGACCACTGCCCTGGGGCATGGGCCGATACCGCACACTCTGGATGACCTGATGGCTGCAGAGGTCAGCAGCATCGCCGTGCCAAGCTGGCTGAAGGCGCGCTTGTTCCCTTTGCAACTGTGTAAAGCCTGTAAGGAATTACAGCAGGATCTGGAACAAATCACACCGCCGCCATCCCGGCTGAGCCCGGCTCAAACCGGCACTCTGCGCACCTTGATCGTACACCGCTGGCGCCGTGTCGTTCTGCGCCATCCGGATTTACCGGCCGGCTTTCACCCGGCGGACTGGGCAGGTGAAACTTGCCGCGCACTGGTGTTTGGCCTGCTGGACCAGCTGCCCCTGCCCGAACTGGCTGCCCTGGACGCTCCAATCGACTAAAGGCTCGCCAGACTTGGCTTGCCACCTCCTCCCGCGGCTTGCCTTGCTGACCTAAGACGCGCATCTCCTCCGGCATAAGCACTTATTTTAGATCAACATAATTTGCAGCCTAAACAAAATTCCGGGAAATCCGAAATTCTTCGGCTTTTCTGCTTGACCCGACAGGCAGCATTCCGTAAATCGCGTCCACACGGCGAGCGGCGGAGTAGCTCAGTTGGTTAGAGCAGCGGAATCATAATCCGCGTGTCGGGGGTTCAAGTCCCTCCTCCGCTACCACCTTTTCCCCAAGTTTTTGGAATGTTTAGAGACCAAGGCGCCCAAGCGTCCCTTGACCTCGACTTGCACACCGTCTTCTTTGGCAGGGAAATGACAATCTCCGCAATCAGATCACGCACTACATCGCGCGCTTTCGGATTTGGCTTGCCGTTGTTTGCCCGCATCGACGCGCACATCTCGCTCAACGCCCTGACACCCGTGCAGGCAGCAGCAGGGCTGAGACACTGGGATGAACCGGCCCGGCGCTGTCCGCTTGTTCAAACCTGATTGAGGAAAGCCGATGGTTTCCCGGCCGGCCGCCACACCGCGTTCCGCAAGCAGTATCCGTGTTGATCAAGCGTAATTTTCACTCCATTTCCGCTGGTCTCTGAGAAGTGCGTTTGCAACGACGACAAGCTTTCGCATGATTGCGGTCAGCGCGACTTTGGGCGGCTTTCC
>NZ_JAXMOX010000185.1:0-9274 GCF_034669605.1 Leisingera sp.
CAGGCGCCGCCAAAGCGGGCGAATTGCAGCCGGGTGGCCGAATGGCGCTTGGTGATGGTGCCCGCCTGGTCGACGCGCACGAAAAAGAACGGCACCCCCTTGGCGCCGGGCCGCTGCAGGGTCGACAGCCGGTGCGCGATCTGCTCGATCGAGGCGCCGAAACGGATCGCCAGCAGCTCCAGGTCATGACGGCAGGTCTGCGCGGCCTCCAGGAACCGCGTGTAGGGCATCAGGGCGGCGCCGGCGAAATAATTGGCAAGGCCGATCTTGGCGATGGCGCGGGCCTCCTCGCTCTGAAACTTTGCAAAATCCAGCGTTGCTTCCAGCAGCTGGTTCTGCCGCAGCAATGCCACCTGCAGCAGCATCTGGAACAGCTGCGTCGGCAGCGCCGAGCGGTTGGACAGATGCAGCACCCCTGTCTCATCGTCATAGCGGCGCAAGCCCTCCATCTCGGACTGGCGCACGGTAACGCCGCCGCGCTCCAGCGCGGCCACGGCCGCGGCGCGAATATCATTGGTGGCGGCAAAATGCTCTGCCGCGTGGTCCACCGCGTCGATGTAATTGTCGCAGTAGTGAAAGAAATCCCGCACCTCTTCCCAGGGAGAGGCCTGAATGCGGGCATCTTCCCGGCCCAGTGCCTCGTCCAGCGAGGCCAGCCGCTCATGGGTCTGCCGATAGGCGCGGTGCAGCGACAGAAACGCCCGCGCCAGGGCCGGCGCGTTGGAGGCGGTCAGCCGCAGATCCGCCAGCGGCGGCGCCTCATCGGCAAACACCGGATCCGCCATCGCCTCACGCATGTCGCTGACCAGCCGCTCGCTGTCGCCGGCGCTCAGCTCGGTCACATCCATGCCGAATTCCTGCGCCAGCGCCAGCACCACCGTGGTCGACACCGGCCGGTTGTTGTTCTCCATCTGGTTCAGATAGGGCAGCGAGACACCCAGCTTGGCGGCAAAATCCTTTTGCGTCAGCTCCAGCCGCTGCCGCATTTCGCGCAGCTTGGCGCCGGCATATAGTTTCTGGGTGGCCATCAGGCGCGCCTTTGCAAATCCAATTCTTGCGAATGGTATAATTGCAAATCCGGGGCCGCAAGCCCGGCGCCGGGATTATGCGCCGATCTGCCGCTCCCGCCAGACCACCATCAGGATCGCCACCAGCCCGCAGATGGCGGTGCCGAACATGATCGCCAGCAACGGCACCGCAGTAGAGCCCGGCACCAAAAGCATGCCGGCAAAAGCGCTGAGCGCAGCGCCGGCACCGATCATGATCGCGCCGCTGAGGCCGGATGCGGTGCCCGCCAGATGCGGGCGCACGGAAATGGCGCCGGCAGTGGCATTGGGGATCGCCATGCCATTGCCCAGGCCGATAAAACACATCAGCCCGAAGAAGGTATAGACGGTATCCGCCCCGGCCATCGCAATCAGCAGCGACAGCAGAACCCCGCCGCCATTGATGACACAGCCCCACAGTACCATCCGGTTGATGCCGAGCCGGGTGGAATAGCGCCCGGAGATGAAGTTGCCGGCAAAATACCCCACCGCCGGCGCCGCAAAATACACTCCCAGCTCTGCCGTGCTGAGGCCATAGACCTCGGTGCCGACAAAAGGCGCGCCGCCCAGATAGGCAAAGAAGGCGCCCGATGCCAGGCCCGACGACAGCGAATAGCCCCAGAACCGGGGCGAGCGCAGCAGCTCGGGATACTCGCGGAACTGCGCCGTCAGCGTCTTGCCGCTTTTGTGGGCGGTCTCGCCGAAATCGGTGAAGGTGATGGCCAGCGTCGCCGCACCGACCAGAAACAGCATCCAGAAATTGGCTTTCCAGCCCATCCACTGATCCAGAAAGCCGCCGATCGCAGGGCCGATCATCGGCACGATGGCCATGCCCATGGTGACATAGCCGATCATGCTGGCAGCGTCGTTGCTGTCATACATGTCGCGCACCGCCGCCCGGCTCAGCACCATGGTGGCAGCCACCACAGTCTGCGCCACCCGGAACAGCAGAAAGCTTTCGGCCGTCGGCGCATAGATGCAGCCCAGGGTCGCCAGCAGGAACAGCGCAATGCTGACCAGGATCACCGGCCGCCGCCCCATCTGGTCGGAAATCGGCCCGACAAAGATCTGCACCACCGCATTGCCCGCCAGATACAGCGCCACCGACAGCTGCATCACCCGGTAATCAACCGCGTAATAGTCGGCCATGCCTGCCAGCGAGGGCAAATGCAGGTTCATGCCAAGCGCCGACAGCCCGGCAAGCAGGATCAGGGTGAAAATGCGCGGCGGCGTCCGCTGGCCGGACAGGCGGTGATTATAAGTGGACATAACATCCGGTTAGAGCAGTCAGCCCGTCTTGTCCATCAGTCCATCGCATCGCAGCGCAGAAGGCTGCCGCCGCGTCAAAAGACTCTTGCGTGAAATTCAATGCCTCTCCTATGGTTGCTTGAGCACTCCTTTTTTTCACGCGTTTTCCCGAAGGCTTGGCCTTTTTTTCTGTTGAGGTGACCCATGGCCAATACCCCTGATCCGCTTGCCAACAATCCGGCCATCCGGCAATGGGCCGAACGGTTTTACAGCCTCAAGGCCTGGACCATGCCGGACCTCCCCGATCCGGGGGATGAGGACGTGGACAACCGGCGCAAGGCGGCCCTGACAGAGCTGAACAAGATCACCATTCCCGCCGCCCTCAGCTCAGGCGCGCGGCGCAGCCTGGCCGGCGGGCGCAAGGCGCTGAAAAAGGAAATCCTCAGCGCGGATGAGGCAGCGGCGTTTGACAAGATCGACAGCGATATCTCGGACCTGGCCAGCCAGATTGCCGCGCAGCTGGATGTTGCCGCCGCGCGGGACCTGGCGCAATCCGCCCTGGCCGCGGCGGAGGAGAAGTTCGCATCGGTGCGCGACAGTCTGGACCAGGGCGCCTTTACCTATGTGGAGGGCCTGATCAAATCGGCGCAGAAAACCATGGCTGCCGCCGTTACCGACAAGAATTTCAAGGCGGTGGAGGCCACCGCCAAGGATATTTCGGCCAAGGCAGAAGACGCCTGCACATACGGCATCTATTTCGACACTTGGACGCATGCCACGCTGGCGCTGATCAACCCGATGACAGGCGGCACCAAGGACGCCGCGGCAGCCGCCCGCAGCACCCAGATGAAAACCGCGGCCACCCATTCCAAGGCCGGGAACTTCGGCGCAGCCAAGTCGGCGCTGGAGGCCTGGAAAACCAATTTGGGCGACGAGGATGATCTGGCAGAGGCGCTCAGTTTCGCCGCGCTGATGGACGGCTACATGGCGAACACCCATGACCGCTGCGCGTTTATCCTCGCCAGTTCGGTGCCGGACGCCAAAGACTTCCGCAATCATCTGAAGAACGCCAAGACGAAAGCCTATAAGGAGCAGAAGTTCGCCGAGGCCAAGGCGCTGCTGCAGGAGCTGATCGACTACAGCTCCAAGGACCGCGGCAAGCTGGCCCGCTATATGCGCGGATTTGACGGCTCGCTGCGGGCGGATGAGGGCTTCCGCAACGCTTTGACGGCGGCGGATACCAAGCAGAAATTCAAGGGCGCCAACGATCCCGCAGGCGCGCAGGCGGATTTGCAGGTCTGGGAAAAGGCCAACCGCGCCTTGATGCGCAAGAGCCACTCCAAACAGATCGTCAAGGCGCTGGAGGCGAAGTACAACGCCCTGAAACAGGTTCTGGCCGAGCCCGAGCTGAGCGACCTGACCACAACCTGGAACGCGCATAAGGACCTGGCGGATGATGACAAGTTCGACAAGAAAACCGGCGCGCCGCGGTACCATGCCAAGCTGAGCCAGCTGTTCCAGCTGGAAAAGGTTGTGGACGACCGGCGCGAAATGGCGCAGATCCTGGCGCAGTTCCCAGCGGCCGCCGCCTATGATTTCCACAAACCGGTTGCGGATAATATCGCAGCGCAGAAATACCCCGAAGCCGTCAGCGCAGTGCCCGCGGCGCTGGCGCTTTTGCGTGCAATGCCAGGCTATCTGACCACCAAAAAGGCTGCCGGCGATCTGCTCGCGGTGCTGCCCGGCGATGCGGATGCGTTGAAAAGCACGCTGGATGACGCGATCAAGGCCGCGGAAATCACGGCCCGCGGCGGCGATCCCGCAAAGGCTGCAGGTGATCTGCAAACGGTGCTGGATGGCACCGATTTCATGGATCTCGTCCTGGCTATGGCGGATTACCGGGGGAAGCTTGCCAAGGTCGAAAAGGAACACGCCCGGACCAAAAAATACCTGAAGCTGCCAGCGGCAGAGAGCAAACTGGACGAGGCGTTGCAGGCGGCCAGGGACCGGGCCGGAAAAGACAAGGAATACGGCGACGCTTTCCTGATGCTGGACACCCACGAAAAACTGCTGAAGACGGTCAAACCGATGGCCACCGCCCGTTTTCAGGTGCAGGGCATTATCGCTGCGCTGAAACGGGCCGGGGTTGCGTCAAAGGAGCTGAAACCCTTCGAGGACAAGGCCGCAGCGGCTGAGGCTGAGGCAAAGAAACCGGATTTCGACAAGGCCGGAACCGCCTTTGATCAGGTCCGCAAGGACCTTGAAAAACTCAGCACCGAAGCGGCGGAAGCCTATGAAATGATGGACGGGGTTGGCAGCAATGCAGGCCATTCGCTCGACCGCCACGGGCCGGATGTCAGCGACGAAGACCTGATCACCCGCCTGAAAACCGGCAAGCCGCCCAATGCGCATTCCGACGACGAACGCTCCTACACCGGCGCGTCCTCCAAGTTCCACAGCCCGCAGGACTGGCTGGCCGGCCGCGAGATTGCCGCCGAAGCCGCATTGGCCAAGGGTGTGGACATCACTGAAACCGAAATGACCTTCACCGGCGATCCGCTGACGGATCCGGATGAAAGCGCCGATTTCACCGTCGAGCACGGCCGCCCGATCGACAAGGCCTATATCGGCCGCAAGAAACACCTGCGCTCCGATGACAGCGGCGAGCCGATCGCGGATAAGACCTATGAAAGCTTCGAGGAGGTCGAGGGCCTGACCCGCGCCTATGTGAACTTCATCTGGGAGCCGGAGCTGCTGCCTGCGGAAACCACCGCCTTCCCGGTGGATCCAACGGTTCATGACGAAGTCAAAGCCCAGGATAACGCCGATTACGTGACGAAATACACCGCCCGGCACAACGCGCCCCCGGCCAAGATTCCGGGCCGCTGGGTGATGATGCAGCAATATCCGGTCGCCGACGGCTGGGACAACGAGACCAAGACCTACACCAATGGCAATCCGGGGAACATGATCCCATGAAAATCCGCAAGGAACTGATCGCAGGCTACACGCGGCTTCTGACCATGGGCCGGGCGGTGAACGCGCCCGACCCAATGGCCGATCTGGCCCAGTTCGACGCCGACATCCGCAGCATGCACAAACGCGCCTATAAAGAGGGCAACCTCGATTGGCTGCGGCTGGCGCTGGATTCGCTGATCGCCAGTCCAGGCGGCCGCATCGGCCAGTTTGCAGGCCAGCAATACCCGTTCAGCGACGCCGAGCTGCAGGCGCTGTTCCGCCGCGCCTACGGGATGATCTGGCCGGACCAGCCGCTGTCCGAACCGGGGGACCAGGCGGATCTCGATTTTGTGGAAATGAGCGCTGAAGACTGGGATGCCTTCACCGGCAACGCCAGTTAGGAGCCAGCTAGGAGATTGCCATGCCTGATCAGGCTTTTGATGCGGATGCTGTCCTGAAACTTCTGAAAAAGGCCAAGGCCTCCGGCAAGGCGCTGCCTTTCGCCTTCGGCCTTGCGGGCAAGCCGGAAGACTGCGGGCTGATGATCGACCTGCGCAAGCCCGGCAAGGTTCTGCGCGGCGACATGAAAAAGGCGCCGGCGATCAAGAAGTCCTGCTTCGGCACCCTGCGGGTGGAGGAGAACGAGGTTCTCCTGCAGCCGGAAAAGCCGCTGAAGGGCATCGTCAAGCAGCTGAAGAAAAAATTCATGAAGGAGGGCATGGTCAAATTCAAGCCGGTGCTGATCGGCCCCGACGGCAGCATCATCGACGAAGACAGCCTGCCGGATGACGATGCCGAGGCGCCTGAAGCCAGCGCGCCGGCACAGGCGGATGATGCCGCGGCAGCCGCATTGAAACAGCGCCTCGCCGCCGCCGCCGAGGCGGTCAAGGCGCTGGGCAACCCGGAGCTGGCGGGCAAGCTTGCACCGGAAATCAAGGCCAGCGTGAAACTTCTGGGGCAGGGCGATCACGACGGTTGCGCCGCACGGCTCGGCCGGCTGGAGGCTGCACTGGCCAAGCTGCAAGCCCAGCCGAAATCCGCCCCGGCGGATTCGGAACAGGCTGCCAAGCTTTCCAAACTGCTGTCCGCACAGGCTGCCAGGATCAAAACCCTGCCGCCAGAACAGGCCGCCCCATTGGCCGAACAGGCCCGCGCCATTGCCGCCAGCCTGAAATCGGGCGCCTTGCCCGAGGCCGCCGTCGGCCTGAAGGCGCTGATCAAGACGCTGGACAGCGCTGCCGGGGACACGGCGCCGCCAGCCGACCCGATGGAGATCTGGCAGGCCGCCAAGGAAGATGTGGACCGTGGCATCTCCAGCCTTCAGGACGCGCTGAAATCCCAGAACCACCCGGTGCTGGCGCAAATCGCCGATGCCGGTCTGTCCGGCGTCACCGATGGCAATCAGACCGCGCTGATGAAGGCGCTGTTCGAGATGAGGTCCGCCGCCGGCGAGGCCCGCAAAAAAGCCGCACAGGCGCTGCTGGCCCAGATTGCCGCCTATTTGAAGTTCCTCAAAGATGATCCGGTGATCGCCATGGTCGAAGACAATCCTTTCGGCGTGAAAGCCCCGGTCAAGACACCGCTGACAAAGGCCCTGCGGCAAATGGCCGAGATCGCCAAAGCGGCCTGAAGACGCTGCTCCGGGCCTGGGCAGGGGGCCGGAAGCCGGGCGGCGGATTTGCTGATTTACAGGTTTGCGAACTCCGTATGCAAAAGATTTGCAAATTTGCGATAATGTCCTTTGGCTTCGCTGCGGCGCAATATATGGTCGCGGAGAAATCTACAGGGGACATGTGCCATGAAAGACATCCTTTCCGAGCTGGAAGACCGCCGCCAGGACGCGCGGCTGGGCGGCGGCCAGCGCCGCATCGACGCACAGCACGGCCGCGGCAAGCTGACAGCCCGCGAACGGATCGAACTCTTGCTGGACGAGGACAGCTTTGAAGAGTTCGACATGTTCATGGGCCACCGCTGCACCGATTTCGGCATGGAAGACAACAGGCCGGCAGGCGACGGCGTGGTCACCGGATGGGGGACGATCAATGGCCGCCAGGTATATGTCTTCAGCCAGGACTTCACCGTGCTCGGCGGCTCCGTCTCGGCAACCCATGCCCAGAAGATTTGCAAAATCATGGATATGGCGGTGCAGAACGGCGCGCCGGTGATCGGCATCAACGATTCCGGCGGCGCCCGGATCCAGGAAGGCGTCGATGCGCTGGCCGGCTATGCCGAGATTTTCCAGCGCAACATCATGGCCTCGGGCGTGATCCCGCAGATCTCCGTCATCATGGGGCCGTGCGCGGGCGGCGCGGTCTACTCCCCGGCGATGACCGACTTCATCTTCATGGTCAAGGACACCTCCTATATGTTCGTGACCGGCCCGGACGTGGTGAAAACCGTGACCAACGAGGTGGTGACCGCCGAGGAACTGGGCGGCGCCTCCACCCATACCCGGAAATCCTCCGTTGCCGACGGCGCCTTTGAAAACGATGTCGAAGCGCTGGCCGAAGTCCGCCGCCTGGTCGATTTCCTGCCGCTCAACAATCAGGAAAAGCCGCCGGTGCGGCCGTTCTTTGATGAACCCGGCCGGATCGAGACCAGCCTCGACACCCTGATCCCGGAAAACCCCAACAGCCCCTATGACATGAAGGAGCTGATCACCAAGATCGCGGATGAGGGCGACTTCTACGAGATCCAGGAGGATTTCGCCAAGAACATCATCACCGGCTTCATCCGTCTCGAAGGCCAGACCGTCGGCGTTGTCGCCAACCAGCCGATGGTGCTGGCGGGCTGTCTCGACATCGACTCCTCCCGCAAGGCGGCGCGTTTTGTGCGCTTCTGCGACTGTTTCGAGATCCCGATCCTGACCTTCGTCGACGTGCCGGGCTTCCTGCCGGGCACCTCCCAGGAATACGGCGGCGTCATCAAGCACGGCGCCAAGCTGCTGTTTGCCTATGGCGAGGCCACCGTGCCCAAGGTCACCGTGATCACCCGCAAGGCCTATGGCGGCGCTTACGACGTGATGGCGTCCAAACACCTGCGCGGCGATTTCAACTATGCCTGGCCGACAGCGGAAATCGCGGTGATGGGCGCCAAGGGCGCCACCGAGATCATCCACCGCGCCGATCTGAACGATCCCGAAAAGATCGCCCAGAAAACCGCCGAATACGAAGACCGTTTCGCCAACCCCTTTGTGGCGGCGGAACGCGGTTTCATCGACGAGGTGATCATGCCCCAGTCCACCCGCCGCCGGGTCTCCCGCGCCTTTGCCTCCTTGCGTGGCAAGCAGCTGAAGAACCCGTGGAAAAAGCACGACAACATTCCGCTCTGAGGCAAGAGCTGAGCGGGGGCAGACAGCCCCCGCTCCGCCGGAAATATTTGTGACCAGAAAGAAAAGGGAGGCTTTGGATTTGTCCAGCAGCGGTTGGCATATCACGCGGAAAGACGGGGCGCTGACGCTGTCGCGCCGCCTGCCTGCACGCTTTGATGTGGCGGCGGAAACCCTGCTGCCGCAGGCGGACCCGCTGCGGCTGGCGCATCAGATCCGTCAGGACATGTGGCGGCACCTGCAGGCCTTGCGCGGCTTCTACCCGGTGGTGGAAATCACAGCTGAAGGGCAGGGGCTGGCGGTCAGGGCCGGCGGGCAGGTGCTGGGCCGGGTGCCGTCCAATGCGGCCGGGCGGATCGCCGATGTGCTGGAAAACCCGGCCAACCGGACCCGCTGGCTGCGCCATGCGGCGCGGCGCCGGGACAGGATATGCCCGGAAACCGGTCCGGAAACGAATAATCCGCTCGAATTTGCGGCAAAAATTGACATGAAGAGCGAATCAGTTTCATGATCTGCGTCAACCGGATTCAGACAGCGCGCGCTTTCAGCGCTGCGCCAGCAGCCCCGGCCGGAGGAGCCCGGGAAACCGGGGGCCGGGGCTGCGGATATATGGCTGTTATCCCCTTTGCATTGTCCGTCCTGCCCGCCCTGTCCGTTGCTGCCGCCGGGCCGGTTGCGGTGCCGTCAGGCCAGC
>NZ_JAXMOX010000186.1:0-9170 GCF_034669605.1 Leisingera sp.
CGGACTGAAAAGTTGTTCTGTGGTAAGCTTAGGCACAGTTCAGGCCCCGCAAATTGCTGGCGTCCGATGGATGGACTGGCTGGAGCATTGTGATCGCCAGCGAGGGCCGCGCAGACAGCAGACGATGAGGCGTTGCATTACCGGCTGCCGGCAATCGGTGCCTGTCGCTCTCAATGTACCGAGCTTTCTGAACGGCACTCGTTACTGAGCGCGCCGTGAATTCTGCGTCTGTTGCGCGCAAAAACAGCCCCTTCGGGCAAAGTCTTAAATAGTATTCCGGCATTCTGCCCATTCCAAATCAGGATTCACCCGATCATCACGTTACCGGCAGCCAGTTGACAAAGTGTTATCAGCACAAACAGGGGCCGCCTTTGATCAAGGCGGCCCCTGTTTGTGTGAACGGACCCGCAGTCCACCGGAAACCCTAAGGGCGCGCCAAGTCGGTGCCAACTTTGGTCAACAGATCAGCAATGCCGCCGCGGGTGCCCGCGCTGCTTTCGACCAAGGCCCGTGCATGGGCCAGCGGAGACAGACCTTCCGGATCTTGCGCAGTTTCGCCAATTTGTGTGGTGACGGAAGCAACCGCGCCGAATTGCGCGTCATCTCCCGCCTCCATCGCTTCGATGGCTCCCAGGTTTTCTGAATGCCAGAACCCCCGGGCAGCTGCATCGGCCTCATCTTCGGCAAGAAGGTACTCTCCGGCCCGGCCGTATTCACCATTGCGCCACAAAGCTTTCGCACGCATCCGGTTGGCTTCGGAACCGTCCAGCCCCATCAGCTCGACAAGGGCCCGATGCGGTTTGTCCAATTCCAATGCGGCCTCGGCCATCATCAGGCGCCGGGCTTCGTTTTCCGGCTCCAGCGCGAGCTTGGCCAGCAGGTTCTGTGCTTGTTCGGCAAATCCAAGGTCCAGCAGCCGCCGGGCGACAGCCGGTGCTACCGGCGCAGCTTCCGTTGCGCTTGCCTGACCCGAGAAAACCAGTGCGTACTGCAAGAACGTCACGTCATCCGCACGTTCCGCCAACAGCAGCATCAACGGTTCCAGCGCTGCCGACCTCGCCTTCGGGCCGTCCTGCTCAGACAGGCTGTTCAGTTCTTCAAATGCCTCCTGAAACTGCCCCATCAAGGCCAGCGAAGCGACCTGCGCCTGACGCAACTCCGACCCAAGCTCAGTGCTGCGGTTTTCAAGTTCATATGAGGCAATCAAATCCGGCACATCAGGAGACAGCGCCTTGCGCTCCTTTACGCTGAGGGCAACCAGATCAATCAATGCCGCCGGTGCATTTCCGGTTCGTTCCGCAACCTCGCTGGTAAGCTCTTCGGCCATCTTTTCGGTATTGCCCGCCAATTCCGCAATGGCCGCCTCAGCCAAATTGATTTCCGGAACGTCCTCGACCCCGGTGCGGTCAACCGCTCTCAGCACCGCCTCGGCGATGTGATGATCTCCGGCTTCGGCAAACATCTTGCTGATCCGCGGCCCCAAGTGCACCCGCAGGTGGGTCGGCATTTTGGAGAAGGCTTGCTGAATGGCATCGGTATTGGCGCTTTTCTTGAGCAAACCATCTGCCAGGGCGCCCCACAGGGCACTGTCGCCTCCGCAAACTTGCTGTCCTGAGAACGGATGGTTCACCGGCAGAACGGCCCCATCCATCAGCATCGCCATTGCATCAAGGAACTCGTTTTCCGGCGCATCCTGATCTTCCGGCGGGAGAATCGTCAGAATGGAGCGGGCTTCTGCGCCAAAACCAAAATAAAGATACATCCGTGCAAGCGCAAATACACTTGCTGGATTCACATCATCAAATTCCCGGACCAAGGCGCTGCGCAGCGGTGCCAGCTGATCCGCAAACGGGCTTTCGTTGCCCCAAGCATAGACTGCAACACGACGGTCTTGCAAACAATGCTCTGCTTTACCGCTGCCATCAGCCAAGGCAGCCATCAGCCCGGTTTCACGATCGATTGCGGACGTGACCGAGATGTGATCCAACGGGTTCAATGGCCTGTCTGCAGGGCCCAAAGGATCCAATCCAACGGCGCGGTCCCCGCTTGGAAACCCATTTGCAGCCACATTCAAAAGACCCTGGTTTGCGGCCCGTCCGATCTGTTGCAGCAGCCGCTGCTCGGAATCCTTGACCGCTGCCGCGCGTTCAGTCTCTTCCATATTGAACAGCATTCCGGTTTCAGGCAGCCCGGATGCCGCTTTGGATATCACGGTTTCTGTCTGAACCGGAACGCGGTTGCGATCCAGCAGCAAAGCAAGGTCCCCAGCTTCTTCTTGCTGTTCGGCGGCGCTCGGTTGCGGCGCGTCTTCGGTATCTTGCGGCCGGACCGATTGCGCCGGATCCGCCCGCCCGGCAACAGCCGCTGCCAGTTCCAGCGCCATCCGCGCGTCGGCCGCGGCCGATTGAGAGAAACTGAACCTGTAGCCAGTTTGCGCGGCCCGCGGGGTGAGCGGCAGAATACTCCCCTCAGCAGAGTACTGCGGCTGTGTTTCCGGCTTCCCTCCGTCACGGATATCGAGCACCAGGTAGCCATTCTCCTGCACATAGGAAGTGACTGTGCAAGCGCAGCCCAGCTGCATCCGCAGCGGCTGACCGGGCCCGTTCTGCGCCAGCGATTTCAAGCGGGTGCGAGGGATCAGGTCGAAGACCCGCGATGTATCGAAAACGGCCTCCGGCGCGTCAAGGTTCACTGTCGCCGTGGTGCCGCTTTGCGCCAGCGACCAACCCGCGCCATCCGGCAAGCGCATCACCAAGCGAGTGAAGCCATTGTGCTCACCAGAGCGGGTCACAATTGTCTGCGCCTGGACAGTGCCGGCCGTCAGAAGCGCTGCTGCGGTGGCAAGTGCTCGCCAAATCATGCTGCGTCCTGTTTCACCGATTTGAGGGCTTCTTCTAGCTCCGCAAAGCCGGGGCGGAAATGAGAAGGTGTGTTCTGGCGGCCCACCTCAATGCAGATTGCCGCTGCATGGTTATGCAGATTGGCCACCAGAACCTCACGGATAAGCTGGTAAAAATGCGCGTCTTCTTCGGTTACCGCTTTCACCTTGGTCGCAAAGGGACCCACGAGGCCATAGGCCAGAAACACGCCAAGAAAGGTACCGACCAAAGCGCCGCCAATCAGCTTGCCCAGAACTTCCGGGGGCTGATCGATGGAACCCATGGTTTTGATGATCCCAAGCACCGCCGCGACAATCCCCAGCGCCGGCAGCCCGTCTGCCAGGGTTTGCAAGGCATGGCTGGAGTGCATTGCATGGTGCAGGTTGGCTTCCATCCGCTTTTCCAGAACTTCTTCCACCTGGTGCGGATCGTCATAGTTCATCGAGGCCGACCGCATGGTGTCGCAAATCAGGTTCACGGTTTCCTTGTCGGCCAGAATCTTGGGGTATTTATTGAAGACAGAGGAGTTTTCCGGATCTTCGATGTGCTGCTCCACTTCGACCGGGTTGGCCCGCGCGATCCGGATCAAAGCAAACAGCAGGCACAGCAGGTCGCGGTAGTCATCCGGCTTCCACTTCGGTCCCTTGAACACCTTACCGATGTCCTTCAGCGTATGCTTGATACCGCCCATATCATTGCCGATCAGAAAGGCACCAGCTCCGGCACCACCGATCATCATCAGCTCAAAGGGCATGGCTTTAATGATGATCGCCATCTTCCCGCCGGCCAGGAGATAGCCGCCGAAAACCATGACAAAGATCACCACAATGCCTACAATCCCGATCATGGGTCCACTCCGAATTACATTTGTTTTTATTAGCTTAGGTGAGTCTTCCTAAGGAAAGACTAAGCGGCGGCGCCATATCATTCCTTCGGCACGGCGCCGTTACGGCCAGCCAGAACAACACTGATGGTATAGGCAGCTTCCGGGCTCAGACCTGCCATGATTCCCGCCGCAGCCTCGGGCTGCATCCGAGCGAGGAAACCGGCCGCAAAGGCAGGGTCCATTTCCTCAAACAAGGCCGCGGCCTCTTTGGGTTTCATCTGCTCATAGACCGACGTCAGACGCGTCACATCCGCTTCGGTAGCACCATCCGCCAACGCGAGGGTTGCCCGTAAATTCTCTTCTGCCTGTTCCAGCGCAGCCAGTTTCCTGTCGATCGCCTGATCAGCAATTTCCAGGGCTTTCATCCGGTCCTGAATTTCAGCTTCGCGGGTGGCTAATACCTGTTCCCGCTCCTTAAAGGCTGCCAGCATCGTTTGTAGCTCTGCAGAAGTGGGCATCGAGTCGCGCTGCGGTTGCCCCTTGTGAGGCTGCACTTCGCCGCCAGGATCCTGCAGGCTGGCCACTTCGCGGGCAATAGCAGGCCCCGCCTCAAGAGCCAGCCTCACAGCGGCAGAACCCATCAACAGCAGCGCCAGCATCATCAATGTGCCGCTGCGCCGGAACCGCCTGGTTTTCTTTGCTGCCTTTGCCATTACGCCACCCGGTTCTGGCTGCGGTTATGACGGACGAACATCAGGCCGGAAGGCTTTGCCTCGTCCTTTTCTTCAGCAGACGGCTGCGAATCGGCCTCGTAGGCGGCAGCCATCGCTTCGTCCTCGGCAGGGGGGCTGGCGGCCGGAGCCGCAGTTCCGGCCTCGGGGATGTCATGCATGGATGCCATCATAAGCTCCAGCCGCTGGGCCACCGATTCGGCCCGTCCAGTCAGTTGCTGCAGCGCCTTGCTGGAGCCATCGGACACATGTTGCGCCGATTGCAGCGACTTGTTCAGATCATCGACTTGGGCAGACAGCACGGCAACTGCACCGCCCACGCCTTTTTCCAGGTCATTGAACCGCTTCAGCCTGCGCGACAGCACCAGACAATAGAATCCGGCCCCCAGCGCACCAGCCGCAAGCAGGATATCAGCAATAATCTCCATCCTGTCCTCCTAGTTAAGTACGAAATCCATAATCAGCAGATCACGCACCCGGCCCTGGCCGGTTGCAATATTGATCCGACGCAGCATCTGCGCCCTCAGTTTCGGCAACGCCATCGGATCGGTCAGATCCTCCAGCTCCAGTGCTCTCAGATAGCTGTTCAGGACATCGATAACCCGCGGCAGGATTTTCTCGACCTCAGCCTGATGAGCCAGGTCGACTTCTAGTTGCGCGCGGAACCGCAAGTGTTTGATACCGCTACCTTTGCGCAGGGAAATCACAATCGGATCCATTTCGATAAAGGCGAGATTGGCGATATCCTCCGCCGTCTCACCACTGTCCACGCCTTCTGGCGCCGCTTCGGCCGCATGCAGCGGTTCGGGTGCTGCTTTCCGACCAAAGGAAAGAAGGCCTGACTGAACGGCAAAGAATCCTCCGCCTGCCCCTGCCAATGCCAGCACCACCCCGATGATCAGGGGCATTTTGCTTTTCTTGGTCCGGGCTTCTGCTTCCGTATCTGCTGCAGCGTCTGTCATGGCTATTCCTAAAACGTCGTGCAGCATCTTCATAACCTGCGAGGAACTAACCGAATGTTAAGGCCGATCCGTCAAAAAGGTTGCACGCCGGAGAGAACGCCGGTGCGACGGAGGTTAATGTGCAGCAGATCAAGAATGTCTGGGCTGAAATGGACATGCGAAAGCGTCTGATAGCCGTGGGTGCCACGGCAATTATGATTCTCAGCGTGATCGCGATGTCCCATGTGGCAAGCAAGCCAACAATGACACTGCTCTATGCCGGGCTGGAAAGCGGTTCGGCAGGAGATGTGGTGCGGGCGCTGGAACAGCGCGGCGCCAAATATGAAGTGCGTGGCAGCTCAATCTACGTGCCATCAACACAGCGTGACGAACTTCGGATGACACTGGCCAGCGAAGGCCTGCCCGCCAACGGCGGCAAAGGGTACGAGCTGCTCGATTCGCTCAGCGGTTTCGGCACCACTTCGCAGATGTTCGACGCCGCATACTGGCGCGCAAAGGAAGGCGAGCTGGCCCGCACTATTGTTGCCGGCCCGCATGTGAGCCAGGCACGGGTGCATATTGCCAATACCGGCTCGAATCCCTTTCAGCGCACCGTGGAACCCACCGCATCGGTTTCGGTCGTGCCGATGGGATCCCCCATCACACCTGCGCAGGCCAACGCCATCCGCTTTCTCATTTCGTCTGCGGTAACCGGTCTTGCCGTTGAAAACGTTGCAGTGATTGATGCCAACGGCGCGTTGATCGGGTCTTCAGATGCCACCGCAGCGGCCGGAGCCGGGACGGACGACCGTTCCCAGACGCTTCGCGACCGGGTGATGCGCCTGGTTGAAGCGCGCGTCGGCCATGGCAATGCGGTGGTCGAAGTGAGTGTCGCGACCGTCACCGATACCGAATCAATCCGGGAAAAGCGGGTGGACCCGAAAAGCCGTGTCGCCGTCAGCACTGACGTCGAAGAGCGCGCCGACTCCTCTACCAACCAATCCGGAGAGGTCACGGTCGCTTCCAATATTCCCGACGGAGACGCAGCCTCTGGCCAGGGTTCAAAAGCCAATACCAGCGCCACCCGGGAGCGGATCAACTATGAAATATCGGAAACCGAGAAAGAGATCCTTCGCGGCCCCGGGGCCATCAAGCGCCTGACCGTCGCCGTGCTGGTCAATGGCTCTGCAGTGACGAATGACGATGGTGAAACTGTCTTCCAGCCTCGGCCGGAGGATGAGTTGGCGGCCTTGCGGGAGCTGATTTCCGCCGCTGTCGGTTTTGACGCCGACCGCGGGGATGTAATCACCCTCAAATCCATGGAACTGCCGGCGGTGGAGCCGCAGGGTACCGTGGCCACAGCGTCCTTCATGGAGAACTTCTACTTTGATGCGATGTCGCTGATCCAGATCGCGGCACTGGCTCTTGTCAGCCTGATCCTGGGCTTGTTCGTTGTACGCCCGATCCTGTCGAATCAGGCAGTTCCGGTGGCAGCGCTGCCTGGTCCGGATGGTGGCGGGCTGCCCGGGTTGCCAGGAGCCGGCGGCGGCGGCTTCATGACCGCGCCGGATCTTGGTGCCGGACTCGCACTTGAGGGGGAAATTGAAAACAACGAAACCGGACAGTTCGAACCGTTGGGCGATCTGCCGGCAATGGGCACCGGTGGCGACATGATGGGAGCGGCCGGCTTTCCGGCATTGGGCGGCAGCACGGATGACCCGGTCGACCGTCTGCGCAACCTGATTGGAGAGCGGCAGGAAGAAACCGTCCAGATCCTCCGCGGCTGGCTGGAAGAAAACAAGGAGCAAGCCTGATGACGATTGCACATCTGCTCGAAGACTTCGGCATGAACACCTCTGCAGAGCCGGCCCTGCCGGCTGTTTCCGAGGAACTTATAGAAGAGCAGCGGCTGGCGTCATTCGAGAACGGCTACAGCGCCGGGTGGGATGATGCCGTAGCGGCGAAAGACAAGGAAAGCAGCCGGATTTCGGCCGAGCTGGCCAATTCTCTGGAAGATCTCAGCTTTACCTATCACGAAGCGCAAAATCAGCTGCTCGAATCGCTGGACCCGATGTTCAAGGTGCTGACCAGTGCGGTTCTGCCGGATGCTATGGCCGCGTCGTTCGGGCATCATATTGTTGATCAGCTTTCTGATATGGCCAAGGGGCAGACCGGCCAGCCGATGCAGATCGTGGTCTCTCCCGGGGAGGCGGCACCGGTGCGCAGCCTGCTGCCGGACAATTTCTCCGTTCCGGTCACCGTGCAGGAAGACAGTATGCTGTCTCCTGGCCAAGCCTATCTGCGCATTGGCAGCAGCGAATGCGAAATCAATTGCGACGCCCTTCTAGAATCGATCCAGGACTCGATAGAAGCCTTCACCTATCACGCAAAAGAGGACAGCCAGTATGGATGATGCAGCCGACCTGAACATGAAATCCGCTGATGCAAACAATCCCTTTGTCTCGGTTCCCGTCGAAGTTGTTGTCTCAGTCGGTAAAGCCCGGCCGCTGATCCGTGATCTGGTCAACCTTGGCGAAAATGCAATTCTGACTTTGGACAAACGTGTCGAAGACCCGGTGGACCTTTATGTCGGCGACCGGCTGGTCGCCCGCGGTCAGCTCGAAGAGCTGGAGGGAGATCAGGCTGGCCAGCTGGCCGTGCGCCTGACAGAAATTGCCGATCTTCAAAGCGGTTTGGGATGACACAAAAGACTATTGTGCGGGCGGTCCTGGCTGCAGCAATCCTGCTGGCCATGCCGCACACCGCCCTGGCTCAAGAACTGAGCCTTTCACTGGCAGACGGCGAATCGATCTCCGCCCGCTCGATCCAGCTGATCCTGCTGATTACCGTGCTCAGCCTGGCGCCTGGCCTGCTGATCATGATCACCTGTTTTCCGTTCCTGGTGACGGTGCTGTCGATCCTGCGCCAAGGTATCGGGCTGCAGCAGGCACCGCCCAACATGCTGATCATCAGCCTGGCGCTGTTCCTGACCTATTTCGTGATGGAACCCGTGTTTACCGAGGCCTGGACCACTGGCATCAATCCGCTGCTGGAAGAACGGCTGGAACCGGGAGTCGCCATCACCCGCAGTTTGGAACCTTTCCGTGCTTTTATGGCCAACCGGCTGGATCCGGACACGTTTTACGCAATTGCGGACCTCAGGCCGGAAACCCAAGGTATGGACCCGGTGCCCGAAGCCCCGCTGTCGGCGCTCGTCCCCAGCTTCCTGCTGTCGGAAATATCGCGCGCCTTTCAAATCGGTTTTCTCGTCTTCCTGCCATTCCTTGTCATTGATTTGGTTGTTGCGGCAGTCCTGATGTCCATGGGGATGATGATGGTGCCGCCTGCAATCGTGTCTCTGCCCTTCAAACTGGCATTTTTTGTTGTGGCGGATGGCTGGAGCCTGATCGCCACCGCTTTGGTACGCAGTTACTACCCCTGAACTCTGCCAATGATCTGGAGAAAGCCCAGGCACCTGTATGCTGGCCGGGCTTTCCCTTGATCGCAGTCACTGCAGACAGGCCCCCAAAATTGGGTCTGAGGCAATTCCGCAGCAGCTCCGACATGCCAAACACTATATTTCGGCAGGCTTTAACTGAGGCTGCCGACGGCTTCACAGTTTTCACGGCGGGTTGTTCTGCCAGCAGGTCTCAAGACCGGTCAGGCTGAACGTGTTAGGGTCAGGATGCATTGATTTCCGCCGCACTGCATGATTCACGGCTCGGAAAATGGAGCTGTGACATGAGCGATCTTTTCTGGCTGACCGACGAGCAGATGGCCAAGCTCACCCCCT
>NZ_JAXMOX010000187.1:0-9104 GCF_034669605.1 Leisingera sp.
CGGCGATGAACTCGGCGCGGGCTTATGTCTATGAAGTGGCCAAGTCCTGCGACAAGGGCACGGTGACGCGCCAGGATGCGGCGGCCTGCTGCCTGTATTCGTCCGAGGTCGCAATGACCCAGGCGCATCAGGCGGTGCAGGCCTTTGGCGGTGCAGGCTATCTGTCCGACAATCCGGTCGGCCGTATCTTCCGCGATGCCAAGCTGATGGAAATCGGTGCCGGCACTTCGGAAATCCGCCGCATGCTGATCGGCCGCGAGCTGATGGGGACCATGTGATCCACGGGGCCGGCAGCAGCGCACGGTCCCGGGGCAGATCTGTCCGCGTTCGGTGCAGGGAATGGAGCTATGATGGCTGAACCGCAAGATATTCCGGGCCTGCGCCCTGACGGCAGCTGGGATCTGCCGGCACAGCTGAACATGGCCCGCCAGTGCCTGTCCCGCCCGCCGGAACAGACCGCGCTGATCGACATGACGGGCGCGGAGCGGCGCGACATTTCCTATGGCGAATTGTCTGGGATGGTGGATGGCCTGACCCGCTGCCTGCTGACCCGTATCCAGCCGGGCGACCGGGTCGGGGTGCTGCTCAGCCAGTCGCCCTGGTGCGCGGCGGCGCATCTGGCTATCTGGAAGGCGGGCGGCATCTCGGTGCCGCTGTTCAAGCTGTTCAAACGCGATGCGCTGGCGTCCCGCGCAGGCGATGCCGGCGTGCGCTTTGTCTTTACGGACCCCGAAGGCGCGGAACTGCTGGGCGATCTGGCCGATGCGGTGATGGTCGATAGCGCCGGAATGGACGGCGCGCCGGTGCCCTTTGCCGAGACTGCGCCTGATACGCCTGCTGTGCTGATCTATACCTCCGGCACCACCGGAAGCCCCAAGGGCGCGCTGCACGGCCACCGGGTGCTGACCGGCCACCTGCCAGGCGTTGCCATCAGCCATGATTACCTCGGGCAGCAGGGCGACGTGCTGTGGACGCCCGCGGACTGGGCCTGGATTGGCGGATTGTTCGACGTGCTGATACCGGGCCTTGCGCTGGGCGTGCCAGTGGTTGCGGCGCGGCTGGACAAATTTACGCCGGAAGCTTGCGCCGATCTGATCGCCAAGGCCGGGGTGCGCAACATCTTCTTCCCGCCAACTGCCTTGAGAATGCTGAAGGCAGCCGGGCAGGGGCTCGGCGGACTGCGTTCTGTTGCCAGCGGCGGAGAGCCCCTGGGCGCGGAGATGCTCGCCTGGGGCCGGCGCCGCTTGGGCGTGACCATCAACGAATTCTACGGCCAGACCGAATGCAACATGGTGGCCTCTTCCTGCGCTGCCGGTTTCGAACCGCGTCCGGGCTGCATCGGCAAAGCGGTTCCGGGGCATGAAGTGGCGGTGATCGGCGAAGACGGCAACCCCGCAGCGGGCGAGGGCGACGTTGCCATCCGCCGCGGCTCGGCCTCGATGCTGCTGGAATACTGGAACCGCCCCGAAGAAACCGCCGCCAAGTTCCGCGGCGACTGGCTGCTGACCGGCGACCGCGGCATCTGGGAGAGCGGCTACCTGCGCTTTGTGGGCCGCGAGGATGATGTGATCACCTCGGCCGGCTACCGCATCGGCCCGGCGGAGATTGAGGATTGCCTGCTGACCCACCCGGCGGTGGCCACCGTGGGCGTGGTCGGCAAGCCCGATCCGCTCCGTACTGAAATCGTCAAGGCCTATGTGGTGCTGAAAGACGGGGCCGCGGCCTCGGAGCAGGAGTTGCAGGACTACGTCAAGGACCGCCTCGCGCAGTATTCCTATCCGCGTGAAGTGGCCTTCCTTGAGGCGCTGCCGATGACCGTGACCGGCAAGGTGATCCGCAAGGCGCTGAAGGCGCGGGCGGCGGAGGAGGCTGAACAATGACCCGAGGTGTTGCATACCCGGCGTGCGCGGCGCCAACCGGACCTAAAGATCTCAACCCTATAACGGGAGAGTGGACATGAAACTCACATCCAAGGCGATGCCCTCCTCGGAAGGCTTCAAGCAGAACCGCGAGGCGCATCTGACGGCCCTTGCGCAGATCAGCGAGGCGGCCGAGGCCGCGCGCATGGGCGGCGGCGAGAAATCCCGCGCCCGGCATGAAAGCCGCGGCAAGATGCTGCCGCGCCGCCGGGTGGCAAACCTGCTGGATCCGGGCTCGCCCTTTCTGGAGATCGGCGCCACCGCAGCGCATGCCATGTATGACGGCGCCGCCCCCAGCGCCGGCGTGGTGGCGGGCATCGGCCGGGTCGAGGGCCAAGAAGTCATGGTGGTCTGCAACGACGCCACCGTGAAGGGCGGCACCTACTATCCGATGACGGTCAAGAAACACCTGCGCGCGCAGGAAATTGCCGAGGAGAACCGCCTCCCCTGCATCTACCTGGTCGACTCCGGCGGTGCCAACCTGCCGAACCAGGACGAGGTTTTCCCCGACCGCGACCACTTTGGGCGGATCTTCTACAATCAGGCGCGGATGTCGGCCAAGGGCATTCCCCAGATTGCCGTGGTCATGGGCTCCTGCACCGCGGGCGGCGCCTATGTGCCGGCGATGTCGGACGTCACCATCATCGTCAAGGAGCAGGGTACCATCTTCCTCGCGGGCCCGCCGCTGGTGAAGGCGGCAACCGGCGAGGTCGTCAGCGCCGAGGACCTGGGCGGCGGCGACGTGCACACGCGCCTCTCCGGGGTGGCCGACTACCTGGCCGAAGACGATGCCCACGCGCTGGCGCTGGCCCGGCGCGCGGTGCAATCGCTCAACATCACCAAGCCGCTGACGGTAAACTGGGCCAGCTCCGAGGAGCCCGCCTATGACCCCGAGGAAATCCTCGGTGTGGTGCCCGGCGACCTGCGCACGCCCTACGACATCCGCGAGGTGATCGCGCGGCTGGTCGACGGCTCCCGCTTTGACGAGTTCAAACCGCGCTTCGGCGAAACGCTGGTCACCGGTTTTGCCCACCTCAAGGGCTGCCCGATCGGCATCATTGCCAACAACGGCGTGCTGTTTTCGGAGGCGGCGCAGAAGGGCGCGCATTTTGTCGAGCTGTGCAGCCAGCGCAAGATCCCGCTGGTCTTCCTGCAGAACATCACCGGCTTCATGGTCGGCCGTTAATATGAAAACGAAGGCATCGCCCGCCACGGCGCCAAGATGGTGACGGCGGTTGCCACCACCAACGTGCCCAAGGTGACGATGCTGGTCGGCGGCTCTTTTGGTGCCGGTAATTACGGCATGTCGGGCCGCGCCTACCAGCCGCGGTTCCTGTGGACCTGGCCCAACTCCCGCATCTCGGTAATGGGCGGCGAGCAGGCAGCGGGCGTGCTGGCGACGGTGAAACGCGACGCCATCGAACGCCAGGGCGGCAGCTGGAGCGCTGAGGAGGAAGCTGCATTCAAACAGCCCACCATCGACATGTTCGAGGAGCAGAGCCACCCGCTTTATGCTTCGGCACGGCTGTGGGATGACGGCATCATTGACCCGCGCAAATCCCGCGACGTGCTGGCGCTGTCGCTCAGCGCCGCCCTGAATGCCCCGGTGGAAGAGACCAAATTCGGCGTTTTCCGGATGTAAGCCGCCGGGCTTTCATCTTTCGCAAAATACTCCGGGGGTCCGGGGGCAGCGCCCCCGGTCCGGCGATCCAGACAAAGGACCAACCCCATGTTTGACAAGATCCTGATTGCCAACCGCGGCGAAATCGCCTGCCGCGTGATGGAAACCGCCCGCGCCATGGGCGTGCGGACAGTGGCGGTGTATTCCGATGCCGATGCAGCCTCGAAACATGTGGTCCTGGCAGATGAGGCGGTGCATATCGGCGGCCCGGCCCCCGCGGACAGTTACCTTCGCGGCGACGAAATTATCCGGGTGGCGCAGCAAACCGGCGCCCAGGCCATCCACCCCGGTTACGGCTTCCTGTCCGAAAACCCGAAATTCGTTGATGCGGTCGAGGCTGCAGGCCTCACCTTTATCGGCCCGTCCGCAGATGCGATCCGCAAGATGGGCCTCAAGGATGCGGCCAAGGCGCTGATGGAAGAGGCCGGCGTGCCGGTGGTGCCCGGCTATCACGGCACCAATCAGGACGCCGGCTTTCTGCAGGAAGAAGCGGGCAAGATCGGGTATCCGGTGCTGATTAAGGCCGTGGCCGGCGGCGGCGGCAAGGGGATGCGGCTGGTCGAGAGCCCGGCGGAATTCGCAGATGCCCTGAAAAGCGCGCAAGGCGAGGCCACCACGGCCTTTGGCAACCCGGATGTGCTGATCGAGAAATACATCCAGCAGCCCCGCCATATCGAGGTGCAGGTTTTTGGCGATGGCACCCATGCGGTGCATCTGTTCGAACGCGACTGTTCGCTTCAGCGCCGTCACCAGAAGGTGATTGAGGAAGCCCCTGCACCGGGCATGACGGCGGAGATGCGCAAAGCAATGGGCCGGGCCGGCGTGCGCGCGGCTGAGGCGATCGGGTACAAGGGCGCAGGCACCGTCGAATTCATCGTCGATGGCTCGGACGGCCTGCGCAGCGACGGCTTCTGGTTCATGGAAATGAACACCCGCCTGCAGGTGGAACATCCGGTGACCGAATTGATCACCGGTGTCGATCTGGTGGAGTGGCAGCTGCGGGTCGCCTCAGGTGAACGCCTGCCTGCCCGGCAGGAAGACCTGACAATCACCGGCCACGCGTTTGAGGCGCGGCTTTATGCGGAGGACGTGCCCAAGGGCTTTCTTCCGGCCACCGGTACGCTTACCCATTTGTCTTTCCCGGCCGAATGCCGCGCCGACAGCGGCGTGCGGGCAGGCGACGCCATCAGCCCCTGGTATGATCCGATGATTGCCAAGGTGATCGTGCATGGCTCCACCCGCAAGGTGGCGCTGTCGCGGCTGGCCCGGGCGCTGGAGGAAACCGAGGTCGGCGGCACCGTCACCAACCTGGCTTTCCTCGGCGCGCTGGCGGCGCATCAGGGCTTTGCAAACGGCGACGTGGACACCGGCCTGATCGCGCGCGATCTGGACGCGCTGACCGCGGCACCGGAGGTGGAGCTGCGCCACAAGGCGGCCGCCGGCATGGTGGCGCTGGACCTGGTGGAGGCTTCTCCGGACACCGGCTTCACCCTCTGGGCGCCGCTGCATCGGGCCGTTACCCTGTCCCGCGCCGGCGAAGAATTCACTGCGGATGTTCAAGTCGACGGGCCGGACAGGCAACTGTGGACCATCGGCGGAGAAACCGTTGCGGCTGAGCGCAGCCAGGGCCAGTGGCGCATTGACGAGCGCCGGATGCCTGCGGTGTCGCAGTCGGGGGGCCTGATCACCGTGCATGATGCCTATGGGCTGGAGTTCACCGCGATTGATCCGCTGGACCGCGATGCGGCGGCCGGCGGCGACAGCAATGTGATCGAGGCGCCGATGCCGGGGCTGGTCAAGGCGGTCTTTGCCAAAGCCGGCCAATCGGTGAAGGAGGGCGACCGGCTTGCTATTCTGGAGGCGATGAAGATGGAGCATTCACTGCTGGCCGCCCGCGACGGAGTGGTGGCAGAAGTGCTGGCCTCGAGCGGTGATCAGGTCGAAGCCGGGGCTGCGCTGGTGCGTCTGGAAGAGGAGGGGGACGGCTGACCGTGCGCGCGCGGCAGCTGTTGGAATTTGAGTACTTGGGACCAGAAAGAAGCAGGAGGCCCGGTAATGGCTGAGCGTGCCGAGATATTTGAGGTTGGTCCGCGGGACGGGCTGCAGAACGAGAAGCGCGAAATCCCGGTGGCGGAGAAGGTGGCGCTGGCCGATTGCCTGAGCCGGGCCGGGTTTTCGCGGATTGAGGTGGCCAGCTTTGTGTCGCCGAAATGGGTGCCGCAGATGGCGGGAAGCGCCGAGGTGCTGGCAGGCATCGCCCGCGCGCCCGGCGTGCGGTATGCAGCTTTGACGCCCAACATGCGCGGTTACCAGGATGCCGTTGCTGCAAAGGCGGACGAGATTGCGGTGTTCGCCTCGGCCTCTGAGGGGTTTTCCAAGGCCAACATCAACGCAACAATCAAGGAAAGCATCACGCGCTTTCTGCCCATTCTGGAGGCCGCAAAGGAAATCGGCCTGCCGGTGCGCGGCTATGTTTCCTGTGTGACCGATTGCCCCTTTGACGGGGTCACCGCACCGCAGAAAGTTGCTGAAGTGGCTGAGCGCCTGTTTGCCTTGGGCTGCTATGAGATCTCGCTGGGGGATACCATCGGGCAGGGCACGCCGGACGCGATTACGGCGATGCTGAAAGCTGTCTCAGCACGGGTGCCTGCAGAGAATTTGGCGGGCCATTATCACGACACCTCCGGCCGGGCGCTCGACAATATCGAGGCATCGCTGGATCAGGGCGTGCGGGTTTTCGATGCCGCTGTTGGCGGATTGGGCGGCTGCCCATATGCGCCGGGCGCCGCGGGCAATGTCGCCACTGAGGCAGTTCACAGGCGTTTGACAGACCTTGGCTATGACACCGGTCTGGACGCGGATGTGCTGGCAGAGGCTGCACTTATGGCCCGGTCAATGCGCAGCCGGCAGTGAAATTCCAGCGGAGAAGCAAGATGTTCGAAACGATCACCCTGAACACCGACGCCCGTGGCGTCTGCACCCTGAGCCTGAACCGTCCTGAAAAGCACAATGCGATGTCCGGACAGATGCTGCAGGAGCTGATTCTGGCGGCCCGGCGGCTGAACGAGGACGCGACCGTCCGTGTGGTGGTGCTGACCGGTGCCGGCAAGAGTTTCTGCGCCGGCGGCGATCTGGGCTGGATGCGGGCGCAGATGGATGCGGATGCGGAAACCCGCGCGCGCGAGGCGCGGGTGCTGGCGGAGATGCTGATGGCGCTCAATACCCTGGCCAAACCGGTGATCGGCGCGGTGCAGGGCAATGCCTTTGGCGGCGGTGTCGGAATGGCCTCGGTTTGCGACGTTGCCATCGGCGCGGATCACTTGAAGATGGGCCTGACCGAGACCAGGCTGGGACTGATTCCCGCCACCATCGGCCCTTATGTCATTGCCCGCATGGGCGAAGCCAAAGCGCGGCGCGTGTTCATGTCGGCCCGTCTGTTCGGCGCTGCTGAGGCGGTGGAGCTGGGGCTGCTGGCGAAAGCCGTGCCCGCAGACCAGCTGGCGGAGGCGGTCGAAGCGGAGGTCGCACCCTATCTGAACTGTGCGCCCGGCGCCGTCGCCGCCGCCAAAAAGCTCGCCCGTGATCTGGGGCCGCAACTCGATGACGCTGTGATTGATCATACAATCAAGGCGCTCGTTGCGCGCTGGGAAGGCGACGAGGCGCAGGAGGGCATCAGCGCATTCTTTGAAAAGCGCAAACCCGTCTGGCAGGGCTGAAAAACCGGCAAAAATGATGCATCTTTTGGCTGCGGCCGCGGTTTCCTCCGCGGCCGTTTTCCTTATGAAACAACTAAGGAATTACGCGCGTGCCGCGGCGGTGCCGTTTCCTGTCACAAACCCTTGTAGATTAACTTTGCTTTAGTTGACGCTGTGGGGGCGGAGGGGTATGCACAGGGCAAATCAACACGCCAATTGACGTCGCGCGGGAAACCGCCGGGAAAAGGAGCTGCTCTTGGAAGAGATGTTGAGGGAATACCTGCCGATCCTGGTTTTCCTGGCCGTTGCGGCAGGTTTGGGCATTGTCCTTATCCTTGCAGCCGTTGTGCTGGCAGTCCGCAACCCGGACCCGGAAAAAGTCAGCGCCTATGAGTGCGGTTTCAATGCCTTTGATGATGCCCGTATGAAATTCGATGTCCGGTTCTATCTGGTGTCGATTCTCTTCATCATTTTCGACCTGGAAATCGCCTTTTTGTTTCCCTGGGCCGTCGGTTTCAAGGACATCAGCGACACAGGGTTCTGGTCGATGATGGTGTTCCTGGGCGTGCTGACCATCGGCTTTGCCTATGAATGGAAGAAAGGGGCGCTGGAATGGCAGTGATGACCGGAGCCAACACCGCCGGTGTGGACAAGGAAGTTGCCACCCAGGCCCTCAATGCCGAATTGCAGGATAAGGGGTTTCTGCTCACCTCGGCAGAAGACATCATCAACTGGGCCCGTACCGGTTCGCTGCATTGGATGACATTCGGCCTGGCCTGCTGCGCGGTCGAAATGATGCACACTTCGATGCCGCGCTACGATGCCGAGCGTTTCGGCATCGCGCCGCGCGCCTCGCCGCGCCAGTCGGATGTGATGATCGTGGCGGGCACCCTGACCAACAAGATGGCGCCGGCCCTGCGCAAGGTCTACGACCAGATGCCAGAGCCGCGCTATGTGATCTCGATGGGATCCTGCGCCAATGGCGGCGGCTATTACCACTACAGCTATTCCGTGGTGCGCGGCTGTGACCGGGTCGTGCCGGTGGACGTTTATGTGCCCGGCTGCCCGCCGACGGCCGAGGCGCTGCTGTACGGCTTGATGCAGTTGCAGCGCAAGATCCGCCGCACCGGCACCCTTGTACGCTAAGGCGGGAGAGAGCAGATGACTGAAGCACTGAAAGAACTCGGCGCGCAGATCGAAGCCAAACGCCCCGATTGCGTTGTCGCCTGGGATATTTCCTTTGGCGAACTGAACATCGATGTGACGCCTTCCAATATTGCCGGTCTGGTGGAGTTTCTGAAATCGGACCAGAATTGCAAGTTCTCGACCCTGGTGGACATCACTGCGGTTGACTACCCGGACCGGGCCAAGCGCTTTGATGTCGTCTATCATTTCCTGTCGATGTACCGGAACCAGCGCATCCGCCTGCGCACCGCGGTGCGCGAGGAGGAACTTGTGCCCTCGATCGTGAACGTGCACCCGTCGGCCAACTGGTTCGAGCGGGAAGTCTACGACATGTTCGGCATCCTGTTTTCGGGCCACCCGGACCTGCGCCGGATCCTGACCGACTACGGTTTCCGCGGCTACCCGCTGCGCAAGGATTTCCCGACCACCGGCTATACCGAGGTCCGCTATGACGAGGCGCAGAAGCGCGTGGTCTATGAGCCGGTAAATCTGGTGCAGGAATACCGGCAGTTTGATTTCATGTCGCCGTGGGAAGGTGCTGAATACATCCTGCCGGGCGACGAGAAGGAGGGGGCGCAATGATGGACGGCTCCAAATTTGACGACGGCAGCGTCGACGCGCTGA
>NZ_JAXMOX010000188.1:0-9031 GCF_034669605.1 Leisingera sp.
TGATGTCGCCTGCGGGGCAGGGGCCGTTTGTGAAACGCCCGGCCGCCGGGCTGGCGGCGGAGACGGTGGCGGAGCTGTGCACCGAGGCCGCGGGCGGTTCGTTGTTTCTGGACGAGGTGCAGGCGCTGCCGCAGCTGGCGCAATATGCGCTGCTGGCGCAATTGGAACAGGGCGGCGGGGTGCGCATCCTTGCCGGGTCCAGCGCCGGTCTGGCGGATAAGGTGCAGGCAGGCGGGTTCAGCCCGGACCTGTTTTACCGGCTGGATGTGATGCGGGTGCGGATCCCGTCGCTGGCCGAGCGTCCCGGCGACATTCCGGTGCTGTTCCGCCATTACGTGGCGCAGGCGGCGGAGCAGGCGGGGATCGCGGCGCCGGAGATTTCGCAGGAGCATCTGGCGGCGCTGATGGCGCAGGACTGGCCGGGCAATGCGCGCTCGCTGATGTCGGCGGCGATGCGGTTTGTGCTGGGGATGCCCGAGGAAGCCGGGGCAGCCGCGGGGCTGGGGCTGGCAGAGCAGATGGCGCAGGTGGAGCGGTCGCTGCTGATTGCGGCGCTGGGCCGGGCCAACGGGCGCGCGGCTGCGGCCGCCGAAGCCCTGAAGCTGCCGCGCAAGACGTTTTATGACAAGCTGGCCCGCTATGGCATCCGGCCCGAGGATTACCGGCGCTGAGAACGCTGGCGGCCGCGGTGCCTTGCGGCTGGTCTGGTCCGGCACTGCTGCCGGAGTATTGAGGAGGCGGCGCCGCCGGAAACCCCGGAATGGGGCAGGGGGCGGAGGGAGGATGGGGTTTTAATCCCAGCCCCGCGTGAAGCCTTCGTTTCGGGGCGCCCCTGCACCCAATGAGGAGGTGGTCTTGGGGGCCCTGTGATCTCCTGGTGGTGCGGGGTGTCAGTCCGCACCGTGTGTCGCGACGGAGGAGAGTATCGCAGAGCCGCGTTAAGGACCGGCAAGCGGGGCGTGCGCCGGGGGCGCAACACCCCTGACCGGGGCGCCTGCGGATCTGTCGTGAGGGCGAGCAATTGCATGATTCCCGGGTTTTCTGTCCGGCGTTACATTTGTGCGGATTTCCGCACAAAGCCGGGAGCGCCCTGTGCGGGATTTCGCACAGCTTTGACGTCCCTCGTCTGCGGAGGAATCAGTGATTTCGGTAAGCTATTGCTGGAATGCGGAAAATCCGGGCCTTTGATGAGTCCCGAATCAATTGTTGAGGGGTTTTGCGCAACTTGGGATGCTTTGGGCGGGCTTCAGCCATGCGCTGAATGCAACATCGGATTTACGAGAGATTTTTCTGGGAGGAAAAGACCATGAAATTCCTGACCACCGCCGCCACCGCACTGGCACTGGCCATTACCGCAGGCGCTGCTTCGGCAGCCTGCGACGACGGCGAAATCGTGGTGAAGTTCAGCCACGTCACCAATACCGACAAACACCCCAAGGGCATTGCCGCCTCGCTGCTGGAAAAGCGCATCAACGAGGAAATGAACGGCACCATGTGCATCGAGGTCTACCCGAACTCGACACTGTATAACGACAACAAGGTGCTGGAGGCGATGCTGCAGGGCGACGTGCAGCTGGCCGCGCCGAGCCTCTCGAAATTTGAGAAATTCACCAAGCAGTTCCGCCTGTTCGACCTGCCGTTCATGTTCAAGAACATCGAGGCGGTGGATGCGTTCCAGGGATCGGAAACCGGTCAGGAAATGCTGGATTCGATGCAGCGCCGGGGCCTGCAGGGGCTGGCCTACTGGCACAACGGCATGAAGCAGATGTCGGCCAACAAGCCGCTGGTGGAACCGTCCGATGCCAACGGGCTGAAGTTCCGGGAGCAGTCTTCGGACGTGCTGGTGGCGCAGATGGAAGCGATTGGCGGCAGCCCGCAGAAAATGGCGTTTTCGGAAGTTTACGGCGCGCTGCAGCAGGGGGTTGTGGACGGGCAGGAAAACACCTGGTCCAACATCTATGGCAAGAAATTCTTTGAGGTGCAGGACGGTGTGACCGAGACCAACCACGGCGCGCTGGACTATCTGGTGGTGACCTCGGTCGACTGGCTGGACAGCCTGGAGCCGGAAGTGCGCGACCAGTTCCTGACCATCCTGAACGAGGTGACGGCGACCCGCAACGCGGAGTCGACCAAAGTGAACGGCGAAGCCCGCCAGGCGATCATCGATGCCGGCGGCGTGGTGCGCGAGCTGACGCCTGAGCAGCGGGCAGCCTGGGTCGAGGCAATGAAGCCGGTCTGGGAGAAATTCGCAGGCGACGTCGGCCAGGAGAAGATCGACGCGGCGCAAGCCATCAACGCAGGCCTGTAAAACAGGCCGCATCCGGGAGGCCCGCATCGGGGCCTGCCGGCTGCAGGCAGCGCGGGGATCCGCTGCCTGCACCCTTTTTCCGAAAATCTGGGAGGCAGCCATGGCGGGGTCCGGAACCGGCCCGAGCGGGCTTATCAACGCACTCGAAGAAACCCTGATCGCGCTCCTGCTGGGGCTGATGACGGCAATAACTTTCGCCAATGTGATCGCGCGGTTTGTGTTCAATTCCAACATCCTGTGGGCGCTGGAACTGACCGTGTTCCTGTTTGCCTGGCTGGTGCTGCTGGGGGCGTCCTACGCGGTAAAGGCGCATGCGCATCTGGGGGTCGATGCCATCGTCAACATGCTGGCGCCGGGTGCGCGGCGGGCGGTTGGCCTGTTTGCGGCCGCCTGCTGCATCGTGTTCTCCTTGCTGCTTTTGAAAGGCGCCTATGACTATTGGGCGGTGTTTGCGGATCTGCCGCCCACGTCGGGGCGCTGGTTCCCGACCGGGTTCGACATGACGGCGCGCAGCCAAAGCTTTTACGAGGTGCAGGATGTGCCGATGGTGGCGGTCTTCAAGTTTCTGGAAGATCTGATCAACTACGGCGAGTCCTACGAGAAGCTGCCGAAAGTGGTGCCTTATGCGGTGCTGCCGGTGTCGATGCTGCTGCTGGTGTTCCGGTTTATTCAGGCGGCGGTGCAGATTGCCCGCGGCGACGTGGACCGGCTGGTGGCCAGCCACGAAGTCGAAGACGAGCTGGACGCCGTGCGGGCGCAGCGCGGGGAGAATGATTGATGGAAGTGGTTATTCTCTTTGCGATGGTGATCGGCCTGCTGCTGATCGGGGTGCCGATTGCGGTGTCGCTGGGGCTGAGCTCGACAATCTTTCTGCTGATTTATTCCGACAGCTCGCTGGCATCGGTCGCAGGCACGCTGTTTGAGGCCTTTGAGGGGCATTTCACCCTGCTGGCGATCCCGTTCTTCATTCTGGCCTCAAGCTTCATGACCACCGGCGGCGTGGCGCGGCGGATCATCCGGTTTTCGATCGCCTGTGTCGGCCATCTGCCGGGCGGGCTGGCGATTGCCGGCGTCTTTGCCTGCATGCTGTTTGCGGCCCTTTCCGGCTCCTCGCCTGCCACCGTGGTGGCGATCGGCTCCATCGTGATCGCGGGCATGCGGCAAGTGGGCTATTCCAAGGAATTCGCGGCCGGTGTGATCTGTAACGCAGGCACCCTGGGCATCCTGATCCCGCCGTCGATTGTGATGGTGGTCTATGCGGCGGCGGTTGAGGTCTCGGTGGGCCGGATGTTCCTGGCCGGTGTGATTCCGGGACTGATGGCGGGCCTGATGCTGATGGTGACCATCTATGTGATGGCCAAGGTCAAGAACCTGCCCAAGGGCGAGTGGAAGGGCTGGGGCGAGGTCTTGACCTCGGCCCGCGATGCCGGCTGGGGGCTGTTCCTGATTGTGATCATCCTGGGCGGCATCTATGGCGGCATCTTCACCCCGACCGAGGCGGCGGCGGTGGCGGCGGTCTATGCTTTCTTCATCGCCAGCTTTGTCTACAAGGACATGGGGCCGCTGTCGAACGGCGAGGGCGGGGCCAAGACGCCGCTGATCAAGAAGCCTTATGCGCTGCTGACGGCCTTTCTGCACAGCGACACCAAACACACGCTGTTCGAGGCGGGCAAGCTGACGGTGACGCTGCTGTTCGTGATCGCCAACGCGCTGATCCTGAAGCACGTTCTGACCGACGAGCAGGTGCCGCAGCAGATTGCCAATGCGATGCTGTCGGCAGGTTTCGGTCCCATCATGTTCCTGGTCATCGTGAACGTGATCCTGCTGATCGGCGGCCAGTTCATGGAACCCTCGGGGCTCTTGGTGATCGTGGCGCCGCTGGTGTTCCCGATTGCCATCGAGCTGGGCATCGACCCGATCCATCTGGGCATCATCATGGTGGTGAACATGGAGATCGGCATGATCACCCCGCCGGTCGGCCTGAACCTGTTTGTCACCTCGGGTGTGGCGGGGATGCCGATGATGGGGGTGGTGCGGGCGGCGCTGCCGTTCCTGGCGGTGCTCTTCGTGTTCCTGATCATGATCACCTATATCCCCTGGCTGTCCACCGTGCTGCCAAACGCGGTGATGGGGCCGGAGATCATAACCAATTAGGATCATCACCAATTAGGCAAGTGCCAAACAGAAAACGCCCCGGGAGACCGGGGCGTTTTTCGTTGCAGGGGGGGCGCTGCCCCTCTTGGCCTTTGGCCAATTCACCCCGGAGTATTCAGGGAAAAATGAAAACCTCCCTGGCTTCATCTTTCCTGAAAATACTCAAATCCGAGGTCCGCGCCAAAGGGTGCCGGTCAGCTGGCTTCCAGCGCGGTGATGATCGGCGAGAAATCCGCGGCCCGGAGGCTGGCGCCGCCGACAAGGGCGCCGTCGACGTTGGAGACGGCAAAGATCCCGGCGGCGTTGGAGGGTTTGACCGAGCCGCCGTAGAGCAGGCGGAAGCCATCAGCGGCGGCGGCGCCGAAACGGGCGGTGAGTCCGGCGCGCAGGAAATCATGCACCTCGGCGATCTGCTCCAGCGTCGGAACCCTGCCGGTGCCGATGGCCCAGACCGGCTCATAGGCGATCACGGTGTTTGCGCCGGTGGCAGACGCCGGAACGGACCCCGCAAGCTGGGTGCCTGCAACCTTGAGCGTGTCGCCGGCTTCGCGTTCGGCCAGGGTTTCGCCGATGCAGATCACCGCGGTCAGGCCCTCTGCGATGGCGGCTTCCGCCTTGGCGCAGATCTGCGCGTCGGTTTCACCGTGGTCGGCGCGGCGCTCGGAGTGGCCGAGGATCACGGCGGCGGCGCCTGCGTCCTTGAGCATGGCTGCGGACAGGTCGCCGGTGTGGGCGCCTGCGGCATTGGCGTGGCAATCCTGACCGCCGATGGCAACAGCGCTGCCCCGGACGGTATCTGCGGCGCGTGACAGCAGGGTTGCCGGCGGGCAGATCAGGATCTCCGCAGCCGGGCCGGCATGGCTTTCGGCCAGGGCCGACAGTTCTGCCAGGCTGCCGCCGGCGCCGTTCATTTTCCAGTTGCCTGCTGCCAGTTTCCGCCGCATGGGGGTATGTCTCCGATCCTCGTTATTTGGGCGTGACAGGTAGCACCGGCGGCGGGTTGGCGCAATTCGCTTGACCGCGGGGGCGGCAACAAAAAGGGCGGGAAAGACCCCGCCCGGTGATTGCATCCCGGCTGGCCCGGATCAGGCGCCGGGCAGTTCCTTGAAGCTGATCGATTCGCCGCAGCCGCAGGCATCCGCAACATTGGGGTTGTTGAACTTGAAGCCGCTTTCCAGCAGCGTCACCTCATAGTCGATCTCGGTGCCGAACAGGAACATCTGCGCCATCGGCGCGATCAGGATGCGGGCGCCGTCCTGCTCCACCACCTCGTCGTTGGCGGAGGGTTCACTGACGTATTCCATGGTGTATTCCATGCCCGCGCAGCCGCCTTTCTTGACGCCGATGCGCAGGCCGGCGTGGCCGTCCTTGGCCATCAGCTTGGCGATCTGCGCTGCCGCCTTGGGCGTTATGGTCACAGCCTGTTTGCCGGGAATGCCGAACATGGGTTTCTCCTTACACTTAGTCCCTATCTAGGGCCGGTGCTGCGGCGGCTCAACCCCGCAAACGTCCTGGCAGGGGCTGAACATATATTCGTGATGCGGAAATGAAAGGGCCGCGGCGGCAGTTTTCACAGTCCGCGGGCGTCACAGCCCCATGCAGTTGGCGTAATGGGTGACGGTGGCGGGCCAGTCGGAGAAGACGCCCGCGCCCCCCACGTCCTGTGCCAGCACATGCAGCAGCTGGTAAGAGAGACCATCATCGCGGGGCAGTGCGTCGAGCGATTGAAAGTACCATTCGCCGCCCTGCAGCGGGCCGGAACGTTCCAGCGTCCAGGTGATCAGCTGCAGTCCGGCGGCTTTGGCCGCAATGGCATAGGCGGAGGGGACAATGCGTCCGTCCCGGACGGTCACCAGCATCCAAAGGGGCGGTGCCAGGTAGTTGACGCCCTGCGCCTTCAGCGCGGCGAAGTCGTGAGGGAAGGTGGCTGGATCGCTGTGATCGAAGCCTTCCTGGCGGTAGCTGCCGTCGAGCAGCACCGCCTGGCGGCCGAAAGCCGGTTCGTGTTCGATCCAGTAGAGGATGTCGTCCAGGCTGAAGCTTTGCACCCGGACGTCTGCAGGGGCGATGCCGGCCGCCTTGTAGTCATCGATCAGCTTTTGCGCGAAATCCTGTTGCGTGAAACCGTTGAATGGCATCGGCACCGCGGGGGCCTTCAGCTCGGGCATGAATTTGGCGCCGAGGCTTTGGAACAGGGCAATCGACTCCGCATGGGTCAGGGTTTGGGCGGCGCAGGATTGCAGCCTATCCCTGAGCGCGCCGCCGGGCAGCCGGCTGATCAGATAGGCCGGGCGGGGGCCGTAGCTGAGCGCCAGGGGCTCCGCGGCGGCGGCGGCGGCAAGGAGCAGCAGGGCGGCGGGCAAGAGGGCAAGGCGCATGGGGCGGCTCCGGGTCTGGGGCTGCCGCAGCTTAGGCCCGCGGGGCGGAAAATGAAAAGGCCCCCGCAGGTGCAGGGGCCGGATCAGTACACAGGCTGTGCGGGCTTACATGAAGCCGAGTTCCAGGCGGGCCTCGTCGGACATCATCTCCATCCCCCAGGGCGGCTCCCAGGTGAGTTCGACGTCAACCGTTTTCACACCGGGCAGCGGTGAGATGGCATCGACAACCCAGCCCGGCATCTCACCCGCGACCGGGCAGCCCGGCGCGGTCAGGGTCATGATGATCCTGACGTCGTTCTCGTCGTTGATGTCGATCGTGTAGATCAGGCCCAGCTCATAGATGTTCACCGGGATTTCCGGGTCATAGACGGAGCGGCAGGCGTCGGTCACGGCCTCGTACAGCGGGTGGCTGACGGAGGAGGGCGCGATCAGCGGTGCGCCTTCAAGCGGTTCGGAAGGATTGGTCATGGGGATCCCGGTCTGATATTCCGACGATTTATATAGGGAATCTGCGGCCCGGCGTCCAGAGGCGGCGCGCGCCGCAGCGGGAATGTTCTGTTCCTCACCCTTTCGTGAAAATTTGATTTGCGCGGGCAAGCGCGCTAAATTGTGGTTCCCCCAAGATGAATTTGTAAACGCTGCCCGAGGGATGCGGGCCGTGCGCCGGCGTCCGGCCACGGGGCTGCCGCGTGCGGGCCGGACCGGAGAGAGGCCATGCCAGCGAAAACCGCGACCCGCAGATGCGCGACCACCGCCGCCCTGGTGCTGGCGGGCGGTTGCCTGGCTGCGGGCGGGACGGCCGGCGATGCCTGGGCAAACGGGGCGTGGCGCTGGCAGCTGACGCCCTATGTGCTGGCACCGTCGGTGGAAGGCACAACCGAGCTGGGGCTGGCGGGGGGCGGTGTCTCGATTGATGCGGGGTATGTTTTTGATCAGCTGCAGGCCGGCGGGATGCTGGCGTTCGAGGGGCGCCACAGCAGCCGTTTCGGTTTCCGGCTGCGCTATGCGGTGATGGATTCGGACTGGACGGCGGGAAGCTCAGCCGGTGCGGTGGCTGCAGCCTATGACCAGAACATAGCGGAGGCGGTGGTGACCTACAGCTTTGGCCAGGGGCGCGACCGGTTCGAGGTTTTCGGCGGGCTGCGCCACTGGGATGTGGATGTGACGGCCTATCTGCCGGGCGGTGCGGTGCGGCGCGGCGGCACTTGGACCGACCCGATTGCGGGGCTGCGCTGGGAACGGCAGCTGTCGCCGCGCTTCAGTCTTTCCCTGGAGGGCGACATCGGCGGCTTTGGCGCCGGGTCCGACCGGAGCTGGTCCGCCATGGGCGGGCTGATCTATCACCGCTGGGAGCGGGCCTCGATCTATGTGATGTACCGCGGGCTGGGGGTGGATTATCAGGACGGCACCCGCGGCACAGACGGTTTCTTCCGTCATGATGCGGAGACGCACGGGCTGCTTGCGGGGGTGGGGTTCAGGTTCTGACGCCTGCCGCGCCCTGCGGGCCAGGCGGCAGAGAAGCGCCGCCCGGCTTGCTCTCAGTTTTTGAAATCAGTTCTTGAAATCAGTCGTTTATGTCGTGGTTGAAGGTCTTTACCTGGCCCTTGGGCAGGGCAAAGTACCGGCGCATCACCAGCCAGGCGGCGAGCGACAGCACGGCAAAGATCAGCAGCAGCGGCGGCAGGCCAAGGCCGGCCCCCGCCAGCAGCAGCAAGGCAACGGCAGCGGCGCCGATGGCAAAGCCGAGGAAAACAAAGCCGGGCACCAGAACCTCCAGGATGGCCAGTGCCAGCGCCGCGGCGCCCCACACCCACCACAAGGCCCAGAACGGCAGATCCATCATTTGCCCCCTTTCAGCATTTTGAAGGCATCGCCAAAGGCCTCAAGCGCGTGGGCGGGCAGCACGATGGTCTGTTTGCCGTCGCCGTTGCCCAGCGCATTCAGCGCCTCGACCTGCTTCAGGGCAACCTGATACTGCGCGGCCTCGATACCGTTTTCGGCAATCGCCTTGGCGACCACTTCGGTGGCATAGGCTTCGGCCTCGGCCTGGATGCGGCGGGCCTTGGCGATCTGTTCGGCGGCGTACAGCTCGGCGTCGGCGGACAGTTCCACCGCGCGCTTCTGGCCCTCGGCCTCGGTCACCTGGGCGCGGCGGGCGCGTTCGGCGTTCAATTGCTGCAGCATCGCGTCG
>NZ_JAXMOX010000189.1:0-9025 GCF_034669605.1 Leisingera sp.
GTTGATTTCGACCCGCTCAATGGCGCCAGGGGCTGCGCGCTGGCCGCTGGAAATCTGCGCGCCCTCAAAGGCCGGGCCGGTGGGGGACGAACAGGCCAGAACCTTTTCCTTGTTGCCGAGCAGGATGTCCGCATTGGTGCCGACGTCAACAACCAGCACCAGATCTTCGGATTTGTCAGGTGCCTCGGACAGGGCGACCGCAGCAGCATCGGCACCGACGTGTCCGGCGATGCAGGGCAACAGATAGACGCGGGCAGCCGGGTGGATGTTCAGGTCCAGTTCCGCCGCACGCAGGGCCAGCGCGTTGGAGGTTGCCAGTGCAAATGGTGCCTGGCCCAGCTCGAACGGGTCGATTCCAAGAAACAGGTGGTGCATTACCGGGTTGCAGACAAAGACCGCATCCACGATCAGTGTCTTGTCGATTTCAGCCTCAGTCGCGATCTGGGTGAACAGGGCGTTCATGCCTTCGCGCACGGCGCGGGTCATTTCCTGATCGCCGCCCTTGTTCATCATCGAATAAGAGACCCGGCTCATCAGGTCTTCGCCAAAACGGATTTGAGGGTTCATAATGCCGGAGGAGGCGACCACCTCGCCGGTCTTCAGATCGCACAGATGCGCGGCGATGGTGGTGGAGCCAAGGTCGACCGCCAGGCCATAAACAGTGCCTTCGTAGAACCCGGGCCAGATATGCATGATTTTGGGCGGGTGGCTTTCGTCACCCAGATGCACGGCCACTGTGACCTTCCAGCCGCCTCTGCGCAGGGCGGGCTGCAGCGTATGCAGGATATGCAGATCGGTCTTGACGCCCTTGAGGCCCCATTGGGCATCCAGCGCCTCGATCAGCCGTTCCATGTCGCCCGTGGGCTTGTGCATGTCGGGTTCTTCCACCTCGACATAGAACAAGCGGGTGGAGGGGTTCATAGTGATGTCGCGCGCCTCGGCGCGTTTGCGCACCACCTGGCGGTGGACCTGGCTTTCCGGCGGCACGTCGATGACGATGTCGCCCTGGACGGTGGCCTGGCAGCCCAGACGGCGGCCGTCGATCAGGCCGCGCTTGTCCTTGTAACGCTGTTCAACCTTGTTCCATTCGCTGAGCGCGCCTTCCTCGGCGGTCACGCCATGCTTGGAAAACTCGCCATAGGAGGGGGTGATCTGGCATTTCGAGCAGATCCCGCGGCCGCCGCAGACCGAGTCGAGGTCGACCCCAAGCTGCCGGGCGGCAGTGAGGATCGGCGTGCCCGCGGGGAAACGCCCGCGCTTGCCGGATGGGGTAAACACAACGAGGGGTTCGTCAGTCATGCCTGTAGCCTTCTCATTCCGCAATTTAGGCGGAGCATATGGGCTTTTGCGGCAGACGAAAGGCAAGGGGCGGCATTTTCCCGTCTGCTGGCGCCATTTTTCCAAATTTGATGACTTTGGGATGCGGTTTTTCGGCAGGCCGGCGGTCAGGGAACGGCTTCTGCCTCAACCTCTTCCAGCCACGCCAGAACCTCTGCCCGGTCCCCATCCAGCTGCGGGGCCGGGGCGCGGGTTTCAGGGTCTTCCAGTCCGCTCATCTTTATTGGATTTCCAGCTGACAAATTTGCAGATTTGCCGTTTCTGCCTAGAATCTGGACGACCATATTGCGGGCCAGGATCTGCGGATCCAGCATTACCTGATCCACTGTCTGGATCGGCCCTGTCGGAATGCCGGCCCCGGTCAGAACCCCGATCCAGTGGTCTTTGCTGTTCCCTAAGGTTATCGCTTCGATCAAGCGTTTCAGAAGGCGCGCATTTTCGCATCGCGCCGGATTGCTGGCAAAACGCGGGTCCCTGGCCAGTGGAAGCCGCAGCGCGTCGCAGAGCCGGACAAACAGCGCGTCATTGCCAGCGGCAATCACAAACAGCCCGTCTGATGCGTGGAAGGTTTCAAACGGGGTGATCGACGGGTGCCGGGCGCCTGAGGGCTGGGGGGCTTTGCCGGTGACCGATGTGATGGCGATGGCGTGTTCCAGCAGCGCCAGCTGGCTGTCCAGCATGGCGACATCGATAAACCGGCCCTCGCCGGATTTCGCTACGTCCAGAAGTGCTGCCAGAATACCGTGCCCAAGGAACATGCCGGCAACGATATCGCCGATCGAGGCACCGACGCGCACCGGGTCGCGGTCTTTTTCACCGGTGATCGACATCACCCCGCCGCGGGCCTGGACCACCATGTCATAGGCCGGTTTCTGAGCATCGGGACCGGAGTGGCCAAAGCCGGACACAGCGCCATAGATCAGCCGCGGGTATCTGGTGTGCAGATCCTCCCAGCCATAGCCCAGCCGCTGCATCACGCCGGGACGGAAGTTTTCGAGCAGCACGTCGGCCTGCGCCAGCAGCCGCTCAAAGACGGTGCGATCGTCCGGTGTCTTCAGGTCGAGCGCGATGCTTTTCTTACCGTGGTTGATGGTGGCAAAATATGCGCTTTCGCCATCCTTAAATGGTGGAAATGCCCGCGTGTCGTCGCCTGATCCGGGGCGTTCGACCTTGATGACCCTGGCACCGAGATCCGACAGGATCATTGAGCAGTAAGGACCGGCCAGAACATGGGTGAGGTCCAGAACAGTGACGTTTTCCAGTGGGGCGGGCATGGCAAATCCTGCATCATCTTTGCAGGTTTTCTAACACGCCATGCAGGCCAGCACGCCTTGACCCAGATCAGAACAGCACCAAAGAGATTGCTGCACTGCAGGAATTCTTGCCCGCGCCTCTTTCCCCCCGGTTGGTTCTGTGCCATAGGGTCACCGCCAAACGGGGTTATGCATGAGGATGACCAATGCAGATTCGTGAGGCTCTCACCTTTGATGATGTTCTACTGGTGCCAGGCGCGTCGAGCGTGCTGCCCAATACCGCTGACACGCGCACCCGGGTGACGCAATCGGTGTCGCTGAACATCCCGCTTCTAAGCTCGGCAATGGACACGGTGACCGAGTCACGCATGGCGATTGCCATGGCCCAGGCCGGCGGCATGGGGGTGATCCACAAAAACCTGAACGTTGAAGAGCAGGCCCGCGAAGTGCGCCGGGTCAAGCGCTTTATCTCGGGTATCGTCTATAACCCCATCACGCTGACCGCAGACCAGACCCTGGCCGACGCCAAGGCGCTGCAGGAGCGCTATCGGGTGACCGGATTCCCGGTGGTGGACGGCGCAGGGCGCGTGGTCGGTATTGTCACAAACCGAGACATGCGCTTTGCCTCAGACGACAGCACACCGGTGTCGGTGATGATGACCTCGGACAATTTGGCAATGCTGCAGGAGCCCGCCGACCTGGAAGAAGCCAAATCGCTGATGAAGGCGCGCCGGATCGAAAAACTGCTGGTCTCTGACAAGGATGGCAGGCTGACGGGCCTGCTGACCCTAAAAGACACTGAACAGGCAGTGCTGCACCCGACCGCTTGCATGGATGAGCTGGGCCGCTTGCGGGTTGCTGCCGCCAGTTCGGTTGGCGACAGCGGTTTTGAACGTTCCGAAGCGCTGATCGACGCCGGTGTCGATATCGTCGTTGTGGATACGGCCCATGGCCATTCGGCGGGCGTGATCGACGCAGTGAAGCGGATCAAGGCGCAGTATGGCGCGGTGCAGGTGATTGCCGGGAACGTCGCCACAGCCGAAGCCACCCGCGCGTTGATCGATGCGGGTGCCGATGCGGTCAAGGTCGGCATTGGTCCGGGATCGATCTGCACCACCCGCATGGTGGCCGGTGTCGGCGTGCCCCAGCTGACTGCGATCATGGATTGCGCAGAGGCTGCAGGCGATGTCCCGGTGATCGCCGACGGCGGCATCAAATTCTCGGGAGATTTTGCCAAGGCGATCGCGGCTGGTGCATCCTGTGCCATGGTCGGTTCAATGATCGCCGGCACCGATGAATCCCCGGGTGAAGTGATCCTGTATCAAGGCCGTTCATTCAAATCCTACCGGGGTATGGGCTCGATGGGCGCTATGGCACGCGGCTCGGCTGACCGGTATTTCCAGAAAGATGCCGCCAGCGACAAGCTGGTGCCCGAAGGCATTGAGGGCCAGGTCCCGTACAAAGGCGGGGCAGGTCCGGTCGTTCACCAGCTGGTCGGCGGTCTGCGCGCAGCAATGGGCTATACCGGCTGTGCGACTGTGGACGAGATGCGCAAGAACTGCAATTTTGTCCGTATCACCGGCGCCGGGCTGAAGGAAAGCCATGTGCACGATGTGCAGATCACCCGCGAAGCACCGAATTACCGGGCTGGATAAGCTGATGATGGCCGCGTCCAACCAAGGGGCAGGGGCATGACCCCCGCCGCCCGCCTGCAGGCGGCCATCGAGGTTCTAGACCAGATTCTGGAGGGCGAGCCTGCGGAGAAGGCTTTGACGTCTTGGGGCCGCCGAAGCCGGTTTGCCGGATCGAAAGACCGGGCCGCAGTGCGTGATCATGTGTTCTCTGCCCTGCGTTGCCAGCGGTCGCACGCAGCCCTTGGCGGCGCGCGCAGCGGACGGGGGCTGGTTTTGGGCGCACTGCGGGAAGCAGGGCAGGACCCGGCAGACGTCTTTAGTGGACAGGGATACGGGCCTGCACCTTTGACCGAGACGGAATGTCAGCTGACCTCTCCGCCCGCAGGGGCCGAGGCATTGGATATTCCCGATTGGCTGTGGCCTGAATTCCGCAGCAGCCTTGGGGATCAGGCAGAAGCCGCAGCTCTTGCCCTGCGCGGCCGGGCACCGGTGCATCTGCGGGTGAACATTGCCCGCGGGACACTTGCGCAAGCGCAAACCGTGCTTGCCGCAGAAGGCGTCGCCACCCGGCCGCACCCGGCCGCTGCCACGGCGCTGGAAGTGACCGAAGGTGCCCGTAAACTGCGGAATACGAAAGTGTACCAGGACGGTCTTGTTGAACTACAAGATGCGGCGAGCCAGGCTGTAACCGCGCTTTTGCCGTTGCAAGACGGAATGAAGGTGCTGGATTACTGCGCTGGCGGCGGCGGCAAGGCATTGGCCATGGCGGCGCAGGCGAAACTCCGTCTGTTTGTCCATGATGCCGATTCCAGGCGTATGAAAGATCTTCCCGAGCGCGCGGCCCGGGCGGGTGCGCAGGTGCAGCAACTGCTGACTTCGGACCTTGACCGCAGCGGGCCGTTCGACCTGGTGCTGTGCGATGCACCCTGCTCCGGTTCCGGATCCTGGCGGCGGGCACCCGAAGGCAAATGGCGGCTGACGCCTGAAAACCTGCAGTCTCTGCACCAAGTCCAAGCAGATATCTTGCGTGAAGCGGGAAGCCTGACGGCACCTGGCGGAACTTTGGCCTATGCCACCTGTTCAATGCTGAACAGCGAAAACACAGAGCAGGTTCAAAAGTTTCTGCAAGAGAACAGGGGCTGGTCTCTGGCGGCCCAGCAAAGCTGGCAGGTCCAGAACGGCACCGATGGTTTCTTCGTTGCCGTGTTGACGCGTGCGAAGGGTGGTTGTTAGGGTCTCCGCCGGGAAACATTTGTGTTTCTTAACGTGGTTTTAACCAAATCCGCCGCGTTATGGCGTCACTTTGCATTTTCCATGGAGCCGCAATGCCCGGTCGCCAAGAGACTTCCGTTCCGGAACTGCGGGTTTATGCGCCCGAGCACGCCCGGTTAGCAGCGACGCTGCTGCTGGCGCTGATGCTGATGTTCAGCCCCTGGCTGGTGCCGCTGCCCGATTGGATGGGCCGCGGCTTTTTCATGGTAGGGCTGACATTGACGGCTGTGGCGGCTCTGATGGTCATCCAAACCCGGATGCGGCTGAATGCGCGGGCGATGGCGGCCGACCTGCTGACCGGTTTTATCGAAAAAGACGCGACACCCAGCTTTGTCACAGACGATGATGGGGTGATCCATGCCTGCAACGGGGCAGCAGTGAAACGGTTCCAAGACGGCAACCGCGACACATTGGCTGGAACCTTGCGGTCGATCCTGGCCAACCCGTCGGCGGTCTTGTACCGGCTGCAAAGCCGGGCCCGTGTCGATGGTGCCGCGCGAGAGGATATCGTGACCCGCCGCGGCCAGGTGCGGCTGGCGGTGCACCAGATGAATGGCGGCAGCTTTTTATGGCGGGTTGAGGATATTCTGGATCGCGGCGGCAATGGGCGCGGTGCTGAAACGATGCCGGTTCCGATGATCACGGTGGGCCGGACCGGTGCTGTTTTGTTCATGAACGAGGCGGCCCGCAGCCTGATTGGTGAACGGGTGAAGTCCACCGACCGTTTGTTTCCTGCACTGCCGGTCATGCCCGGTCAGGTCAACACGCTCAGCACCAAGTCCGGCCCGGTCCAGGTTCTGGTCAGCGAGAAAAACCGCACTCAGGGCCGCAGCGAGCTGTTTCTGATGGAGGTGGATGAATGCAATTTCGACCCCGCCCAAGCCGGGCTGGAGGCGCTGCCGGTGCCGTTTCTCAAGGTTGCTCCCACAGGTGAAATTCTGACCAGCAACCGCATGGCCCTGCGCCTGTTGGGGGTTGAAAGCTGCGCTAATCTTAAACTTGGCCAGCTGATGGAGGGCCTCGGACGCCCGATGTCTGACTGGCTGCGCGATACAGCCGATGGGCTGGCGCCGAACAAGTCTGAATTCCTGCGCCTGTCACGATCCGACAAGGAAGTTTTTGTTCAGGTTACCCTAACCCGGGTGGTGGAAGAGGGCACCCCGATGCTGATCGCAGTGCTGAATGACGCGACCGAGCTGAAAACGCTGGAAGCGCAATTTGTGCAAAGCCAGAAGATGCAGGCAATCGGGCAGCTTGCCGGCGGTGTTGCGCATGACTTCAACAACTTGCTCACCGCGATTTCCGGCCATTGCGACCTTTTGCTGCTGCGGCATGACCAGGGCGATCAGGACTATGGAGACCTGATCCAGATCCATGAAAACGCCAACCGGGCGGCCTCGCTTGTCAGCCAGCTGCTGGCATTTTCCCGCAAGCAGACCCTGCAGCCGGAAACCCTGGATGTGAGGGAAACGCTGTCGGACCTCACGCATCTGCTGAACCGTCTGGTCGGCGAGAAGGTCACCCTGACCCTTAGCCACGATCCGGTGATGAAGGCGATCCGCGCCGATAAGCGGCAGCTGGAACAGGTACTGATGAACCTCGTGGTGAACGCGCGCGATGCGATGCCGCAGGGCGGCGAGATCCGGGTTGAGACGGAAGTTATCGCGCTTGACAAGCCGCTGGAGCGGAACCGTGCCACAGTTCCAGCGGGCGACTGGGTCACCGTGAAAGTGTCCGACGAAGGTGTCGGAATTGCTCCGGATAAGCTGCAAAAAGTTTTTGAGCCCTTTTACACCACAAAACGTACCGGCGAGGGGACCGGCCTGGGCCTGTCCACTGCCTATGGCATCCTCAAGCAGACAGGCGGCTACATCTTTGTTGACTCGGTGAAGGGCCACGGCACCCAGTTCACCTTGTTCTTCCCGGTGTACAAACAGCAAGCCGATCAGACGTCTGCTGAAAAGCCGGCTGGGTCCTCGGAGAAAGCCGCCGCCGCCCAGCATGGCGAGGGCGTGGTGCTGCTGGTTGAGGATGAGGCACCTGTGCGGGCCTTTGCGTCCCGGGCTCTCAGGATGCGGGGCTATACGGTTCTGGAAGCCGAATCCGCCGAGGACGCCCTGCGCACGCTGGAAGATCCCGGCCTGACGGTGGATGTCTTCGTCACCGATGTGGTGATGCCCGGCATGGATGGTCCCAGCTGGGTACGACAGGCGCTGAAAGAACGTCCTGACACCCGGGTGGTGTTCGTCTCCGGCTATGCCGAAGGGGCCTTTGGCGAGGCCGATCCGGATGTTCCGAATTCGGTTTTCCTGCCCAAGCCGTTTTCGCTCAACCAGTTGACCGAAACGGTTCACGAACAACTTCACTGAGGCTGGTAAACACAGGGATGGAAAAAGCCGCCGTTCCTGGCGGCCTTCTTAATGTTCAGCGGAGCGGAATCGACTCGTAAAGTTCAAATTCCGCGGCGCGTTTTCGCCGGACATGGCTCTCGGCATCCGGGCTTAATGTCAGCCTTGCCTGGGGGCTGACATTCCTGCGCTCCAGCCGAAGGTCCAAGTCCAAGCGCTGCTCCAGAAATTTCCTGAATGCGTCTTGATCCTCATAGCGGAACAGATGGTTTACTTTGCAGCCGTTAGGCTGGGATTCCAGGAACTTTGCCTGGCTGCCGACATTGGCAAAGGCGGGCGGTTTCCCCTTGCAATAGGCATGCAGGAACTCATCAAAGCTGACATCCTTGGTCGAGTTTGCCTTGCCATCCAGCGCGGGCCGTTGCCGGTACCGGTACCAACTGCCCAGCCAGCTGACCGGTTCCCGCATCACTGCGGCCACTTCCAGTTCCGCGCCGCAGACTTTTTCAAACATCGGCCGTATCCAGCGGTTGTAGCGGTAAAGCGGCGCATGCTTCAGTTCCGGCGGATCAGTGATCACAAGATCCGCCTGGCTGCGCAAAGCCGCCTGAAAGGCTGTGGTCCCGGTCTTGGGAACAGAGAGAAGCGCCAGCCGTTTCTTGAAAAATATCATCATTCCGTCAACTGCCCGGTAAAATTTCTTGCTGCGGATTAACTATAAACCAATCTTTAACATCCGCACCGTGAAGTGGGTATACCAGTTTTCTGTTGCAATGTTCTCCCTTTGATCCCATAAGGAACAAGAGGTGAACAAAGCAGTGATTGCCGCACGCCCCGGTGTGTGACACATAGAAAGGGACAAGGGACTATGGCGGATCTTTTGACCATGAAAAATAAAGTAAGCGGTGACAAGCAAAAGGCGCTCGACAGCGCGCTTGCGCAAATTGAGCGGCAGTTCGGCAAGGGCTCGATCATGAAGCTCGGCGATGGCACCGCCTTGCAGGAGATCGAGGCCAGCTCGACCGGCTCTTTAGGGCTGGACATCGCGCTGGGGATTGGCGGTCTGCCGATGGGGCGGATTGTTGAAATCTACGGGCCGGAGAGTTCCGGCAAGACAACGCTGACGCTGCATTGCATTGCGGAACAGCAGAAAAAGGGCGGTGTTTGTGCTTTTGTCGAT
>NZ_JAXMOX010000190.1:0-8955 GCF_034669605.1 Leisingera sp.
CGATCCGGCCGTCTGCCAGCCATTTTGCGTTGATCGTCAGGGTGACACTGTCACGCTTGAAGATGGGGCTCCGAGTTCCCATGCTGGAATGCCGGAAGACATCAAGGTCGAAGGTGACGTCTGTGCCGGACAGGGCATAGGTTCCATCGTAAGACACGATGCTGTCGCCCCCGCGCGCGGTGCCATTAGAAACAACGAGTACTCCGTATCCGTGCTGGGAGGGGGTTATGAAATCTGCCTTATACAGCCCTTCAAATGTGTCCATGACTTGCTCCTGAAACAATGCGGAGCGGTTAGGCACGAACCGAGGGGCTGTTTCAAGAGGGTTTGGTTAGCTCCGGCTGTTAAAAGGGGCGCCAGTGGCATTTACGCTGGTTCCAAGGCAGGGGGTTGACCGGGGATGGGCGCGCCTGCATGCCCCCGCCAGATCCTCCCCGGTTGGATCTGGGCGCGTGGCGGTTGAGGGGCCGCGCGCCCCTTTTTTCACCGGGGGATCCATGTTTGAATTCTCCGGTTAGCACCCCTGGCGCAGGTTGCGCACGCGGACATGACGCGGCGCTGCTGCGCGAGCCCGCGCGCCGATGTCGTCGCTGACTTGCCCGGCGGTGACGAACAGGTTGAGAGGGCGCCCGCGGCTATCGCAGAAGGCGTGCAGCTTGGTATTCATGCCGCCTTTGGTTCGCCCGATCAGGCGTCCACGCCCCCGTTTGTCGGGGAATTGTTCCTCCTCACTTCAAGCCCGAACTGCTCGCAGTAGGGGATGCTTTCAGGTAGGTTGCGTCGATCATGACAGTCTTTTCTTTTGCATGTCTGACGGCCGAGCCTGCGATCATCCGGGCAAAGATGCCCTTGCCGCTCCACCGTTTCCAACGGTTTAAAGGCGTTCACCGGGCTTGCACCGTCCCACTGGGGCGACGGTCCTGCCTGACTGTGCGGGCCATAGGCAGCGGGTGCGTCGCGTCAAGGTAAGACATTGCGGTTGAAGAAGATAACCCGCTCGGCACAGGGCGATCATCGACACGAGGCTTACCATCAGGCTTGGGAAAGAAAGGCTCCAAACGCACAATCTGTGCGTCGCTCAGCCAGAAAGGATCAGACATGTTCTGCGCACTATTTATGAGCCGTGATTCACGCAGGCCTACGGAAATCAATGGGTCCTGGCCCACATTTCAAATTGAACTCGTTTCTTCCTGCAGCCGGGTGGCCAGGATCGGGTATGGCTTGTTCTGAACCAAAAACCCGGCAACAGTGCCGCCGGGTCAAGGTATGCTGCAGATGCTTAGGCTTGTGTCAGCCGCGGCCGCGGTAGGGCGGCACGCCTTGGTCAGGGATCCAGACGCCCTCGGGCATCGGTCCGGTTTGCCAGAACACGTCAATTGGAATGCCGCCGCGCGGGTACCAGTAGCCGCCGATGCGCAGCCATTGCGGCTCCAGGAAGTCCGCCAGGCGGCGGGCGATGGAGACCGTGCAATCCTCGTGAAAGGCGCCGTGGTTGCGAAAGGAGGTCAGGAACAGCTTCAGCGATTTGCTCTCCACCAGCCATTTGCCGGGCACATAGTCGATCACCAGATGGGCGAAATCCGGCTGCCCGGTCATCGGGCAGAGCGAGGTGAATTCCGGCGCGGTGAAGCGCACGTTATAGGCGACGTCGGCCTGCGGATTCTGGACGCGCTCCAGTTCAGCCTCTTCCGGGCTGGCCGGCAGGATGGTGTCGCCGCCCAGCTGTTTCAGGTTGCTGTAGATGCTGTCGGACATGTCAGGGTTCCTTGTCTTCAGACGCCGCGCTTGTTGCCCCAGACCAGCACATGCAGCTGGGGCAGGACGCGGGGGGTGAACCAGCCGTCGCCGGTTACTTTTTCTATCAGCCACAACAGCCGGTCGGTGGCTTGGCTCAGATCGACCGGCAGGGTCGGGTCGACCTCCGGGTTGCCGGGCTGCAGATACAGGGGCAGTTCGGGATGGCGTTCAGCGGCGGACTTGGCCCAAGCGTAGTCCTTGTCGTCAAATATCACGATCTTCATCACCGCCTGGCCGCAGCCCCTGGCGGCTTCAAGACATTGGCCGAAGGCTTTCCAATCCACCGTTTCACCGCTTGAGGGCGGCTTGGGGCTCAGCACCAGCGTGTCGAGATCCGCAAACCAGGCCTTGCTGACAGATCCTTGGGTCTCGCAGGCAAAGCGGTAGCCTTCGGTCTTGCCATAGGCAATGACCGGGGCGAAATCCTGGATCGCCGGGTTGCCGCCGGAAATCGACACTGTCAGCGGCCTGCCGCCAGACAGGCGGCGCACCTCTGCCATGACCTGCTCCGGCGCCATCACGGCCCAGTCATGGCGGAAGGCGCTGTCGACCGCATGCAGGCTGTCGCACCAGGAGCAGCGGTAATCACAACCGCCTGCGCGCACAAATACCGTGGGCTCCCCGATCAGCGCACCTTCGCCCTGGATCGTGGGGCCGAAGATTTCAGCAATGCGCAGGGTCATGGCCGGTACTCCGCCCAGGTTTTCGGAGTTTCCGAAATTTTCACCGCGGTGACTTCCGGCCAGCGCGCATGGCACCAGTCATAGAAATGCTTGGCCATGTTTTCCGCCGTCGAATGCCTCTCCAGCACATCGTTCAGATGCTGGTGGTCGAAGGTGCCGTCGATATACTCCTTCAGCGGCTTCAGCTCGTGATAGTCGCGCACGAAACCGTCTGCGTTCAGCTCCTTGGCCGCCAGTTCCACCACCACAACATAGTTGTGCCCATGCAGGCGGGCGCATTGGTGATCGGACGGCAGATGCGTCAGTTGATGCGACGCGGAGAAGTGGAACTCCTTGGTGATCCGGAACATCAGCCGCCGTCCTTCCCGGCAATCGCCTGCTGCCAGAAATCGGGGTCTGCATATTCTGTCGGATCCTCGACGCCCGCCAGATGGAACGCCTCGCGCCGTTCCACGCAGGTGCCGCAGCGGCCGCAATGCGTGTCGCCGCCCTTGTAACAGGACCAGGTGTCGGCAAAGGGGGTGTTGTGCTTCGCCCCCGCTGTCACGATGTCGCCCTTGGTTTGGTGTACAAACGGGGTATATAGACGCACATCGGCGTAGCCGTCGAGCGCTGCCCGCTGCATGGCATCAAACGCCTCGGTGAAGGCCGGGCGGCAGTCCGGATAAATGAAGTGGTCGCCGCCATGCACCGCCGTTGCCACCGCCTCATCACCGTTCGCGGCAGCAATGCCATAGGCGATGGTCAGCATGATGGCATTGCGGTTCGGCACCACGGTGACCTTCATGGTCTCTTCTGCGTAGTGGCCGTCCGGCACGTCGATGTCATCGGTCAGGGCCGAACCCGAAAGCGCGGCGCCGATGGTGCGCATGTCAATGATGTCATGCGGCACGCCCAGCCGTCTGGCGGCGGCTGCGGCATAGTCGAGCTCCTTGCGGTGGCGCTGGCCATAGTCGAAGGAGACAAGACGGGTCAGCTGCTGTTCGGCAGCGACCATATGGGCAAGCGAAACGGAATCCAGCCCGCCCGAGCAGATAACGATAGTCTTCATTTTTGAACCCTTGTTTTGGTGACCGGGTAGGCTGCGACCGGTGCGGCGGATATAGCGGCGCAGGCGGTCACACGCAAGGGGCGGACGGATTGCACACTTTTCTAAGGTGATGTCGGACAATGTTGAAAGTGCCTTCTTGGGCCGTGGCGCACAGGGGCACGGCCCGCGCCTGACCTTCCCCCGGGAAGGCGCTTTTGCGCCTCCCCAAGGTCAGGCGCGAACCTCATGTTTTCCGCTACGCCGGCGGCAGTTCCCCCGCCAGCCACTCCAGAAATGCACGCGACGCCGGCGTGCTGGCATGACTGGGTGGCGGCATCAGGAAATAGTTCTCCAAAAGCTCCCCCGAATGGCCGCTGGGCTTGACCAGCTGGCCGCTCTCCAGCAGCCCGCCCGCCAGCGTATCGTGCGACATCGCTATCCCGGCGCCATTCACCGCCGCGGTCATGGCAATCACGTAAGTGGAGGCCAGATTGATCTCATGATTGCGCTCAAACGGCAGCTCTTGCGATTTGAACCATGCCCCCCAAGAGCCTGTCACACCGCCGCAATCCAACAGGGTTGAGGTCTTAAAGTCCACTTGGCCGCCCTGATAGCTCGGCGCGCAGACCGGGTAGAACCTGTCGCGGGTCAGCCGGATCGCGGCGGCGGACATGTCCGCAGGGCGGCCAAAGCGGATTTCGGTGCCGGCATTGACTGCGTGCCGATCGGGGTCCCAGATCGGCGTCACGATGTTCAGCACCAGCCAGGGGAACTCTTTATACAGCCGGGGCAGGCGCGGCGACAGCCAGAACACCGAAAACGCCATGTTGCACTGCAGCACCAGATGCCGCCCCTGATCGCCGCCGGTAAAGGCCTGTGTTCCGGCCGCAATCAGGTCGAAGGCCTCGCGCACGATCGGCATGTAGTTGGCGCCTGCCTCGCTCAACTCCAGCGCACGGGTTTTGCGGATGAACAGTTCGCGGCCCAGGAAGTTCTCCAGGCTCCGCACATGCTGGCTGATCGCTGATTGTGTCAGGTTCAGCTCGCCCGCGGCGCGGGTGAAGGACAGGTGCCGGGCGCTGGCTTCAAAGGCGCGCAGCCAGGTGAGCGGAGGCAGGGACGATGAGGGCGATCCGGATGATGGCATGGATGCATGACCTATGCATTAGTTCACCTAATGCATTACCTCTGAATCAATCGTTTGTCAGCAGTTCTTGTGGCTGGCACCAATACCGCAGCAACGTTTCCGGAGGTGCCAGAATGAACAAGCAAACAGACCTAAGCCCGAACCTCACCCATTGGCAGGAGCGCGTCGACATGGCGGCCGCCTTCCGCTGGACCGAACGGCTGAACATGCATGAGGCGGTGGCCAACCACTTCAGCCTGGCGGTGAATGAGGACGGCAGCCAGTTCCTGATGAACCCGAACCAGGTGCATTTTGCCCGGGTGAAGGCCTCGGATCTTCTGCTGCTGGACGCGGGCGACCCCAAGACGATGGAACGCCCCGACGCGCCGGACCCGACCGCCTGGGGGCTGCACGGTTCCATCCATCGGCTGTGCCCGCATGCCCGCTGCGTGATGCATGTGCACTCTATCCATGCCACTGTGCTCGCTTGCCTGGCCGACAGCACCTTGCCGCCGATCGATCAGAACACCGCGACCTTCTATAACCGCTATGTGATCGACAACGATTTTGGCGGGCTGGCGTTCGCCGACGAGGGCGCGCGCTGCGCCTCGATGCTGACCGACCCAAAGGTCAAGGTGATGATCATGGGCAACCACGGAGTGCTGATCATCGGCGATAGTGTCGCGGACACTTTCAACCGGCTCTACTACTTTGAACGCGCAGCGGAGACCTATATCCGTGCCCTGCAAACCGGCCGGGAACTGCGGGTGCTGAGCGACGAGATTGCTGAGAAAACTGCAAAAGAGCTGGAGGATTACCCGGATCAGGCAGAACGCCACCTGGCCCAGTTGAAGGCGATCCTCGACGGCGAAGGAGCGGACTACGCCAGCTGACCGCAAGCAGGAGTTGTAACCATGACTGCAAGCCATCCGGATCCGGAAAACCAGCGCTGGAACTACCGCCCCGAGGGACCGGTGCCGCTCAACCCGCTGTTTCAATGGCCACCCAGGCCGGGCGGCGCAGTTCTGGGTGATGGCGAACGGCTGGGTGCCGGTTGCCAGCTTTGCCGAAGCACCGGTGGGGTGCGTGGTCTGGGTGCTGCTGATCCCGATGTGGTCCGGCCTGCATTTTTACTGGGTGCACTGGCTCGAGCATCATCCGAAACTCTATCGTCATGTTCATACGGTGCATCACCGCAACGTCAACACCGGCTCGTGGTCAGGGATTTCCAATAACTGGTTCGAAACCTGCTGTATTTCACCGCCTATTTCATCCACTTGGTGCTGCCCTCGCACCCGCTGCATCTGGTGTTCCACGCGATGTTCCAGCAGGTGAGTCCGGTGTTGTCACATTCCGGCTTCGAGAGGGTCATCGTCAAGGAGACCGGGACCGCGCGGGCAGGTGATTTCTTTCACCAGCTGCATCACCGGTACTTCGAGTGCAACTATGGCACGTCGGAGACCCCCTTTGACAGATGGGTCGGCACCTACCACGGATGGCTCCGCCGCCGCGACGCAACGCACCCGGAACTTGAAGAAGCAGATGTACACCCGGTAGCCCCGCCCGGCGGGCCGGGTCATGGTGCCGCCCGGGTCGTCACGCGTTCAGGAACACCCGTGCCGCGGCCTCGAATTCCCGCGGCTTCTCGGCGTGCAGCCAATGGCCTGCACCGGGCAGTTTCGCAAAACGGGCGGCAGGGAAGCGTGCGCGGATCCTATCGCGGTGTTCGGGCAGCACATAGTCCGAGTTGGCGCCCGACAAGAACAGCGCCGGTCCTTGCCACGCGGCATCAGTCTCAGGAAAAGACATGATGTTCGGCATCTGATCCGCCAGCGTGTCCAGGTTCAGCTTCCAGCGCTTGTTCGGGATATCCAGCGACTGGGTGAAAAAACTCTGCAGCGCAGGTTCTACTCCGGCCTCGGCCAGTTGCGCGGCGGCCTCCGGGCGGCGCTCAACCGTATCCAGGTCCACCGTGCGCATCGCGTGGATGTATTGGATCTGGGTATGGCCGTAGGCAACCGGTGCAATGTCGGCAACCACCAGGCGGCGCACCGCCTCGGGATGGTTCAGTGCCAGCGTCATCGCCGCTTTGCCGCCCATTGAATGGCCGATCACATCCATCTGCCCGCCGTGGGCTGCAATCACCTCTGCCAGATCTTTGGCCAGCTCAGGATAGGTGTGGCTGTCCGTCCGCGGGCTGTCGCCGTGATTGCGCATGTCGACGGCAACAACCTGCCGTTCATCCGACAGGCGTTTCGCGATGACGCCCCAGTTCCGGGCTGAGCCATAAAGGCCATGGGCAATCAGCAGCGGGGGTTTTCCAGTGGCAGTGCCATGTGTGATTGTGTTCAGCATAAGGTCTAGATAGCCGCGCAGGCAAGGGCTTGTCACCCCCATTGAGACAGGCATCAGCGCAGGCTAGGGTGGCCGCGAACGGCAGCTGAGGGAGAGTGCCAGAATGGCCGCCAGTCTGGATCAGGATATCGAGGACATCCGTACGCTGCTGAAGGAGCGCGAACAGGCCTCCGGCGATCTTGCCGCCGCATTGAAACGGGCGCGCCGCCGTCTGCCGCGCCGGATCTACAAGCAGGGCATGAAACTTGCCGATGCTCTGCCGATGCTGGAACATCCCAAGTTGCGGCCGACGGTGGACGAGAAACCGCTTCGGGGCGCTGCGCGCGAAGTGAAGGCGCATCTGCAGAAAGTCGACCTGGCAGACCGGCGCAAAGGCTTCTGGCTGGGAGTGCTGGGCAGTATGGCGTTTTCCGTGATGGTGGTGCTGATCCTGCTGATCGTGGTCCTGCGCTGGCGCGGCCTGGTCTGATTTCCCGCTAAGCGCCAACGCTACCGGCAGTATTTTGAACGTGGTTCAAAACTCACTGCGGCCTCATGGCAGGCAAGGCAGAAGCGCGCCACCCGGCGCGAGCGGGGTATCGAGCGCGGTTTATGCGGCCACACCTGCGCGCGGTGCGGGCGCCTCCTGACGCAAAGCAAAACCGCCGCGGCCTTGCGGCGCGCGGCGGTTCGTTTTCTTCACTCCTGCAAGGGCTTACAGGTTCGGGTACAGCGGGAACCTGGCGCAGAGATCCGCAACCTTGGCGCGCACCGCGGCCTCCACATCCGCATTGCCGTCTTCACCGTTGGCGGCCAGCCCGTCGATCACCTCGATGATCAGATCGGCGATCTGGCGGAACTCTGCCTCGCCGAAGCCGCGGGTGGTGCCTGCCGGGGTGCCCAGACGCAGGCCGGAAGTCACGGTGGGCTTTTCCGGGTCGAACGGGATGCCGTTCTTGTTGGTGGTGATATGGGCCCGTCCCAGCGCCTTGTCGGCGATATTGCCGGTGACGCCTTTGGGGCGCAGGTCGACCAGCATGACATGGGTGTCGGTGCCGCCGGTGACAATGTCCAGCCCGCCCTGGATCAGCTGGTCCGCCAGTGCCGCCGCGTTGGCGCGGACCTGCTTCTGGTAGGCCTTGAACTCCGGCTTCAGCGCCTCGCCGAAGGCCGCCGCCTTGCCGGCGATCACATGCATCAGCGGGCCGCCCTGGATGCCGGGGAAGATCGCCGAGTTCACCTTCTTGGCTATGCCCTCGTCATTGGTCACGATCATGCCGCCGCGCGGGCCGCGCAGGGTCTTGTGGGTGGTGGTGGTGGCCACATGCGCGTGCGGGAACGGCGAGGGGTGCTCACCGGCAGCGATCAGACCCGCGATATGGGCCATGTCGACCATGAAATAGGCGCCGACGCTGTCGGCGATTTCGCGGAATTTGGCAAAGTCGATCTGGCGCGGGATGGCGGAGCCGCCGGCGATGATCAATTTGGGCTGGTGCTCGGTTGCGAGAGCCTGGATCTGATCGTAGTCGATCAGGTTGTCGCTTTCGCGCACACCATAGTGAACCGCGTTGAACCACTTGCCCGACTGGTTCGGGCGGGCGCCATGGGTCAGGTGGCCGCCGGAGGCCAGATCCATGCCCAGAATGGTGTCGCCGGGCTGGATCAGCGCCTGGAACACACCCTGGTTCGCCTGGCTGCCGGAGTTCGGCTGCACATTGGCATATTCGCAGCCGAACAGCTGCTTGGCGCGGTCGATGGCCAGGTTTTCGGCGACGTCGACATACTGGCAGCCGCCATAGTAGCGGCGGCCCGGGTAGCCTTCGGCGTATTTGTTGGTGAGGACGGAGCCTTGCGCTTCCATCACCGCGGCCGAGACGATGTTCTCGGAGGCAATCAGCTCGATCTCGTCGCGCTGGCGGCCCAGCTCGGCTGTGATCGAGGCATAAAGTTCAGGATCGCGCTCCGACAGCGCTTGGGTGAAAAAG
>NZ_JAXMOX010000191.1:0-8924 GCF_034669605.1 Leisingera sp.
CCGGCAGGATCAGGCGGCAAGCGTCCAGCAGGAAGGCCGGGCGGGAGGTGCTGCGGAGCCGCGCTTTGGGATGGTAGTGGCCGGACACCTCGGCATCCTCTGACGGCGCGGCAATGTGGCGGAAGGTCAGCGGGCCAAGCCGGAGGGTTGCGTGATGCTCCCCCCCCAGCCCGGTAGGGGCGGGGTCGTGGTTTCCCTCGATCCAGATCCAGCGGCGGTTTCGCATCAGATCCTGGAATTGGGTCCTGCCGGCCTCCGGCAATGCAACCGCGGCGGCGTTATCGTCGAAGCTGTCGCCGAGGCAGACCACGGTTGCCGGATTGAGGTCTGCAACCAGTTTATCAAGCCGGGCGAGCGTATCGTGCCCCTCGTAAGGAGGCAGGGCACTGCCGCCGCGCCGCGCGTGGCGTTCGGATTTGCCCAAATGCAGGTCGGAGACGCAGAGCAGGCGGTGCCCCGCCCACCAGAGCGCGCCGGAGCCGAGCGCGGTGAGGCGGGCGCCGGCGAGGATGAAATCAAATCCGGTCATACTGCGGTCTTAGCCGCGCGGGCGGAACAGGCAAGTGTTATTGACCCAGCCGGTCCAGCCCGGATTGCCGCATCAGCGCTTCCGCCTCGCGTTGCAGCAGCTTTTCTTCGGCTGCGCCTTTGACCGGTACCTTGCCCACCTCCAGCAACAGCGGCGCGGCGAGCGGAGAGATCCGTTGCAGCCGCCGCAAGGTGATCCGGCCCTTGATCCGTGCCAGCATGTCCTCAATGCGGCCAAAGTCAACCAGCCCGCGCAAGGCTTCCTCGCGGGTGATGCCGATCAGCAGATGGTCCGGGTCGTATTTTCTGAGGGTGTCATAGAGGATGTCAGAGGAGAACGCCGCCTGGCGCCCGTTCTTGCGGTGCCCGGAGGTATTGCGTTCGATCAGCCCGGCAATGGTTGCGGCGCCGCGGAAGGCGCGTTTCATCACCGCGTTGCCGGCCAGCCAACCGTCCAGCCCCTCGCGCAGGGCAGTGGCATCGAACAGCGGGGCCGGGTCGGTCAGGGGTTCCAGCCCCCAGATCAAGGTGGCGTAGTCGCTTGCGACAAAGCCAAGCGGATCGAGGCCAAGCTCCTCCATCCGCTTGGTCAGAAGCAGCCCCAGCGTCTGCTGCGCGTTGCGGCCGGCAAAGCCGTAAATGCAGGCATGTTCGCGGCCGTCGCGGGGGAAGCTTTCGATCAGCAGAGACCCTGCGCGGGGGAGTTCGGAAACCGCGCGCTGCAGCTCCAGCCATTCGGCGGTGTGGCGGGGCAGGTTGGGCCAGCTGTCCTGTTTGAATATCTTCAGGATGCGCGCGCTGAGCTGGGTGGAGGTGGCGAATTTGGTGCCGGAGAATACCGCGATCTTCGGCTTTCTGCCGGGGGTCCGGGTGACCTCGACAGTCATTTCGCGCAGGCCCTCGTATCGCACGGTCTGGCCGCCGATCAGGAAGGTGTCGCCGGGGGTGAGGGTGGCGGCAAAGGCCTCCTCGATCTCGCCCAGAGGTTTGCCGCCGCGGCTGCGCTTGAGGCGGACCTTGACCAGGCCGGTGTCCTGGATGGTGCCCAGGTTCATGCGGATGCGGGCAGCGGCGCGCGGGTCGCGCAGCTGCCATTTGCCGTCCGGGCGCTGCAGCAAGCGCTGCCACTGATCATAAGCCTTCAGCGCGTAGCCGCCGGTGGCACAGAAGTCCAGGCACGCATCGAACCCGGCGCGGGAGAGGGCGGCATAGGCGCCGGCCCGGGTCATTTCGGCATAAAGCGCGCCGGCGTCGAAGGGGCCGGCACAGGCGGCGATCAGGATGTGCTGGCAGAGCACGTCGCGGGGGCCGGGGCCGCGGGGCCCGCCGTCCAGATCACCCGCACGAACCGCTTCGAGCGCGGCGCGGCACTCAACCACCTCAAGCCGATTGGCGGGCACCAGCAACGCCTTGGACGGCGCGTTGTAGCGGTGGTTGGCGCGGCCGATGCGCTGCACCAGCCGTTTGACGTTTTTCGGCGCGCCGATCTGGATCACCAGGTCCACATCGCCCCAGTCGATGCCGAGGTCCAGCGAGCCGGTGCAGACGATGGCACGCAGTTCGCCGCGGACCATGGCGGCCTCCACCCGTTCGCGCTGGACCCGGTCGAGAGAGCCGTGGTGGATGCCGATCGGCAGCGCGTCCTCGTTGGCAAGCCAGAGGTTGTGAAAGAAGATTTCGGCCTGCGCGCGGGTGTTGTGGAAGATCAGCGTGGTTTTGTGCGCCTTGATCTGCTGCATCACCGCCGGGATCGCATAGGCCGCGCCGCCGCCGGCCCAGGGCGGCGCCTGTTCGGTTTCCAGCATTCGGATGTCCGGCGCCGGGCCGGGGTCTGCCAGCACGATCTCGCAGGAGTCCGGGTGGCGGGCGAGGTAGCTGGCGATGGCCTGCGGATCGTCGACAGTGGCCGAGAGGCCCACCCGGCGCATATCCGGGCAGAGCGTTTGCAGCCGGGCCAGTGCCAGCATCAGTTGGTCGCCGCGTTTGCTTTCGGCCAGCGCGTGGATCTCGTCGACCACCACCCTCTTCAGGCCTTTGAAGGTGCGCTGCGCGTCTTCGTAGGAGGTCAGCAGGGCCAGGCTTTCCGGTGTGGTCAGCAGAATATGCGGCGGGTCGGCGCGCTGGCGTTTCTTGCGGGAGGCGGGGGTGTCGCCGGTGCGGTCGTCAATGCGGATGGGCAGGCCGATCTCCTCAACCGGCGTGCGCAGGTTGCGCTTGATGTCTGCGGCCAATGCCTTGAGCGGGGAGATGTAGAGCGTGTGCAGGCCCTGGTGGCTGCCATCGGCCAGTTCCGCCAGGGTGGGCAGGAAACCGGCCATGGTCTTGCCGCCGCCGGTGGGGGCGATCAGCAGGGTGCAGAGCGCCCCGGCCCGCTCCAGCATGGCGCGCTGATGCGGATGAATGGTCCAGCCGCGGGCGCTGAACCAGTCTGGAATGACCTCGGGAAGTTTGCTCATCCCTTCCTTTTAGGGGAAGGCCCGAAACTTTTCGAAAAGTATTAGCAAGAGTTTTGGAAACCTCATGCCGCCGGCTGTTTCCCAGCGGGGTTACTTCACGATCTCCTCGTCCTTGACGAACATGTTGGCCCAGGCGCGGTCGATCAGCTCGGGGGACATCTGATAGGGGATGCCCTCGAATTCGCAGATCGCGATGATCTGGTCGATCAGGAACACTGGCTGGTAGTTCGCATAGACGTTGCCGATCGTCGGGTATTTCTTCTTCAGCAGATGCACCAGCGCGGCTTCGTCCAGCGGCATGCCTTTCTTGCGGGCCACCATGGCAAAGATCTTGAGGTAGTTTTCCTGGTCCGGGCCGTCGATCTTGATCTTGAAGAAGATCCGGCGCAGGGCGGCCTGGTCGAAAATCTCGTTCGGGTGGAAGTTGGTGGAGAAGATCACCAGCGTGTCAAAGGGCACTTCGAATTTCTCGCCCGACTGCAGGGCCAGGATGTCCTTGCTTTCCTCCAGCGGCACAATCCAGCGGTTGACCAGCGACTGCGGCGGTTCCGCCTGGCGGCCAAGGTCGTCGACGATGAAAATGCCGCCGGTGGATTTCAGCTGCAGCGGTGCCTGATAGGTGCGCGCGGTCGGGTTATAGACCAGGTCCAGCATGTCCAGCGACAGCTCGCCGCCGGTGATCACGGTGGGGCGCTGGCACATGACATAACGTTCGTCGAAACGGCGGCGGCGGCGCAGGGCGTTGGGGTCTTCCGGTTCCTGCTCCACTTCGGTGTGGACGATCGGGTCATAGACCGTGATCACCTGGCCCGAATATTCAATGGCGCGCGGCACATAGACGTGATCCCCCAAGGCGTCGCGGATGCCGTTGGAAATTGAAGACTTGCCGTTGCCCGGCGGGCCGTACATCAGGATCGAGCGGCCCGCGCTGACGGCCGGGCCAAGTTGGTCCAAGAGGCTGCTGGGCAGGATCAGATGCCCCATCGCGTTGGTCAGCTGGTCGCGGGACACTTGGATGTTGCGGATCGACTGGCGTTTCACCTGCTCGCGGTAGACATCCAGGGGCACCGGCATGGCGCCGAAGTATTCCGATTGGCTGAGCGCATCCAGCGCCCGCGATTTGCCTGCATCGGTCAGCTGGTAGCCCATCTCGTTGCCGCTGTTGGCGTTGAGCGTGCCGGTGGCCTCCAGCAGCTTTTGCTCGCGGGCGATATCCACCAGTTCCTGGGTGACGGCGCCGGGCAGGCAGATTGCCTCTGCGATTTCTGTGACGTTCTCGACGTTCTTGCGGAAGATGGTCTTCAGCAGGATGTCCCGCATCATCACCAGCGGCAGCTGCATCTGTGTCAGCCCCTTGGGGGCGGGCGGGGCCATCACGGTGAGGTTCTGCATGTTCATGGCGGTGCCTGTCCCTGAGATCGGATCCGTGCCCCGGCGGCCGAGGCTTTCAAGGAAACAGACTATTCAGGACTGTGGCAACAGCGGGGCAGAGCTGCAGCAATTCCGCGGAGGCGGCGGATTTCCAGCGCAGTTTTACTCCGGCGGCGGCCGTCAGCTGCCGAACAGCGCCGCCAGTACCAGGTAAAGGGCGAGGGTGCCGCCAAGGCACAGGCCCATCGGGAAGCTTTTGCCGGTATCCCAGCTTTGCCATTGCGGCGCCAGCTGGCGCAGGGGGGTGTATTTGGCGATCCGGTGGGCGGTGAACCCCGCCAGCAGGGTGGCGGCAAAGATGATCATCAAAAGCCTCAGGTCGCCAAGCGCAAAGTAGGGGGCCGCGGCGCCCGCAAATTTGGCGTCGCCCGCGCCCACAGCGCCGGCAGCGTAGAACAAGTAGCCCAGACCGATGCCGACCGGCAGGTGCAGCAGGTGCCAGCCGTAATCCGCCCAGCTGGGCATGACAGCCGCGCCGACGGCTGCATAGGTCACCGCCAGCACATCAACCGCCCAATTGGGAATGCGCATGCCGCGCAGATCCGTCAGCGCCACTGTATAGCACAACGGCAGCACAAAAGGCAGGAACCACAGGGCAGCATGAGCCGGGAATTGCATGGATCAGCCGTTCTCCAGCGCCGTCAGCGAGCGTGACGCTTCCTCGAAATGCTGCGGGTGGGTGTCAATTGCTTCGCGCAGCAGGTTCTCGCCAACTTTGACGTCGCCCTGTTTTACAGCCGACAGCGCCAGCGTGTGCAGCAGCAGTGCGCGTTCGGTCTGATCCATCGGGATCACCGGCAGGGTGTAATTGCGTTGCGCGCCGCGGGCCAGAACCAGGTTGTTCTTGGCGGTGAACAGCCCGTGATTCTGGCGGATCGCTTCGCCGAACAGCCGCTCGGCGCCGGCGAAATCGCCGCGGGTCAGCTTGGAATAGCCCCAGTTGTTCATAACCTTGGCCGGTTTGGTCGTCAGCCCGGTGGCAATTTCATAAAAGCTGTCGGCGCGCTTCCAGTCCTTGCCGGCATCGGCGACCACAGCCTCCAGCCGGTAGCGCTCGTAGGTTTCATGGGTGGGGGGGACTTGATCCAGTTCTGCTTTGGCCGCGTCCCATTCACCGCTGCGCACGAATGCGCCTGCCAGCTGCACATGGTCTGCGCTGGTGGCGCCTTTCATGGACACCACTTTCTTCCAGGCGGCGGTGCCCTCGGTGGTGCGCTTGGCACGGATCAGGGAATGCGCCAGTCCCCGCTGCAGTTCAATCCGGTCCGGGCTGCCTTTCAAGGTCCGCTGGAAATGGGCAACCGCCTCGTTCGGGTCGGCCACGGTCAGCATCACATCGTTGAGATTGCTCTCGTCGATGACGTTCACTTCCTGAAACGCCCGTTCCACGGTTTCATCGGCTTTCTCCGCGCAGGCCGACAGGACAAGCGCCCCTGCCAGAGAAGCGGATAGAAAAATCTGCTGGCGCATTTGTGCGTCCTTTTTACTGCTCTGCCTCTGTCATGGTGCCTGGCGAATCAGGTAGCTGCCACCGCCCTGCCGCACCAATTTATAATCTTGATTTTGAGGGTCAGTATGCGCAGGATTTTCAAGCTTTGCGAGAGCCAGCCGTAAATTATCGCGGATTGCGTCACTTTCGCCATTGTCAAGCGCATAAGCGCGCTGGAACACCTGCACCGCTTCGGCGGTTTTGCCGCGCTCCATCAGCGCAACCCCCAGATTGTTCATCGGTTCAGGCCAGGAGCCATCCGCATCCACCGCCTGGCGCAGCAGCTCCTCCGCCTGGCCCAGCCGCCTGAGGCCCAGTTTGGCACTGCCCATGCCGGACAGAACCTCGGCCGTCAGCCCGTGGTCGAGCGCGGCGCGGGTGAAGGCGTCCAGCGCCAGTTCATGCTCGCCCGCGGCCATCAGCCGGTGGCCGACCACCAGGCCGTCCTCAGCCTGCTGGCGGTGATTGCCACCCGGTGCCCAAGGGCTGCCCTTATCCTGTTTCAGCCCGCCCGGTGCGCAAGCCGCCGCCAGCGCGACAACGCTGGCGGCGGCAATAACACGGCGGAGACGGCCCGGCCCGGCCCGTCCTGATGAGTTCATGTTCGGTAGCCTCAGTTGCCCATGTTCATGATGCCCTGCACCGACGGGCCGACCAGAATGATCAGCAGCGGCGGGACCGTCAGGCCCATTGTGGCAAGGGTCATCTTCACGGGCAACTTGTTTGCAGCCTCCTCCGCGCGCATCACACGCTTGTCACGCATTTCCCCGGCATAAACCCGCAGGGCGTCCGCGATCGAGGTGCCGAAGCTGGCGGACTGGATCATCACGGTCACAAAGGAGGAGACATCCTGCACCCCGCAGCGGGTGCCCATGTCGCGCAGCACCTTGTCCTTTTCCTTGCCCGCCTTCATTTCCTGGGCGACCACCTCGAATTCTTCGGCCAGGTCGGGGTAGGAGGCGTGCAGCTCCGAGGCGACGCGTACGATGGCCTGGTCCAGCGACTGGCCGGCCTCGACGCAGACCAGCATCATGTCCAGCGCGTCCGGGAACCCTTCGGTGATCTTCTGCTTGCGCTCTTCAATCCGGCGGGTGATCCAGTATTTCGGCAGCATGTAACCGGCCGCGCCGGGCCCGATGATGCGGATCGCCATCTGCTGGCTGTCATAGTCGATATCGGCCTTCAGCACATAAACAAAGAACAGCCCGGCCAACAGGCCCAGGATGCCGAAAGCGAACTGCAGGAAATGAAACAGGCGCACCGAGTCCTTGGAGTGGTACCCGGCCTGGCGCAGCTTCAGTTCCATCGCAGACAGTTCGTCTTCGTTCTGCGGTTCCAGGAAACCTGCGAATTTCTGCAGCTGCTCGTTGCGGTCGGCCTGGCGCAGCCGCTGCTTTTGCGGTTTGTTCCGGGTTTCGGGCGCGATGTTCTTTTGCAGCTTCTTCAGCGGATCCTCGGGCTGGTTCAGCAGCAGCGGAACCGCCAGCAGGATCATGAACAGCCCGGCAATGCCAAGCGCCAGGAGCGGGCCGAACTCGCCGAATTGCGATGTCAGGTACTCGTTTATTCCGGTCAGAAGTTCCACGGTCCCCTCCTTATACTTTGATGTTGGTCAAAACGCGCATGACGATCAGGTTGGCTGTCAGCATGGCACCCACCGCAAAACAGGCGGGGATGAACCAGGGATGGTCCAGCACGCCGTCATAGTAGTTAGGGTCCTTGACCAAGATGCCGATCAGGCAGAACAGCGGGAAACCCGACAGAAACTTGCCCGACCACTGCGCCTCGGCGGTGATGGCCTTGACCCTGCGGAACAGGCGGAAACGGGCGCGGATCACCTTGGCCAGACCTGCCAGAACTTCGGCCAGGTTGCCGCCCGATTGCTGCTGGATGGTGACGGCAACGGCCAGAAAGCGCATGTCCTGCATGTCCAGCCGTTCGGCCATTTCCTTGAGCGATTCACCCACATCGCGGCCATAAGCGCATTCATCGGAGATGATGCCGAACTCGGTAGCCAGCGGGTCCTCGACCTCATTGGCGACGATCTGCACGGCGGAGGTGAAGGGATGGCCGACGCGCAAGCTGCGCACCATCAGCTCCACCGCATCCGGCAGCTGCTCTTCTATCATGGCCATCCGCTTGGCGGCTTTCTTGTTGACCCAGAAGAACACCGCGCCAACGCCGATGATGACGGATCCCAGCATCCGGACGGGAAGCGGGGCCGAAGTGCCGATGCTGAGGCCGACAAAGGCAACGGCAGCCAAGGCGGCCATAATCAGGATCAGCTGCTTGGGTGAAAAGGCGATCGCCGCTTTCTGCGCACGTTCCGACAGCAGCGAATAGAGCGGGATCGATTGCGATTTGGCATGCTGGCCCAGCTCCTTGCGCAGCTGCTCCAGCACCTGTTCGCGGTTGCCGCCCTTCTCCATCATCTCCAGCCGGCGGGTCACCTTGCTGTTGAGGCTGATCGATTTTCCGAAAGTAAAAAGATACAGGCCTTCGACCAGGGCCAGAACCCCGAAGAAGATCAGGCCATAGATAAGCGGTTCGGCACTCAGTTGCATCAGCGCGTCTCCATCACCGTAGGTTCATAGATCGAGGCCGGCAGGTCGTAGCCCCACAGGCGGAAGCGTTCGGAATAGTGGCTGCGCACGCCGGTGGCGGTGAAATGGCCGATGATCTTGTTGTCCGGGGTCAGCCCGACCCGCTGAAAACGGAAGATTTCCTGCATCGAGATCACGTCGCCCTCCATGCCGGTGATTTCGGTGATCGAGGTCATCCGGCGCGAGCCGTCTTGCAGGCGCGAGGCCTGCACGATCAGGTTTACCGCCGAGGCGATCTGGCTGCGCACCGCCTTGATCGGCATTTCGATGCCGGCCATGGCGATCATGTTTTCCAGACGCGAAATCCCGTCGCGGGCAGAGTTGGCGTGGATCGTGGTCATCGAACCGTCGTGGCCGGTATTCATCGCCTGCAGCATATCGATCACTTCCTCGCCGCGGGTTTCGCCGACGATAATG
>NZ_JAXMOX010000192.1:0-8874 GCF_034669605.1 Leisingera sp.
GCACGGTCTGCCCGCGCGAGCGCACTGCCTCGATCGCTGCCGCAGCAATGCCGCGGGCGTCATAACCGCTGTGGCTGTAGAAATTCTTGTCCTCGGCCGAAATGAAGGCCTGTTTCACCAGATCCGGAATATCCGCTGATGGCGTGAACAGGCGCCGCTCCTTGGCAAACTCGTCAATCATATGGCCTTCGCCCGAATAGATCCGGCTGATCGTCGGCGGCTGGTACTGGGCCAGCGAGTCGTGGCTCGGCAGGTCGCGCCCGTAGATCCAGAACACCGCTCCAATGGTCAGCGCCACCATCGCCACCCCAAGGGTGATGGTGCTGAAGATGGAACCAAAGAAGGAGAGTATGAACCTGAGCACGGGGTTGGCCTTTCTCGCGAGGTGCCGCCTATATAGATGCGGCGGTGTCCGGGGTCAAAGCATGCGGCGGCGAAATAGTGCTGTCTTTAACCCTGCCGCCCGATGAATTGGTTTTAAGCCGTCTGTGATGTATCCTGACCGGGCAATACTAACAACGGCTGCCCCATTTTCGCAAAGCTTGCCGCGGTTCGGCGCAAGCGGCGGGCAGGCTGAACGCAGGCGCACGCAATCGCCGCCCCGGCCTGCCTCCCCATCCACCGCCTGCCAGCCTCTGCGCGCACCCGATTCAGGTTTCACCCGGCAGCCCGAAAGGTGGAGGAGACTGCAATGGCCAAACTCGGAGCTTCGGTCGGTGGCGGCAAGACTGCCGTGAACGACCCCAAGGACGTTGTGCTGGTTCAGAAGATGCTCAACGATCATGCCGCCTCGGTCGGCTACAAACGGGTGCCGACCAACGGCAAGGTGGGCCAGCCGACGATCCTCGCCATCGGCCAGTTTCAGCAGCAGGTGGTGAAATCCAAGGTGAACAGCCTGGTCGAGCCCGGCTCCAAAACCTTCAAGATGCTGAACATGCCGCCCGCCAAGGTCGCCGAACAATTCGCCAAGGCGCAGGGCGGCAGGCCGCTTCCTGCCAAGGGCAAGGTCTATGAGGTGAAATGGCGGGGCAAGACCCACTGGTTCACCGAGGACGACATGGGCACCGCCATGGAGGCCATCCAGGGCCGCCTGCACACCGAGACCATGGCCTTCATGAGCACCCTGCGGAACTACCAGGACCAGTACCGCGAGATGAAAAAAGGGTTCTGGACCTTCTTCGTGAAAATGGTGACGCCCAATGCCGACATCGAACGCCCGGCCAAGTCGCTGAAGAAGGCCGACGCTGCTGTCGGCAAGCTGGTGGACATGACCTATGGCAAGAACAAGAAAAGCCTGATGGCGTCCTTCAAGCAGATGACACAGACCAAGATCCTGCTCGATGCAGTGGCGATGGACCTGAACATGCTGTCCAAGGAACTGGGGCAAAGCGCCAAGATATGCGAGGAAATCTCGGTCGACCTGCGCGACGGCGCCGCCGACATCGTGCAGCTGATCCTGGTCACCAACGGGGTGAACCCGACCACCGCCGGCGCCGTTGTCGCTGCCAGCAAGAACACGGTTCAAGAGATCGCCAACGGCGTCATCCTCAAGGGGCAATGGGTCAAGGCCGGCGGCGTGGCCGGCTCCTTCAAGCGCGTCACCTTTGCCGCGGTGGCGGGCGGCTTCTCGGGCTGGCTGGGCGCCAAGGCCGGTCAGCTGATCATGAAAGGGGTCGGCGAGCGGCTGGCCAGCCGGATGGTCAACTCACGCTGGATCAACAAATACCTGTGGAGCACCGCTGCCCGCTGGGGCGGCAAGGAAATCGAGATCATCCTTGGCCGCTTCACCGCCATTCCGCGCAAGATCGGCGCCGAGATCGTGCTGCAAACCGTCCTGCGGATGGCGCATAAATTCTTCACCGGGCGGGCCATCGCCAAGGCTTTGAGCAATCACATGAACGCCCTGGAAAAAATCGTCAGCTCCTGCATGGAGAAAAGCACGGCCGAGGGTCAGCTCATGGACTGCATCGCCGCCAAGCTGGAAAAACAGGGGCTTTTGGCAAAGGTCGCCAATGACATCCTGGCCCCGCACAAGCAGGCGCTGGAACGCGAGATCGAAAAGGCGCTGGCCAAGGCCGAAACCGCCTAGAGCAAGGCCCGCAAAGCGGCTGGAACCCGCCGCCGGTGCTACTGCCGCACCAGCGCGCGGCGGGCGTCGTCCTGCGCGCGCCAGGTGATCAGCCCGTTCAGAATGCCGCGGGCCGCCTGGACCCGCCAATCCGGGTCCACCAGGTTTTGCAGATCCCGCGTGCTGGACAGAAATCCGATCTCCACCAGCACCGAAGGGATATCCGCCGATTTCAGCACCGAAAACCCGGCCGAGCGCAGCGGCCGGTTGTTGATCGGACGCCCCTGCCCGCGCAGCCCGTCGATCAGCGCCACCGCCAAGGCATCGCTGCGCGGCTGGGTCTCCTGCCGGGCCAGATCCAGCATCACTGCCGCCACCTTGTCGTCCGCTTGGCTCAGGTCGGTGCCAGACAGCAGATCACCGCGCAGGTGCCGCTCCGCCAGCTTGGCCGAGGCCACGTCGGAGGCTTCCTTGGACAGCGTATAAACGGTGGAGCCATGCGCCCGCCCCTCGGAAATCGTGTCGGCATGCAGCGAGATGAACACATCCGCCCCGGCCTGATGCGCCATCGCGATGCGCCGCTCCAGCGAGACGAAATAATCGCCATCGCGGGTCAAAATCACGGTGAACTGGCCTGAACGCACCAGCGCCTCGCCCAGCTCCCGCGCAAATTGCAGCATCAGGTGTTTTTCAAAGACCACTTCGGTCTCCGCCCCTGGATCAATGCCGCCATGCCCGGGGTCAAGCATCACCAGCAGCGGTGCATTTTCGTCGCGCACGCCCTTGCCCGGCATGGTTTGAGGCGCAGGCAGATCCCAGCGCGGATCCTGCGGGGCGCCGGCGGCAGCGGCAAAATCTTCCGCCGCGGCGGGCTCAAGCGTCACCGCCAGCCGGGCGGCGGCGGTCACTTGGTCCACTGTCATTGCCGCCGTGGACACCTTCATCGGCTCTGCCAGCTGCAGAACCAGCCGCGACCAGCCCGGCACATAGGTGCCGAATTGCGCCGCGGTGATCTGCTCGCCCTGCAGCAGATTATCCGCCGTCAGCCCGCTCCAGTCGACCTCCTGAAAATCCAGCACCAGCCGTGGCGGGCCGGCCAGGGTGAACAGCCGGTACGGCACCCCCTGGCTCAGCCCCAGCGCCACCTCGGCGCCCCGCCCTGCATCGCGGACCCGGCTGGTCTCCGCATCAACGCGAGCCAGCCCGGTGAAACTGCTGCCGCTGTTTTGCGCCCAGGCGCCCGCGGCCAGCAACCAGATCAGTGCGGTTAAGGAAATCAGTCTGCCCATGCTCGTCTCTTGGTGTTTTCCGGGCAGACTAGGCAATTCCACCCGGATTGGAAATCCGCCTTCTGCCACTGCCGCAGGTCACTCCCTGGAGGCCATGAACAGTTCAAGACGCGCCAGCCCCTCTTCGATATCCGCAGTAGAGCGGGCATAGGAGAACCGCAGCGTCGTGGCCCCGCGCACCGGGTCAAAATCCAGCCCCGGCGTCACCGCAACCCCCGCCTTATCAAGGATTTCCGCGGCAAAGCTGCGGCTGTCCGCGGTCAGGTCCGACACATCGGCATAGACATAAAATGCCCCGTCCGGCGGTGCAATTCTGGTGAAACCAGCCTTGGGCAGCCCGTCCAGCATCAGCTGGCGGTTCCTTGCATAAACGGCCAGGTTGCCGCGCAACTCATCCTCGCAGTCCATCGCTGCCAGCGCCGCCACCTGGCTGGCGTGCGGTGCGCAGATGAACATATTCTGGGCGATGCGTTCCACCACCCGGACATGATCCTCGGGCACCACCATCCAGCCAACCCGCCAGCCGGTCATCGAAAAGAACTTGGAGAAGGAGTTGATAACGTAAGCCTCATCGGTCAGCTGCAGCGCGGTGACCGCCTTCGCCTCATATTCCAGCCCGTGATAGATCTCGTCCGAAATGAAACTGGCGCCCTCGGCCCGCGCCGCCTCGATCAGCGCGCCCATTGCAGCCTGGTCCAGCATGGTGCCGGTCGGATTGGCAGGCGAGGCCACCATCAGGCCCGCCAGGTCCTGCCCCTTCAGATCCGCAGGCACTGGCTGCAGGCGGTTTTCCGGTGCGGTCTGGATGTCCACCGGCGTCAGCCCCAGCGCTTTCAGGATCTGCCGGTAGGACGGGTAGCCCGGCGCGCCGATCCCGACCCTGTCGCCGCTGTCGAACAGCGCGGTGAAACTCAGCAGAAAGGCGCCGGATGAGCCCGGTGTCACGATCACCCGCTCCGGGTTCAGATCCACGTTGTACCAATCACCGTAGAGCCGCGCGATACGCTGACGCAGTTCCGGCAGACCCAATGCAACTGTATAGCCCAACGCGTTGTTTTCCAGCGCATTCCCCAGCGTCTTCAAGGCACCGGAGGGCGCCCCCGTCGACGGCTGTCCGACCTCCATATGGATGATGTGGCGGCCAGCGTCCTCGGCTTTGCGGGCGGCCTCCATCACGTCCATCACAATAAACGGATCAACGCTGGATCGGCTTGAGTTTCGCATTCTGATCTCCCATGGTGCGCGCATGAGTTTTGACCGTTTCTTCCGGCTGGCGTCAATCCCGGCTCTGTTGTTTTGCGCGCTGTTTCAATTTGCAGCGGCGGCGCAGGCGGCATCGATCTCGCTGCTGCGGGACCCCGATATCGAACACGGGCTGAACCGGCTGGCGGCTCCGGTGCTGCGGGCCGCGGGACTGAATGCAAACCGGGTCCGGATCCTGCTGGTCAATGATTCGTCCTTCAATGCCTTTGTCCTGGATTCACGAACGATTTTCGTGAATTACGGGCTGATCCTGAAGGTGACGTCCCCCGAGATGCTGCAGGCGGTGATCGCCCATGAGGCCGCCCATATCACCAATGGCCATTTGGCGCGGCGGATGCAGAACCTGCGCTCCGCCAACAGCGCTGCCGGATTGGGCTTGGCACTGGCGGTACTGGCAGCTGCGTCCGGCGCGGGCGAGGCCGCAGGCGGCCTCGCCATCGGCACGCAGAATTCCGCGCTGCGCGGCTTTCTGGCCCATACCCGCGCCGAAGAAAGCTCAGCCGACCGTTCCGCCGCAGATTATCTCAACCGCGCAGGCATCAGTCCGCAGGGGCTGGTCGATTTGCACCGCGCCTTTGCCGGCCAGGAGGTGCTGAGTGGCGGCAGCCAGGATCCCTACACCCGCTCGCATCCCTTGAGCCGCGACCGTATCCGTGCCGCCCAGGCCTATCTCGCGGCGCATGGCGACAAAGGCGAGACCAGTGCCGAGGCCCAATACTGGTTTGCCCGGGTGCGCGGCAAGCTGTCGGGATTTACCCGGGCCCCGAAATGGACCCTGCGCCGGGTGCGTGAGGAACAGTATAAAGACGTGCGCCTGATGCGCGAAGCCGCCGCCTATCACCGGCAGAGAAACCTGAAGAAAGCCCTGAAGTCGGTGAACGGGGCACTGGCGATCCGGCCCTCCGACCCTTTCTATCATGAGCTGAAAGGCCAGATCCTGATAGAAAACCGGCAATGGAGCGCCGCTTTGGCCGCCTATGGCAAGGCGGTGAAACTGGCCCCCAAGGATCCGCTGATCCTGACCGGTTACGGCCGCGCCCAGCTGGCCGCGGGCCGGCCGCAAGCCGCCTTGAAGACCATGGAACGCGCCCGCGCCATTGATTTCCGCAACACGGTGCTGCTGCGCGACATGTCGCTGGCCTATGCCAAAACCGGCCAGCGCGGTCTGGCGGCACTGGTCACCGCCGAACGTTATGCCTTGCAAGGGCGTCTGGATGACGCCGGAATTCATGCCAAACGGGCCGTCGCACAGCTGCCTGCAGGATCCGCCGCCGCGCGGCGTGCACAGGATGTGCTGACGGCCTATGAACAAGCTCAGAAAAGGAAAAGACGAAAATGAAACCCTTCACCCGCGCCGCCACGGCGGCAGCCACCGCCCTCGCCCTGCTGAGCCCCCCGGCGCAGGCGCTGGATCTCAGCAATATGTCGGAATCTGAACGCGACGCTTTCGGCGAACAGATCCGTGCCTACCTGCTGGAAAACCCCGAACTGATCCTGGAAGCGGTTGATCTGCTGGAGCAGCGCCAGCAACAGGCCGAAGCCGCCCGTGACGACACGCTGGTCGCCGATAACCTGGAAGAGCTGCAGAACGATGGCTACTCCTGGGTCGGCGGCAATCCGGACGGCGACATCACCCTGGTTGAATTCATGGATTACCGCTGCGGCTACTGCCGCCGGGCCGCACCCGAAGTGGCCAAGCTGCTGGAAAGCGACGGCAATATCCGCCTGGTGATCAAGGAATTCCCGATTCTGGGCGAAGCCTCTGTGCTGTCGTCGCGTTTTGCCGTGGCAACGAAACTGGTCGCGGGGAACGAAGCCTACAAGCAGGTGCATGATGCGCTGATTGAGTTTGGCAGCGAGCCGAACGAGGTCGCCTTGCGCCGGATCGCGGACGGGCTGTCATTGGATGGCGATGCGATCTTTGCCAGGATGGACAGCGAAGAGGTAACGGAGGAGCTGCGCCAGACCCGCGCACTTGCGCAGCGCATGGCGATTTCCGGCACCCCGACTTTTGTGCTCGGCAATGAGCTGCTGCGCGGCTTCCTGCCCGCCGATCAGATGGAGATCATGGTGGCTGAAATCCGCGACCGGCAAAGCTGACGCCTGACGCGGAACCGGCGGAACCGGGGCTCTGCCCCGGACCCCGGAGTATTTTCTCAAAGGTGAAAGAGCGGCGGTCTGAAACAGGCCTGCGGGGCTACTCCGCTGCTTGCGCGGCCAGTTCCGCTTCAATTTCCAAGGCCTTTTTCTCGACCTCTTCAACGATGTGGTCGACCATCTGCGCGTTGGACATCTTGTGGCTGGCCTTGCCCGCCAGATAGACCATGCCGGACCCCGCGCCACCGCCGGTAAAGCCGACATCGGTCATCAGCGCTTCACCCGGACCATTCACCACACAGCCGATGATTGAAAGACTCATCGGCGTGTGGATATGGGCGAGGCGTTCCTCCAGCGTTTCGACCGTCCTGATCACGTCAAACCCCTGGCGCGCGCAGCTGGGGCAGGAGATGATATTGACGCCGCGGTGGCGCAGGCCGAGGGATTTGAGGATCTCAAAGCCCACTTTCACTTCCTCGACCGGATCGGCCGAGAGGCTGACGCGCAGGGTGTCGCCAATGCCCATCCACAACAGCTGGCCCAGGCCGATGGCCGATTTGATGGTGCCGGAGACAAAGCCGCCCGCCTCGGTGATGCCGAGGTGGATCGGCGCGTCGGTGGCGTCGGCCAGCTGCTGATAGGCGGCGGCGGACATGAACACATCCGAGGCTTTCACCGAGATCTTGAATTCATGGAAATCATGGTCCTGCAGGATGCGGATATGGTCGAGGCCGGATTCCACCATCGCCTCCGGGCAGGGCTCGCCGTATTTGTCCAGCAGGTGCTTTTCCAGGCTGCCGGCGTTTACCCCGATGCGGATCGAGCAGTTGTGATCGCGCGCCGCCCGGATCACCTCGGCCACGCGTTTTTCATCGCCGATGTTGCCCGGATTGATGCGCAGGCAGGCCGCCCCCGCCTCCGCAGCCTCAATCCCGCGTTTGTAGTGGAAATGAATGTCGGCAACGATCGGCACCGGGCTTTCGCGCACAATCTCCTTCAGCGCCTTGGAAGACGCCTCGTCCGGGACCGAGACCCGCACCAGGTCCGCTCCTGCCTCTGCCGCGGCCTGGATCTGGGCGACGGTTCCGGCCACATCAGTGGTCAGCGTGTTGGTCATTGTCTGCACCGCTATCGGGGCATCGCCGCCGACGGGGACATTGCCGACATGGATCTGGCGGCTTTTGCGGCGCTCGATATGGCGCCAGGGGCGGATGTGGTTCATCGACATGAGGAATGCGTCCCGGCTGGATCCTGTTCTGTTAGCAGCTAGATACGGGCTGAGAGGCGGCGCTGCAATGGCAGCCCGCCCATTCCGGCAGGATTCGCCGGGCACAATAGCGGGAACAGTTATTCGGCGGGCTGGTCCGCCTGCAGCTCGGCGACCAGGGTTGCCAGCGCTTCGTTGCGGCCATCGGCCAGATCAGCCAGCGCAAACCGGCCGGTGATCGCCTCCATCGACAGGTCGATATTCTTGGACACCTGGCCGCGTTCGCCCACCGGTCCGAAATGTTCGCCGTTCACCGCAAAATAGATCGCGCTGCTTTCACCAGTGCGCAGGCGCGGAGCATCTTCGGTCGATGGCACCTCGAACCGCTGGCCCGCGTCCATGATGGTTTCCAGGATCACGCTGCCGTCTGCCGCGGTGACCTGCACCCAGGACGGGCGCACTGCAACCATTTCAACGGTCGGTTCAACCTCCGCCACCACCTGCGGCACCTGCTGCAGCGGGCCTCCGCCCTCATACGGCAGGCTGGCTTCGGCAAAGGCCAGCGCAGGCGCTTCAGGTGAAGCAAAGTTGCCCAGGGTGGACGGATCCAGGGTCGCAATCGGTGCATCGCGCGCCACCAGCACCGGCACATCCAGCGCCTGCGGACGGTAGAGCCGGTCCAGCGCCTCGGCTGCCGGATCGCGGGCGCCTTCGGCAACCGCCAGCACCGCGCTGTTGAGCGGGTCAAGATCAGCCAGCACCGCCGGGGTCTGATCCACTGGAGCGAACTGCACCTGCTGCACCTCTTTCAGGACTGCCCAGCCGCCATAGGTGATGCCGCCGATCAGTGCTGTCAGCACCATCAGCGAGCCGACAGCCCGCGGTTCGATCTGGCTGAGCAAGCTGCTGGGGGCCGGAACAAACGGGGTGCTGGAGATCGGAAGAGCACA
>NZ_JAXMOX010000193.1:0-8775 GCF_034669605.1 Leisingera sp.
GCGCGGGGCCACGCCCACCGGAAGCGGTGCATCCGCAGATGCGGCGGCGGCGGGCGGGAGTACGCCGGTCTTACCCGGCGATGGCAATGCGGAAATGGGCAGCGAGTTTGGCGGCCTCAGCGGCACTGTCATGACGGTCCAGCACGCGCCTGCGGCCTGCCTGGCCCATGGCATTCAATTGCGGATGCGGTGTCTGTGCAAGGGTGAGGACGGCCTGTGCCAATGCGTCCTCATCCCCGGCCGGCAGCAGCCAGCCCGTCTGCCCCGGCAGCACCAGTTCGGGCGTGCCTGCGATACATGTTGCAATCACCGGACGCGCAGCCGCCATCGCTTCCATTACCACCATCGGCAGGCCTTCGGCAAAGGACGGCATCACCAGTGCGTGGGACCGGTCCAGCTCTGCCTGCACTTCGGTTTCGGCAAGCCAGCCGGTCAGGGTGACGCTGTCCTGCAAGCCATGCGCGGCAATCGCGGCTTCCAGCGCCGGCCGCATTTCGCCGTCACCGATCAGCGACAGATGCAGATCCGGAAGTTCCTGCACCAGCCGGACCATGGCGTTCACCAGCACCATCTGGCCTTTCTGCTCCACAAACCGCCCGATCGCCACCAGCCGCAGCGGCCCCTGCGGCAACGGTGCAGGATCGGCAAACCGATCCGGCTCAATCCCGCAATGCACCACTTTCAGGCTGTCCCACTTGCCGAAAGACGCCCAGCGGCTCAGCTGGCTTTTGCCAAAGCTGCTGACCGCCACGGTGAAAGCCGCGCGGTTGATTTTCTCGCCCAGCGACAGCGCTTGCGGCGCGTCGAACTCCTCAGGCCCGTGCACGGTGAAACTGTAGCCCGGCCCGCCCAGCACATGGGCCAGCATCGCGACAGCGGCAGCGTTGGTACCGAAATGGGCGTGGATGTGCTGCACGCCTGCCGCCGCGCTGCGCTGTTTCACATAGGCGGCTTCGCCGAGATATATCAGATGCCGCAGGAGGCCCTTGTCCGATGCCCGGGCCAGTCTCGCCGCCAGCCGCAGCGCTTGTGCGAATCGGGCGGGGGCTGCGGCCTCCCGCGCGAGTGCGGCAAGCAGGCGCCCGGCACCGGCCTGCAGCACGTAGCCGGTGCGCGCGGCCTCGGCCTGGTCCTGCGGATCCGCCAATGCCGCAGCCGGGGGGCGCATTGCCAGGCGCAGGATCTCCACGCCCTGATGTTCCAGCGCCCGCAGCTCACGCCGGATGAAACTGTGCGAGGGCTGCGGGTAAGTGTTCAGGACATAGGCAATTTTCAACGCGGCTGGTTCCGTGCAAATCTTGGGTCCGCGGCAGGTTAGCGGCGGTAGAGCAGCTTGCCCAGCGTCCTGTTGCGCTTGTCGCACAGGCATGGAGAATGGGCTGCGGGGGCGATGATTGTCATCGCATTCCGGCCCCTGCATCCCGCATTCCTGTTGCAGGCCGCCCTGCGATTGACGCCCCCTGCCCTGCCGCCTAGCCTGCGGAACCGGACGTTGGGAGATTGGCGCGGAAATGCAGCGGGTTGCATCGCTTTTCATAGGTCAGGGGATGATCGCGCGGGTGCTGCGTTCGGCCTCCTGGCTGATGATCGGATACGGCGGCAGCCAGGCCTTGCGGCTGGCCTCCAACCTGATCCTGACCCGCATCCTGTTTCCCGAAGCCTTTGGCCTGATGGCGCTGGTGTCGGTGGTGACGGTGGGGCTGTCGCTGTTTTCAGACGTTGGCATCGGTCCGTCGATTGCCCAGAACAGACGCGGCGATGATCCGGACTTTCTGAACACGGCCTGGACCATCCAGGTGATCCGCGGTTTTGGCCTGTGGGCATTGACGGCACTTCTGGCCTGGCCTGCGGCGCAGTTTTATGGCGCGCCGGAGCTGCTGATCTACCTGCCCATTGCCGGTGCCGGATTGGCCATTGCAGGCTTCAACCCGACCCGCATCGAGACCGCCCACCGGCATCTGCTGGCGGGCCGGGTCACGGTGCTGGATCTGGCGGGCCAGGTAATCGGGCTAGCGGCCATGATTGCGCTGGCAGTGACCACGCAGTCGGTGATCGCGCTGGTTCTGGGCGGGGTGATCCAGGCGGCGGCGAAGCTGCTGCTGTGCCATTGCGGGCTGCCCGGTGCTGCAAACCGGTTCCGCTGGGAACGGGCGGCAGCGGGCGAGCTCATGCATTTCGGTAAATGGATTTTCCTGTCAACCGCCTTTTGGTTCCTGACGTCGCAAGGGGACCGGGCGATTCTGGGCAAATTCGTCCCGCTTGAGGTGCTGGGCATTTACAACATCGGCTACTTTCTGGCGAGTTTTCCGATGCTGCTGGGCCATGCGGTGAACCAGCGGCTGATGATCCCGGTTTACCGCGGCAAGCCTGCACAGGCCGCGCCGGAAAACCTGAGGCGGCAGCGGCAGCTGCGCAGCGGTCTGACGGCAGCGATCCTGGCGCTGCTGATTGCGATGGCCTGGGCCGGGCCCTGGCTGGTGCAGATCCTGTATGACGACCGGTATCTGCAGGCCGGGCCAATGATTGTAATGATCGCACTGGCACTGGCGCCGGCAGTGATCACCATGACCTATGACCAGGCAGCGCTGGCAGGTGGCGACAGCCGCGGGTTCTTTTTGTTTTCCGCGGCACGGGCGTGCCTGCAGACCGGGATGTTCCTGGGCGGGGCGGCCTGGTTCGGGCTGGCGGGCGGCATTGCGGCGCTGGGGCTGGCGATGCTGGCGGCCTATCCGGTGCTAGCGCGGCTGGCGCGCAGGCATCACGCCTGGGACCCGCTGCATGATGCCGGCTATGGGTTGCTGGCGCTGCTGGCGGGCAGTGCGGTGCTGCGCTGGCACTGGGATGCTGTAACCGCCATGACGGCCGCGATGAGCCCTTCCTGATCTCAGGCCCCGCGTCTGAACAGTCTGAACAGCCCGCGTTGAGGCCGCCGGGCGTCCATTACAGGGATTGAAACCACTGGCATCAGGCCGGTTTCCCGCTGCATCTGCGCGGCAGTGCGCAAAACCGGATGGCGCAGCTCCTGCAGAAAGGCCGCCAGCAAGGCCGCGATGACGCTGGCTGCCGCGCCCAGCAGGGCCTTGGTCTTGCGGGCGCCGGTGACCGGATAATCCGGCAGCGGCGCCGGCTCGATCACTGTCAGCCGCTCGGCCTGACGGCCGGTTTCCAGGCGGAAACCAACCTCGGCCTCGTTGCGGCGGGCGGTCAATTGCAACAGTTCCCTCTGCGCCTGCTCCAGGCGGCGGTCATAAGCGCCGAGCCGGCGCTCAACCTCTGGCGTGGTCTGCAAAGAGGCCTCCAGCCCGGTCTTGCGCCGGGTCAGCAGCTGCTCCTGAGCGTCCAGCGTGGCCAGCTGCTGTTCAGCCTCCGCCAGCAACCGGCGGGCCGTGGCAGGGCGTTCCGTGGCCTGCGCCTGATCGGCGGCGCGGCGGATTTCGATGCGTTCGCGGGCAATCTCCAGCAGGCCCTCGTTCAGTGCGGCAATTTCGGCGCGGCGGAATTCGATAGTGCCAGGCAAGGTCACGTCATTTTCATTGCGGTAGGCCGCAATTTCGTCCTCCAGGGCCGCGACCTGATCCGCAAGTGCGGCCTCCTTTCCGGCAAAGAAGCTGAGGGTTTCGCGGGCCTGGTCAATGCGGGTGGCGATACTGAGTTCGATGGTACGGCGGCCGAATTCGCTGGCGACCTGCTGCGCCTGTTCGGCAGTGGGCATCCGGGCGGTGATGGTCAGCACCGAAATGGTGCCGTCATCCGCATAACCTTCACGGGCGGCGGCAACGCCGGTGATGCGGACGGAGTCCCGCAGCAGCGCCACCTTTTGCAATTGGGTCAGCGCGGCCATATCCGCGTAAAGGCCTAATTTTTCGATGATTTCCAGCACCGTGCCGCGCGCCATCAGGCGTTGTTCAATCAGCTGCATCCGGCGGGCGGAGGAACCTTCGACCGTTGATTTCGCCAGTTCACCGGCAATCTGCGGCTGGGTGATCTGCAGCACCTCGGCGGTTTCAAATTCATGCTGCTGACGGGCGGCAGACCAAAGCGACAGCAGGCAGCCGAGAACAAAGACGCAAGAAATGGTGAACAGCCTGCGCCGCACCATGTCCAGGAAATCGCCAAACGTGTATATCGGCCCCATCTGTCTGCTCTCTTGCGGCTGGTGCGCGCCAGCCGGTTGCCATCCATGCCTTCAGGCAGCCCGCCGGCCGCCGTTGCCCCTGTTCGGACCACATCAACCGGGCGAAACTATGACGCCCGGCTGCATGGCCGTCAGTTCAGCGGGCTGTCCGCCTTGCGTGCCCGGTTCAAAACAACGCCCAGCATTTGCGTATGGCCCGCCAGCATCTTCTCGCAGGCGGCCAGCTGGGCGGCCGTGGTGCTAGTGCCGTCCGCAACCAGCAGCACCCCGTCCACCTGCGGCAGGAAGGCGGCGGTGTCGTCATGCTCAAGCACCGGCGGCAGGTCGAACAGAGCGGTATCCGGGTCCAGCCGCAGCATCATGTCCTCCAGCACGCCGGCACAGCTGCGGCCCTGCAGGATTTCGGCGGCATCCTGATCCGCGGCGCTGTTCAGCCCGACTGCCAGCGTCGGCAGCGGGCGCAGCAGCTGATCCTCCAGTTGACCGCGGCCGGACAGGAAACCAGCCAAGCCCCCTGGCGCCGTCATGCCCACTGCCCGTGCGGCACCGGGGCGGCGGAAGTTCATATCCATCAGGATCGTGCGGCTGTCCGGCACCCGTGCCAGGCTCAACGCCAGGTTCACGGCCGAAAAGGTGGTGCCGCACCCGGCGGCGGGCGCCGTCACCGCAACCCGTTTCCAGCCGCGGGCCTTCAGCGTGTGCAACAGCCGGGTGCGCAAAAGGTCAAAGGACTTGGCCGCAGGATCTGCGCGGAACCGGCTGACCAGCGGCAGGCGCGCCTGCGCCTGCGCGGCAGCGTCGAACGGCACCTGGCGGATTCTGTCCCAGGGCTCAGGCAGGGTTGCGGGCAATTGCGCAGGCGCGGCAGCGGCAGGCGAAAGCGAGGGCTGGCTGCTGCCATCATCAGCGGCAAACGGCATGGCATCCGCCGGCGCGCTGCGGCGGCGGAACCGTCTGAAGCCCTGCTCGCTCATGCCGTTTTGTTCTCCCTCCTGCGGGCTGCCTGCCGGACCGGCAGCACATGCCCCTGATAGTGCAAAATGCGTCACAACCGCGTTTCCTGCAATGGCTGACCGGGCGGCGGCGGGCACTCGGGCCGGGGCCTGCAGCAGATCAGACAAAAATTAATATCCCGTCCCTTTCAGCACCACGCCGGCAGTGCGCCAGATCAGCCCCAGATCCCGGCCCAGCGACAGGCTGCGCCGGTATTCGAAATCGGCGCGCATGCGGCTGGCAAAGCCGGCTTCATTGCGGACCGAAACCTGCCAGACGCCGGTGATACCCGGACGCAGTTCATTATAGGCGCTGGCATCGCCATACAGCGGCAGCTGTTCCGGCATCATCGGGCGCGGGCCGACCAGGCTCATATCGCCGGCCAGCACGTTCCACAGCTGCGGCAGCTCGTCCAGCGAGGCCGCACGCAGAAAACGGCCAACGGCTGTGATACGCGGGTCGTTCTTCAGCTTCTGGGTCTCGTCCCATTCCTGCCGCAGCGCCAGATCGGTCTTAAGATAATGCAGCAGCAGCCGGTCCGCATCGCGCACCATGGTGCGCAGCTTCAGGATCCGGAAGACCTGCCCGCCGCGGCCCAGACGGGCCTGCGTGTAAAACGGCCGGCCGCCTTCCAGCCAGAGCGCTGCCGCACATAGCGCGATCAGCGGCAGCACCAGCGGCAGGCTTAGGAACACCAGCAGCAGATCCAGCCCCCGCTTGCCTGCTGCAGCATAGGCACCGCCCGCGCTTTGCCCGGACAGCCCCGTCTGAGCGATGCCCTTCAAAGCCGCATTTATGTTGGCTGCTTGCATCGGTCGTGCTGCCATCGCTGGACGCCGATGTTCGATTTCAGCCTGCATAAAAGACAGCCCCGCCCCTCCGGGAACCATGTCTTTCATTCAACAAACCCCGCTCTCCAGCCCCAAATCCTGCTGGACCGCCGCCTGAAAAGACGGCCGCTAAAACTCACCCCGGCTTTCCGCATGTCTTTGTCCGCGAAACGCCATTACTGATTTTCAAATTCAGAACCGGGCACGCCCCCACGTGCCCGTTTCTTTTTTGCAAACCGCCTAATTCCCCGGCGGCAGTTCATTGCTGCATTCTCCAGCAGCCTGACTTATTTATAGCAAATTTTAGAAATTCCGTGCAAAATGTGAGAGCAGGCCGGAAATTTCCCGAAAACCCCGTTTAAATGGCTGCCGCGCGGAGACAATTCACGCAGATCGCAAGTCATTGTTCACGCTGAAATGCGGATCCGGTATTGGAATCAGAGTCGCCGCGGCGCCATGCTGCCGGCTTATTTTCCCCGGAATTGCCCCGGGCTTTGGCCTGTCCAGCGCCGGAACGCGTCGCTGAAACTATTCAACCCTGAGTAGCCTAAGAGAAACGCGATTTCGGCCAAGGCCAGACCGCTTTCCCGCAGATAGCGTATCGCCAGCGCCTTGCGCAGTTCCTCAAGAATGGTGAAGTAGCTGGTGCCCGTTTGCGCCAGTTTCCGCGACAGGGTCCGCGGGCTCATCCCCAGATCCGCCGCCACATTGGCAAGCGTTGCCGAGCCGCCGGACAGCCGGGCGGAAACCGCGTCCTCGACCTGTGCCGCAAGACCTGTGTTTTTGCGGCCCCGCACCTGGCCTTCCAGAATCTGATCCCCGTAAGACCGCAGCAGCCGCAGCAGAACACGGTCGGCGCCGGCCAGCGGCAGCTCCAGATCTTCGGGCCTGAACACAAACCGGCTGGCCTGGGCGCCGAACTCCACCGGGCAGCCGTAGAAAGCCTGGACCTCATCCCTTCCGCTGCTGCGCTCATGGCTGAAGGCAGCCGATTGCGGTTCAATCCGGGCTTCGGTTCCGTCGCGAAGGGCGGAAAAGAATATTGCTGCAAGAAACTCGATATACTGACGTGCGCGCGACCCGGACGCCCCCCTGCACGTCCAGGTGAACTCGCCATGCGAGGCAAGCCGGGAAGTATCTATTTCCCAGACGTCGCTCATCACGCCGGCATACCGTGCGATGTTGCGCAGAAAGCAGCCGGCAGTCGGCGAGCTGCGGGCGATATAGCCCAGCAGTCCGGCCTTGCGCAGATCCGTTGCACAGCCGAGGCGGAAGCCGAATAACCGGTCGCCGGTCAGCGCCGCCGCACGCTCAAAAAGGCCCGCGATTACTGCAAACGGTGCTACGGGGTCTTCCTGGTGCAGCAGCGCCTGGCCGAAACCGGTTCCCGCAAAGACCGCCCCAGGCGTATAGTCCCGGGCCAGAAGATGGCGCGCGGCCAACTGGGCGAAAATTGCATTATGCGGTGCCGGCGTGCCGGGCATGTCTTCAGTACCTCTTGTCACTGTTCAGCGCAGGGCGCGTGTTTCCGGCGCGGCACAAGCCACGAGGCCGGCAAGTCCTGCGCTGCTTGCCGCCGCCCCTGGCCGGGGCCGCCCGGCACTGAACGAGCGCAGCGCCGCCGATGCCGCAACAGTACTGGATTTTACGGACCGGGCGCAGAGCCGGACAGCCAGTCTTTTGCACAAATCCTGGGCGTTTTAGTCTATGGCGCGTATAGCTTTAGCCTATGGCGCGTATACTTGCGCAGATTAGGTTCGCCATACGGGTGTTCCGGCCCGTACCGGCAGGCGGGCGGCCCGCTTGCCGGAGCCGGGAATCAGCGCCATAAGCCCGGTGACGCAATGGCAGAGGAAGTGAGGGCATCATGCAGCCTCCCCGTAACGGTCCCGGCTGGCTGGCCGCAAATCTGGACGGAGACACGCTTTCAACCTGGGAAATGGCCGGCGGCACAGCGGGGCCGGCCCAAGTGCTGCGCCTGCAGGAAAGCCGCCCGCCTGCGCTGGCGGCAGCGCTGCGGCAGCTGCTGGGCGGCGCGCCGCGCCCGGTGCTTCTGGGCGGCAGTGCCCTGGCGCCGCCGCATCCTGTCCCGGTGCGGCCTGCAGAGTTGCCTGCAGTCGAAACAGATTTGGACGGCCTGCCGGTTCACACCCTGCCAGGGCTGAGCCAGGCTGCCCCCTGCGGACTGATACAAGGTGCTGTGGCTGCCATCAGCGGCTTCCTGCGGCTGAACCCGGATTGGGACGGGGTGATCTGCTTGCCGGGAGCGGTGACGCATTGGGTGCAGATAAGCGCCCGGGAGGCGGTCAGTTTTCAAAGTGCTTTGACCGCTCGGCTGGCACAAGCAGCGGTACAGGGCATGGCGCTGGACACGGCAGGACCCTGGGACAAGGCAGCATTGGCTGAGGCGGTGGCAGACGGCATTGCCAAACCCGAGCATCTGGCGGCACGGCTGGCCGCGGTTCAGGCGGCCGCTGGGCTGGGGCAACTGCCTGCAGAAACGGCACGGGCGCAGATTTGGGGGTATTTTCTGGGCGCCGAGCTGGCAGCCGCCCGGCCCTACTGGCTGGGCCAGAACCTGGCCTTGATCGCCGAGCCGTCTCAGCAGGCGCTCTATGCCGCCGCTTTGGGGGCGCAGGCGCTGCCGGTCACCTTGGCGGACCATGCCCGCATGACGCTGGAAGGGCTGAAAGGAGCCTGGCCCGGCTAGATGAACCACACGCAGGCCTTCTCTACCTTGGCTGACCAGCACGCTCCCGCGCCTGCAGGCGCCCCGGCCGCGCCGGTCCGCCTTGGCAGCCTTGGGCGTGGGGGCGC